>JBKBUN010000050.1:0-19819 GCA_046289925.1 Burkholderiaceae bacterium | reverse complement strand
CCTGCTCCCAGTCGAGCCCCTGCGCAGCCAGCCATTGTTCCATGCGCCGCACCTTGCCTTCGCGCATGGTGGGCGTGCCGCGGATTTCGCCGGTGATCCAGCCGCTGGCGTCACGCTCGAGTTCGACGGCCAGCAGCGTCTCCACCCCAAAGGCCTGGGCGATCGGACGGGTCACGAATTCGTTGGTGGCGGTCACGATCAACACCTGGTCGCCCGCAGCCTGGTGCTCGCGCACCAGGGCCAGGGCTTCGGGGCGCAGCGCCGGGGCGATCACTTCGCGCATGAACTGCGCATGGGCGGCGGCAGCGGCCTGGGGGCCGCGCTCGCGCACGGCCTGGGTGGCAAAGCGCACGTAATCGTGCACGTCGAGCGTGCCCGCCTGGTAATGGGCGTAGAACTCGTCGTTGCGACGACCGAACTCGACCGGGTCCGTCCAGCCAATGCGCGTGGTGAACACGCCCCACTCATAGTCAGAGTCCAGCGGCAGCAGCGTATGGTCCAGATCAAACAAGGCAAGTCGCGGGCGCGATTGCGGGGTGGCAGCGGTCATCGGCGGGGGTCCAGGGGCAATCAAGAGTGCAGCACGCCCAGGCGTGCCGCCAGCAAAACCGGAAACATCTGCAAACGCGGAGGCTATTCGGACTCCAGCATGGCCTTGAGCAGGGGAATGGTGATGGCCCGTTGCGTGCGCAGCGCATACGCATCGAGTTGGCCGAGCAACTGCATCAGGTGGCCCAGATCGCGCGAAAAACGGGTGAGCATGTAATCCATCACCTCGTCACCCAGGAAGATGCCCCGGGCGTCAGCCTCTTGGCGCAGCACCGCGCGGCGCTCGGCCTCGCCCAGCAGTTGAAGCTGGAACACATGCCCCCAACCCAGCCGGGTGCGCAGGTCGTCGCGCAGCGGCAAATCGGCTGGCGGCAGCCGCCCTGCGGCCAGCACCCAGCGGGGCGTGCCAGTGGCCGGAGCCATGGCGTTCACGAACCAGTTGAAAGCCTGCGCCTGCTGGGCGCTGTCGTACAGGTGCACGTCGTCCATGAGCACTGCGGCCCAGGCTTCGTCAAATTCCAGATCGGGCGACGTGGCCGGGTCGAGCCAGCCAACCTGCGCGCCCTGCTCGCGCAGCGCCTCGCGCACGGCTTTGAGCAGGTGCGACTTGCCGCTGCCGGGCTCCCCCCA
Source organism: Burkholderiaceae bacterium (assembly GCA_046289925.1). Taxonomy (GTDB): domain Bacteria; phylum Pseudomonadota; class Gammaproteobacteria; order Burkholderiales; family Burkholderiaceae_C; genus Acidovorax_G. Next base: position 18,640 of record JBKBUN010000050.1, on the reverse strand, counting down.
CAGATAGGTGGGCACCGCCGCGCGGTCGTGCCCCGCGCCCACCCACAGCCGCAGGTGCTGCAGCACGGCTTCGTTGGGGCCCGCAAAGAAGCGGCTCAGCGTGGGCCCAGGTGCCAGGCCGATGTCCAAGGCCAGCTGCTTCATGGCTGCGCATGGCCAGCACAGCGGCCAGCGCGGGAATCAAAGGCAACAGGAGGCAGCGTCATGAGACTGGCGTGCGAACCGCAGGCAAAAGCGGAATAAACGGAGGCGGGAGCGGCGCCAGGCGCCGGGGGCTGCAGGCGCAACCCGTAAAATCCGCACAAATTTTAGTCTGCTAAGCACGCTGGTCCGTGCCGACACCCCGCCATGAGCACTTCCGCCTCCCAACCCACCCCCCTGTCCTACAAAGACGCTGGTGTCGACATCGACGCAGGCGACGCGCTGGTCGAGCGCATCAAGCCGCTGGCCAAGAAGACCATGCGCGAGGGCGTGCTGGCGGGCATTGGCGGCTTTGGCGCGCTGTTTGAAGTGCCCAAGCGCTACCAAGAGCCGGTACTGGTCTCGGGCACCGACGGCGTGGGCACCAAGCTCAAGCTGGCATTCGAGTGGAACATGCACGACACCGTGGGCATCGACCTGGTGGCCATGAGCGTGAACGACGTACTGGTGCAAGGCGCAGAGCCGCTGTTCTTCCTGGACTACTTCGCCTGCGGCAAGCTCGACGTGGACACGGCCGCGGCCGTGGTGGGCGGGATTGCCAAGGGTTGCGAACTCAGCGGCTGCGCGCTGATCGGCGGCGAAACCGCCGAGATGCCCGGCATGTACCCGCCGGGCGAATACGACCTGGCCGGCTTTGCCGTGGGCGTGGTCGAAAAGTCCAAGATCCTGAACGGCCAGGACGTGCGTCCTGGCGATGTGGTGCTGGGCCTTGCGTCCAGCGGCGTGCATTCCAACGGCTTCAGCCTGGTGCGCAAGTGTATCGAACGCTCGGGCCCACACCTGCCGGCGACGCTGGACGGCAAGCCCTTCCGCCACGCCGTGATGGAGCCCACCCGCCTGTACGTCAAGAGCGTGCTGGCGACGCTGGCGCAGCACCCGATCAAGGCGCTGGCCCACATCACGGGCGGTGGCCTGCTGGAGAACATTCCGCGCGTACTGCCGGAAGGCATGGCCGCGCACCTCCAAAAGAGCAGCTGGCCGCAAACCGAGCTGTTTGCCTGGCTGCAAAAGACGGCCGCCATCTCGGACTACGAGATGAACCGCACCTTCAACAACGGCATTGGCATGGTGGTGGTGGTCGCCGCCGAGCACGCCGACGCCACGGCTGCCACGCTGCGCGCCCAGGGCGAGCAGGTGTACGCCATCGGCACCATTGCCGAGCGCGGCGATGGCGCACCCGTCGTCGTGGCCTGACGCCCTGCTGCGGTGACCATGCCGCGCCAGCGCCTACCCACGACCATTTGGGTGCTGGGCTTTGTGAGCCTGCTGATGGACATCTCCTCCGAGATGATCCACAGCCTGCTGCCCGTGTTCCTGGTCACGGTGCTGGGCACGAGCATGCTCACCGTGGGTCTGATCGAAGGCGTGGCCGAGGCCACGGCGATGATCGTCAAGGTGTTCTCTGGCACCCTCAGCGACTGGTGGGGCAAGCGCAAACCCCTGGCGGTGATGGGCTATGGCCTGGGGACTCTCTCCAAACCCCTGTTCGCACTGGCATCCGGCGTCGGCCTGCTGGTCACCGCGCGTTTCATAGACCGCGTGGGCAAAGGCATCCGCGGGGCCCCGCGCGATGCACTGGTGGCCGACCTGGCCCCGCCCGACCTCCGTGGCGCAGCCTTTGGCCTGCGCCAGTCGCTCGACACCGTGGGCAGCTTTCTCGGCCCGCTGCTGGCCATGGGGCTCATGCTGCTGTGGGCCAACGATTTACGCGCTGTGTTCTGGGTGGCCAGCATTCCGGCCGCGCTGTGCATGGTGTTGCTGGTGTGGGGCGTGCAAGAGCCCGAGCGCCCGCCCGGCCGCGCGCGCGCCCACCCGCTGACCCGCAACAGCCTGCGCCAACTGGGCCGCGGCTACTGGGCGGTGGTGGTGTTGGGTGCGGTGTTCACGCTGGCCCGTTTCAGCGAAGCGTTTCTGGTGCTGCGTGTGCAGCAGGGCGGACTGGACCTGGCCTGGGCTCCGCTGGTGCTGGTGGTGATGAACGTGGTCTATGCTGCGGGCGCCTATCCGCTAGGCGCACTGTCGGACACCGTGAGCCGCACGCGGCTGCTGGCCACCGGACTGGTAGTGCTCATCGCGGCCGATGGGCTGCTCGCCTGGTCGGGCCAGGGCTGGGTGGCGTGGGCAGGCGTGGCACTGTGGGGCCTGCACATGGCCTTCACGCAAGGCCTGCTCGCCGCCATGGTGGCCGAAGCTGCCCCGGCCGACCTGCGCGGCACAGCCTATGGAACCTACCACCTGGTCAGCGGCCTGGCGATGCTGGCGGCCAGCGTGATCGCCGGAGCCCTGTGGGACCAATACGGCCCGCGCTTGACCTTCCTGGCCGGGGCAGGCTTTGCGGCGCTGACCCTGATCGGCCTGCTCTGGCGAGACCTGCGCCTGCGCAAGCCGAGTTGATTGCCCCGGGTACGGGATGCGCGAAAACGACCGGCCCTGGCCGGATTACGGGCGAGGCCCCCCAAGTCCGACAGACTCCTGGTTCAGTGACTCTGGCGCCGCAAAGCGGCCAGCCGCTCGGCCACCTCGTCCACATCCAGGCTGTCTTCGGCGTGGTGCAGGTAGATCTCCAGGTCGGCAATCGCCTCCCGCACCATACCGCGCTCGGCCAGGGCCAGGCCACGGTCGCGACGCTCGCCCCAGCCCTGCGGCAGCAGAATCACCAGCCGGTCGAGCACAGCCGTCAGACGCTGCCAGTCCTGCTGCGCGCGGTGGATTTCCTTGAGGTTGCGCAGCATGCGGGCCAGGATGTCACGCGGCGTGGCCGCCTGCAGATACAGACCCAAAGGCACATCGAAATCGTCCACCAGCCCGGCATTGCGTTTGTAAGGCTCCAGCCGTTCTGCCAATTCTTCACGGCCCAGCGACTGGCCCGTCAGCGGGTCCATCACCACCTGCCCCTTGGGCAGCAACACCTTGACCAAAAAGTGCCCCGGGAAAGACACGCCCCGCACCTGCAGACCTAGGCTCTGGCCCAATTCGAGCCAGAGCACCGCCAGCGAGATGGGAATGCCGCGGCGCGTGCGCAGCACGGCGTTGAGGTAGCTGTTGTCCGGGTCGTAGTAGTTGTTGGGGTTGGGGCCGAACCCGAGGTCTGCGTAGAAAAACTGGTTCAGCATGCGCAGCCGCGCCAAAGACGACGCGTCGGCGGGCAGGCGGCGGCGCAGCCGGGCCTGGAGCTGGTCCATGTCACCCAGTAGCATCTGTACATCCAGCTCGGGGTACTCGTCCTGCGCAATGCTCGCTGCAGCTTCGAGCAGCGGAAAATGCTCGTCGCTTTGCACCAGCATGGCAAAGTACTCCAGCGCCGTGGGGACCGAATAGCTCAGGCTCATGGCAGGGTTGTACGGGTGTGGGAGCAGGCCGTCAAGCGATGCACCCCGGGGCCGCCCTGCATCAGCGGCGCAACAATTGCCGCCACTGCAGGCCCGCCGCCCACAGCGCGCCGAAGTACAGCACGACCGACGCCACGATGAAGCCCGCGAGCAGCGACACCCGCAGGCCAGGCTGCGCCCGCAAGGCCACCCAGTCGAAGTGGAACGCACCCCAGGCCAGCAGCACGGCCAGCAAGGCCCCGGCGGCCACCACCTGCAGCGCAAAGAGCGCCCAGCCCGGCTGGGGCTTGTAGCGGCCGCGGCGCAACAGCCCCAGCAGCAACCAGGCCGCGTTGACCAGCGCCCCCAGCCCAATCGACAGCGCCAGCCCGGCGTGCTCGATCCAGGGCACCAGCACCACGTTGAGCGCCTGCGTGACGCACAGCACCACGATGGCAATGCGAACCGGGGTGCGGATGTCCTGGCTGGCGTAGTAACCCGGCGCGAGCACCTTGATGGCTACCAGCCCCAGCAGGCCCGCCCCATAGCCAGCCAGCGCCACGGCAATCTGCGTCACGTCGCTGTCGCGCAGCGCGCCGTGGTGGAACAGCGTGGCCACCAGGGGTACGGCAAAGGTCAGCAGGGCCACGGCGCAGGGCACCGACATCAGCAGCACCAGGCGCAACCCCCAGTCGAGCATGGCCGAGTAGCGGGCGTCGTCCCCGGCCGCACGGGCCGACGACAACTGAGGGGTGAGCACCACGCCCAGCGCCACGCCCAGCAGCGCGGTGGGGAACTCCATCAGCCGGTCGGCGTAGAACAGCCAGGTCACGCTGCCCGGCTGCAGCCACGAGGCGATCTGGGTGTTGATCATCAGCGACACCTGCGCCACGCCCACGCCCAGCAGGGCGGGTGCCATCAGCGTGAGGATGCGGCGCACGCCGGGCTCTGCCCACGCCCCGCGGATGCTGCCCCAGGTCATGCCGATACGCGGCAGCAGTCCCAGGCGGGCCAGCGCCGGCAGTTGCACCGCCAGTTGCAGCACGCCGCCCAGCATCACGCCACCGGCCATCGCGTAAATCGGCTCGACCCCCTGCGCCGCCAGCCAAGGCGCGCCGAACCATGCAGCGGCGATCATGGACAGATTGAGCAGCACCGGCGTGGCTGCCGGCACGGCAAAGCGCTTCCAGGTGTTCAGAATGCCCGCCGACAGCGCCACCAGCGACATGAAGCCGATGTAGGGGAACATCCAGCGTGTCATGAGCACGGCAGCCTCAAAACCCTGCGGCTGCTGGTGCAGGCCACTGGCCAGCATCCACACCAGCACCGGTGCGCCCGCCACGCCCAGCCCACAGGTGACGAGCAACACCCAGAGCAACACCGTGGCGACGCTGGAGATCAGGCGCCGCGTGGCCTCTTCGCCCTCGGTCGTGCGGCTAGCGGCCAACACCGGCACAAAGGCCTGGCTGAATGCGCCTTCGGCGAACAGCCGGCGAAACAGGTTGGGAATGCGAAAGGCGACGTTGAACGCGTCGGTCATCGCGCTGGCACCGAACATGGAGGCCATGATCAGATCCCGGGCCAGGCCAGTCACGCGCGATGCGAGGGTCAAGAGGGAGACGGTGGAAGCGGCTTTGAACAGGGACACGACCGCAGTGTAGCCCTTCGTTGCGCCGCTCCCGCAGCACGCCATCGCGGCGCATCAAGGTGGCGGCCCATTCAACCCAGGAGCCTGTCGGACTTGGGGCGCCGAAAGCGGATATGAGCCCCAGCGAGGACCGTTTTCGCCGTGTTTGCAGCCCCATAGCGGGGCTATGGGGCCCAAAGACGGCGGAAAATGGACCGCTGCGGCCCATTGGCCATTGGCATGCAGCCGACAATTCCCAAGTCCAATAGGCTCCTAGGCTCCTAGGCTCCTAGGCTCCTAGGTTCATGGGCTTCGGGCTATAATGCTCGGCTTTTCTGGCAACATCCACAGACACCAAGGAATACCCAAATGGCATCGACCAAGCCCAAGAAAAAGAACCCCCGCCTGGCGTCCGGCCGCAAGCGCGCCCGCCAAGACGTCAAGCTGAACGCAGCCAACAGCTCGCTGCGCTCGAAGTACCGCACGGCCATCAAGAACGTCGAGAAGGCCGTGCTGGCCGGCGACAAGACCAAGGCCACCGAGTTGTTTGCGAAGATGCAAGCCGTGGTAGACACCGTGGCCGACAAGGGCATCTTCCACAAAAACAAGGCCGCACGCGACAAGAGCCGCCTGTCCGCCAAGGTCAAGGCCCTCGCCGCCGCCTGATCCTCAGGCTCATCGCCCGCCGGGTCCGCCCCGGCGCCGTTTGTAACGGGTGCGCTGCCAGCAAGCAAAGAAACCGCCTTCGGGCGGTTTTTTTGTACCCGCGCTGGGCGGGCACGCCCAAGATGACGCCGCCTGGAACGCTCCACACCGCTGCCCGGCTGTGCAATGGACGGCGCGCGGGCACACACACACAAACACAAAGAGGCCCGTCAGAGCCTGGGATACGGGGGGCAGATGACGGGAGTGGCGGCAGTCCGGCGCCGCCCGTGACCGCGCCAATGAACTGCCGGCAGGTGCTCAGGCTGTCGGAGGCGTGCCAGGCGGCGATGCCGGGGACGGCGCATCCGGCAACAAACAGGCCTCGACCACCTGCAGGTTGTTGTCGCGCGCGAAGTTCATGACGAAGTCCCAGGCCATGGGCTCATGATCGCGCAGGTCGCGATGGACTACCACGCACTTGACGCCGCCCAGCGTGGTCGGCAAGCACCAGGGCGAATAGCTCAGGTGGCTGCCCGGGCGTGCGCCGCCAGGACGAAAACCGCTCATCACCCCGGCCAGCCGCTCGGCCCAGTCGCTGGGGCGGAAGGTTCTCCCGTCGTGGGTGATGCCCTGGATGAAGACTTCTTTGGCGGAGGGGGAGACCATCGGGTGGGGTGGGGTTGGCACGGCTACCACAGGATCACTGCGTTTGGGGCCGCGGTATGCATTCTAACTCTTATATAAGAGCTGAGACTCTAACCCCCGCATGCCGCTGGGTCAGGCCGTGGGCGCATTGCAGTGATGCGCAATCGTCAACGGACGCCCGAGGTCCGCCGCCTAGAATCGAACCTCGTTTTTTTAGGGGCCGCAGCACCGGCGGCCCGACCTGCACCGTCTGGAGTACCGCATGACCGCTTTCATTGAGGCCGCCTCGCCCCACGTGATGAACACCTATGGCCGCGTGCCCATCGCGCTGGTGCGTGGCCAAGGCTGCCGCGTGTGGGACGTCAATGGCAAGGAATATCTCGATGGCCTGGGCGGCATCGCCGTGAACACCCTGGGTCACAACCATCCGCAGCTCGTACCTGCACTGCAGGACCAGCTCAGCAAGCTGATCCACACCTCCAACTACTACCACGTGCCGCTGCAGGAAACGCTGGCCGCCAAGCTGGTCGAACTCTCGGGCATGACCAACGCGTTCTTCTGCAACTCGGGTCTGGAGGCCAACGAGGCGGCGCTCAAGATTGCGCGCAAGTACGGCGTGGACAAGGGCATCGCCAAGCCGCAGATCGTGGTGTACGAAAAAGCCTTCCATGGCCGCTCGATCGCCACCATGTCGGCCACGGGCAATCCCAAGATCCACACCGGCTTCGGCCCGCTGGTCGAGGGCTTCATCCGCGTTCCGCTAAACGATATCGAGGCCATCAAGCAGGCCACCGAGGGCAACCCCAACGTGGTGGCGGTGTTCTTCGAGACCATCCAGGGCGAAGGCGGCATCAACCCCATGCGCGCTGAGTATTTGCAACAGTTGCGCCAGCTGTGCAACGAACGCGACTGGCTGATGATGATCGACGAGGTGCAGTGCGGCATCGGCCGCACCGGCAAGTGGTTTGCACACCAGTGGGCCGGCATCGTGCCCGACGTGATGCCCCTGGCCAAGGGCCTGGGCTCGGGCGTGCCGATCGGCGCGGTGGTGGCAGGCCCGAAGGCCGCCAACGTGCTGCAGCCCGGCAACCACGGCACCACGTTTGGCGGCAACCCGCTGGCCATGCGCGCGGGGGTCGAAACCCTGCGCATCATGGAAGCCGAAGGCCTGCTGGAGAACGCCGCTAAAGTGGGGAAGCACCTGCGCGATGCGCTGCAAAACGCACTGGGCAGCCTGCCCGGCGTCAAGGAGATCCGCGGCCAGGGACTGATGCTAGGCATCGAGCTGCACAAGCCCTGCGGCGCGTTGATCGGCCGCGCAGCCGAAGCCGGCCTGCTGATTTCCGTCACGGCCGACAGCGTGATCCGCCTAGTGCCGCCACTGATCCTCACCGCCGCCGAGGCCGACGAAATCGTCGCCAAACTCTCGCCCCTGGTCCAGGCCTTTCTGGCCGAATAACGAAAAGCCCTGCCATGACGATGCTCAAGCACTACCTGCAGTTCAAAGATCTGGACGCTGACGAATACGCCTACCTGTTCGAGCGTGCAGCCCTGATCAAGCGCAAGTTCAAGACTTACGAGAAGCACCACCCGCTGACCGACCGCACGCTGGCCATGATCTTCGAGAAGGCCAGCACGCGCACCCGCGTGAGCTTTGAGGCCGGCATGTACCAGCTTGGCGGCAGCGTGGTGCACCTGACCACGGGCGACAGCCAGCTCGGCCGAGCCGAGCCCATCGAGGACAGCGCCAAGGTCATCAGCCGCATGGTGGATCTGGTGATGATCCGCACCTTCGAGCAGACCAAGATCGAGCGCTTTGCCGCCCATTCGCGCGTGCCCGTCATCAACGGCCTGACCAACGAGTTCCACCCCTGCCAGATCCTGGCCGACCTGTTCACCTACATCGAACACCGCGGCTCCATTGCCGGCAAGGTGGTGGCCTGGGTGGGCGATGGCAACAATATGGCCAACACCTGGCTACAGGCTGCGCAGTTGCTGGGCTTCAAGGTGCACGTCAGCACCCCCAGTGGTTACGAAGTGAATGCGCGCTTGGCTGGTGTGACCAACCCGGCCTGCTTTGAGGTGTTTGCCAACCCCATGGACGCCTGCCGGGGGGCCGATCTGGTGACCACCGACGTCTGGACCAGCATGGGCTACGAGGCCGAGAACGAAGCCCGCCGCCAGGCCTTTGCCGACTGGTGCGTGGACCGCGAGATGATGGCCGCGGCCAAGCCAGACGCGCTGTTCATGCATTGCCTGCCCGCCCACCGCGGCGAAGAGGTGGAGGCCGAGGTCATCGACGGGCCGCAGTCGGTGGTGTGGGATGAGGCAGAGAACAGGATGCACGTGCAGAAGGCACTGATGGAGTACCTGCTGCTGGGCAAACTGGCCTAAAAGCCCCCATGCCCTGGCGCCGCCAGCCCGCTCACAGCGCCGAATTGCTGGCGCACTGGCAGGCCCTGGGCCAAGCGCTGGGGCGCGATACGCCCGCCTGGCGGGCCGAGGGCAGGCGCCTGCTGCGCAGCTGGGCTCGCTGGCCCCGCGCCTACCACGACACCACGCATCTGCGGGCCTGCCTGCGGCACCTCCAGGCAGTGCAGGACCAGCAGCCCGGAGCGCTTCACAACCCCCATGCTGCGGCCCTCGCCCTGTGGTACCACGACGCCATCTACTGGCCGTGGAGCGGACACAACGAGGCGCGCAGCGCCGACTGGGCGCGACAGTTCCTGCTGGGCCAAGGGCTGCCCACCACGCTGGCCGAAACCGTGCGCCAGCATGTGATGGGCACCCGCCACACCCCGGGCCCGCTCACCGGCGATGCGCTGTGGGTGGTGGACATCGACCTCGCCATCCTGGGCCAGAGTGACGCGGTGTACCGACAGTTCGAACGCAACGTGCGGCGTGAATACTTTTTTGTGCGCTGGCCGCGTTATGTGGCGGGGCGCAGCGCAGTGCTGCGAGGCTTTCTGGACCGCCCGCACATCTATGGCACAGCCTACTTTGCGCAACGCTGCGAGGCCCAGGCGCGCGTCAACCTGCAACAGGCGTTGAGCGCGCTGGGCCAAGGCCAGCCGTACCAGTAGACAATTTGAGTCAAAACGGCTTGTAGCGCTAGTGAATCAAGCACCAGCAGCTATATAAAATATAGCAACTACTGAGAAGCAGGCCCGCGACGGACGGGCATGACCACTAGCTTTTCAGCACCTGCATCAGATGGCGCCGCGCAACTGCCGCAGCTGCTGCACCCACCATCGCCTCCCCCACAGCCCGGCGACTGGACGAGCCCCGGGTGGACCTTGCCCAACCCTTGGCGCCAGCGCCCGGGCAAATAACGCCAGAGTACATAGAGCGCTGCGGCAAGGACGATCAGACCGACGATGAGTTGCTGGACCATCACAACGTTTCCCTTCAGCCGCCGCCCAGCGCCAGCGCCACGCGGTAGGTCACAAAGCTGGCCGCATACGCCATGGCAAACAGGTACCCCACCATGAGCAGCGGGTAGCGCCAGCCGTTGGTCTCGCGCCGCACGGCGGCGATGGTGGAGATGCACTGGGGCGCAAACACATACCAGGCCATCAGCGACAGCGCAGTGGCCAGCGACCAGGAGCCCGCAATCAGCGACCCCAGCTGGCTGGCCACCTCGTCGCCCGTGGCAGACAGCGCGTACACCGTGCCCAGTGCGCTCACCGCCACCTCGCGCGCCGCCATGCCGGGCACCAGCGCAATGGCGATCTGCCAGTTGAAGCCAATCGGCGCCACGATGACTTCCAGCAGGCGGCCCAGCTGGCCTGCCAGGCTGTAGGTGATGGCGGGCTGCGTGGCGCCTTCTGGCGCGCCGGGGTAGGTGGACAGGAACCACAACAACACGGTGACGGCCAGGATGATGCCGCCCACCCGCTTGATGAAAATCACCGCCCGCTCGTACAGCCCGTAGGCCAGGCCCCGCACGCTGGGCCAGCGGTACGCGGGCAGCTCCATCATCAGCGGCGTGGCGCGCGTGTCGCTGCGGGCCAGCTTGGCCACTGCGGCTACGGCCATGGCGCTGACGATGCCCGCCACATACAGCGCAAACAGCACCACGCCCTGCAGGTTGAACACCCCCGCCACGGTGCGCTCGGGGATGAAGGCCGCAATCAGCAGCGCATACACCGGCAGGCGCGCCGAGCATGTCATGAGCGGGGCGATCATGATCGTCACCAGCCGGTCGCGCCAGTGGGTGATGGAGCGCGTGGCCATCACGCCCGGCACGGCACACGCAAAGCTCGACAGCAGCGGGATGAACGAGCGGCCCGACAGACCCACCGTGCCCATCACGCGGTCCAGCAAGAACGCCGCGCGCGGCAGGTAGCCCGAGTCCTCCAGCGCCAGGATGAACAGGAACAAGAACAGGATCTGCGGCAAAAACACGAGCACCCCGCCCGCACCCGCCAGCACCCCGTCGGTCAGCAGGCTGCGCAAGGGGCCGTCCGCCATGTGGGCGTTGACCAGGGCCGCCAGCCAGCCCACGCCATCTTCAATCCACGACTTGGGCAGCTCGGCCCAGCTGAACACCGCCTGGAACATCAAGAAGAGCGTGGCGGCCAGGATCAGCAGGCCCCACACCGGGTGCAGCACCACCGCATCGATGCGGTCGTCCGTGCGCAGGCTGACCACCGGCACGCGCACGGCCCGGTCCAGAATGCGCCGCACCTCCTGGTGGGTGCGGATGACGTCGTTTTGCGCCTCCAGGTCGCTCGCGTCCAGGCGCGCCACCGCATCGGGCGCCACCACCGGGCGCTGCAGCTGCTGCAGATTGGCGCCATCCAGCCACTGCACCAGCTCCTGGGCGCCGTTGCCGCGCACGCCCACGGTGGCCAGCACAGGCATGCCCAGCTCGCGCGACAACGCCTCGCGGTCAATGGCGATGCCCTGGCGCTTGGCCACGTCCATCATGTTGAGCACCAGCACCATGGGCAGGCCCAGGGCGCGCGCCTCCAGCACCAGGCGCAAGTTCAGGCGCAGGTGGGTGGCATCCGTCACACACACCAGCACATCGGGCAACGGCTCGCCCGCACGGCGCCCGCGCACGATGTCGCGGGTGATGGCCTCGTCCACGCTGTGTGCATGCAGGCTGTAGGCCCCCGGCAGGTCCAGCACGCGCACGCGGCGGCCAGCGGCGGTCTGCAGCAGGCCTTCCTTGCGCTCCACCGTCACGCCCGCATAGTTGGCCACCTTCTGGCGTGCGCCGGTGAGCAAGTTGAACAGCGCGGTCTTGCCGCAGTTGGGGTTGCCCAGCAGCGCCACGCGCAGGGGCGTATCTGCGGGGGGGGGCAACACGGTAGCCTGAGCTTTCATGCAACCTCCTTGTTGGACAGACTGGCGTCATCCAGCGGCTGCACCTGCACCATCGAAGCCTCCTGGCGACGCAGCGCAAACGTGGCCTGCCCCACCCGCACCGCGATGGGGTCGCCGCCCCAGCCGCCGCGTGCGACCACCTGCACGGTTTCACCGGGCAGAAAGCCGATCTCCAGCAACCGCAGCAGCATGCTGTGCTCTTGCGCGTCCTGCGCGGGCAACAGACCCGTCACCCTGCCCTGCCCGCTTCGGGGCAGCTGGTCCAGCCCGGTTGTCAGGGTCTGTCGCTCAGGCGAATGCAAGCGCGCCGCAGCGCCATCGTCCATGGTTTTCATGGTAACTGGCCTTGATACAAATAATATTAATTCTCATTCTATAAATAACCTGTTCAAAACCCTTGGGGGAGAGCGGTTGCATTGAGGCAACGCAAAGCAGTGGGATTGCGAGTCGGTGCCGGACGCAACGGCGAGGATCCGCGTGGCAGGAGCAGAGACTTTTCGCTAGCATTGCACGCCAAAAAATGAGCGCCTGCCACTCCCGCTGCAACACCTTGCTGGCCCCGCTCGCATGTCCGATTCCTCTGCCATCGATTCCACCCACCCTTGTTTGAGCTGCGGCGCCTGCTGCGCCAGCTTTCGCGTGGACTTTGCCGTCTACGAGATGCAGGCCATGGGCGGCACGGTGCCCGACGGCTTGGCGCTGGATGTGAACGGCAGCACCTGCCGCATGCGGGGCACGGAGCAGGTGCCCATCCGATGCGCCGCGCTGACCGGCGAGGTGGGCCACCAGGTGGCCTGCAGCATCTACGAACTGCGCCCCGCGCCTTGCCGCGAGTTCTCTGTGGGCGGCTACGCCTGCGACAAGGCGCGCGCCCGGCACGGCCTTGCACCGCTCAGTGGCGAGGCATTCAGCTAACGCCCGCAGCGCACAGTCCGCTTCCTGCGCCCAGTCCCTCCTACAGATTCGCGCAACACCTGCTGCGCATCCAGTTCTGTCACCCTGAGAAACCATCTCTTGCACAAATTCCTCTAGAGGACCAAAGTTATGAACATGCAACCTACATCCACCATCGTTTCGCTCCACTCAGCGCCCGGTGTCAGCCGCTATGCGTCGCTGGCTGCGGCACTGAGAGCTCGTGTGGTGTCGGGGGAATGGCCGCCCGGTACGGCACTGCCGGCAGAGAGCCTGCTGGCCAGCGAACATCAGGTGGCGCTAGGCACCATGCGGCGGGCGCTGGAGCTGCTGGTGACCGAGGGTCTGGTGGAGCGTCTGCAGGGCCGAGGGACCTTTGTGCGGCAGGGTATCGCCGGGGCGTCGATGTTGCGGTTCTTCCGGTTTGACACCGGCAGCAGCGAAGTCCCGCGTTCGCGCATCCTGTCACGCCAGCGCATGGCTGCTCCGGCGGGTGTGGCGCGGCGCCTGGGTCTGGCCACGGGCGAGGCCGTTCTGCGCCTGCAGCGCGTGCGCATGCTGGCAGACCGTCCCTGTCTGCAGGAAGAGATCTGGCTACCGCTGGACCTGTTTGCCCCCCTGGTGGAGGGCAGCACCTCTGAATGGGACGACCTCCTCTACCCCATGTTTGCGCGGCGCTGCGGGGTGCATGTGCATCGTGCAGTGGACGAAATCGGGTTTGGTGTGTTGACAGCCGCCCAAGCCGCTCATCTGGAACTCGCCGCTGGCCACCCCTGCGTGCAGGTGCAGCGCGCCGCGCACGACCTGAGCGGGCGCTGCGTGGAATGGCGCATCACACGGGGCGATGCCCACGCATTTCACTACACAGTGACGATTACCTGATCCACGCCAGCCCCATAGACAGACACCCAATACATCCCAAGGAGACACCATGAACCGACCGCACGAACCCCAATCCGCACATGATCGGCCGTTGACAGTGACGCGCCGCACCTCCATCGCCGCCTTGGGTGCCACGCTGGCGGCACCTTGGATCGGAGCACGTGCCAATGGCATCGCCGCCGGGCGGCCCATCTCGCTGGTGGTGTCCTACCCGGCGGGCGGTGGCGCAGACCTGATGGCCCGCATCCTGGCGCCGCGTTTGTCAGATGCTCTGGGGCAGTCCGTGGTGGTCGAGAACAAACCAGGTGCCAGCGGGCAACTGGCCGCCGCCGCAGTGGCTCGCGCGACACCGGACGGAACAACGCTGCTGCTGGATGCGTCGTCGTTCGCTGTCAATCCTTCGCTCTACCCCAAGCTGCCCTACGACAGCAACGCGGCGTTTATGCCACTGGCCATCCTGGCCACATTCCCCAACGTACTGGTGTGCCATCCCGGGTTTGACGCCAAATCCGCTCAGGACGTCATCGCCAAGGCCAAGGCCCAGCCGGATACGGTGGCGTACGCGTCTTCCGGAAACGGCTCCGCCCAGCACCTGGCTGGTGCGCTGTTCGAGCAGCGCACGGGCATCAAGCTGTCGCACATCCCGTACCGGGGCGGTGGCCCGGCCATGAACGATGTGATGGGCGGGCAGGTTCCTCTGTTCTTTGCCAACGTGGCCTCGTCCCTCGGACACATACAGGCGGGCAAGCTGCGGCCCCTGGCCGTGACCAGCAAGCTGCGCGCCCGTTCGCTACCCAACGTCCCCACCATGGGAGAAGTCGGCGTGAGCGACTACGAGGTGCTGGAATGGAACCCCTTGCTCGCGCCATCCGGCATTTCAGCGGACACCCGCAAGCTTCTGGTGTCCGCTATCCGCAAGGCCCTGGCCGATCCTGAAGTGCTGGGTCGTATTCGGGCACTGGGTGGCGATAGTTTTCAGGATGCCACCCAGGCCAGCGCAGGCCAATTCATCCAGGCGCAGCAAACCCTGTGGGGCAAGCTGGTGCGTGACCGAAAGATCGTGGCGGGCTGACCGATGACCTCCACTGCCATCGGTGCTCAACCGCCGCACCTGAATGGATGGGACGCCCACGTCCACATCTTTGACGGTGCGGCTGCCGTGCAGCCAGGACACTACCAGCCGGCCCAACATCCCATCGAGCACATCGAGGTTGAAGCCGCGCAGCTGGGCATTGGCCATCTGGTGCTTGTGCAGCCGAGCGTGTATGGCACAGACAACCGCCTGATCCTGGATGCACTGCAAGCCAGTTCCGGTCGTCACCGGGCGGTGGTGGTGGTCGATGAAAGCACTCCGCAGGCTGACCTGCAGAAAATGCACACGCTGGGCGTACGCGGCATCCGGTTCAACCTGGTGTCGCCGGTCGGCAACGGGCTCCATGCGCTGGAGTCCCTGGCCGGGCCGCTGCGGGAACTGGGCTGGCACATCCAGTGGTACGCCCACCCCCACCACCTTGCGCAGATCGCTCAGGTGCACCAGCAGACAGGGCTGCCCTGCGTGCTGGACCATCTGGCGGGCATGCATGCAAACTTGCCCACCACAGATGCTGCCTGGCTCGCCCTGCAACAGCTGGCTGAACGGGGCGCATGGGTGAAGCTGTCCGGCTGGTACCGACTGGGCGATCAGGCACCCTATGAGCGGTTGACACACAACATCCGGCGCGTCGCAGCACTGGCGAAAGATCGCCTCGTCTGGGGCTCAGACTGGCCCCACACCGCCTTTGAAACAACTGCCATGCCCCCCTACCGCAGCGTGTGGACGCCCGTAGTGGATGCGTTGGGTGAAACAAGTGCGCAGGCTGCACTTGTGGCTGGCGCCCAGCTGTACGCCTGACGCCTGCAAAGGCGGGTCAAAATAGTTTAGGCCTCAACAAAAAATCCACAGAGTGTTGGAAATAACCGACACCACGGGTTTTTCGGGACACGCAAACTTCGTCCCATGTCAACGCCTTCCACCCCCCATACCGCCCGCCGGCTCTGGGACATCTCGCCTCCGGTGCACGCGGGCAGCCCCGTGTTTCCTGGCGACACGGCCTATAGCCAGCAGTGGTGCGCCACCATTGGCCCCGGCTGCCCGGTCAACGTGAGCGCCATCACGATGTCGCCCCACGTGGGCGCGCATGCCGATGCACCGCTGCACTACGACCCACGGGGCGCCACCATTGGCGACGTGTCGCTCGACGCCTTCCTGGGCTCCTGCCGCGTGATCCACGCCATCGGCTGCGGCCCGCTGATCACCTGGGAGCACATCGCCCACGCGGTGAACGGCACCCTGCCCGCCCGCGTGCTGGTACGCACCTACGAGCACATGCCTGTCGACCGCTGGGATGGCCAACTCGCCGCCTACGCCCCAGAAACCATCGAACGCCTGGCCGACCTGGGTGTGCAACTGGTGGGCATCGACACCGCCAGCATCGACCCGGCCGACAGCAAGACGCTGGACAGCCACCAGGTCATCCGCCGCCGCGGGATGCGCGTGCTCGAAAACCTGGTGCTCGATGCCGTGCCCGAGGGCGACTACGAACTGATCGCGCTCCCGCTGAAGCTCATGGCGGCCGATGCATCGCCCGTGCGCGCCGTGCTGCGGTCGCTGCGCTGAGCGCGCTGGCGCTTCAGGCTTTGGGCCTTTGGGGCCTTTGGGGCCTTTGGGGCCTTTCTGGCTTCTCGTGCTTATCAATCAAGCACGAGCAGCTCACTTTTGTATAGCAAACCAAGCCCCACCAGGGCTGAACCCTCAAGGAGACCTGCATCCATGACCACCTTGCAAGACTGCCAGGTCCGCGACGCGCACGACCCTCTGCGCGTCCTGCGCGACCACTTTGACCTGCCGCCGGGCGTGATCTACCTGGACGGCAATTCGCTGGGCGTGCTGCCCAAGGCCACCCCCGCACGCATTGCGGACGTGGTGCGGCGCGAATGGGGCGCAGACCTGATCCAATCGTGGAACAAGGCGCGCTGGTTCGACCTGCCCCAGCGCCTGGGCGACCAGCTGGCCACGCTGATCGGCGCAGGCGCGGGCGAAGTGGTGTGCACCGACAGCACCTCGATCAATCTCTACAAGGTACTGAGCGCCGCGCTGAACATGGCGCGACAGGATGCGCCGGGGCGCAAGCGCATCGTGAGCGAGCGCAGCAACTTCCCCACCGACCTCTACATTGCTGAAAGCCTGTGCAAGGAGCGCGGGCTGGAGCTGGTGCTGGTGGAGCCCGAGGAGATCGCTGCGTCGCTGACCCCCGACGTGGCCGTGCTCATGCTCACCCATGTGAACTACCGCACTGGGGCCATGCACGACATGGCCGCTGTGACCGCCGCCGCGCACGCCCAGGGCATCCTGTGCGTGTGGGATCTGGCCCACAGTGCGGGGGCGGTGCCGGTGGACCTGCACGGCGCGAGGGCGGACTTTGCCATCGGCTGCGGCTACAAGTACCTCAACGGAGGGCCGGGCGCACCGGCCTTCGTGTGGGTGCACCCGCGCCATGCCGACCGCTTCTGGCAGCCCCTGGCGGGCTGGTGGGGCCATGCGGCACCGTTTGCCTTCACGCCCGACTACCAGCCTGCACCTGGCATCACGCGCTACCTGTGCGGCACACAACCCATCATCAGCCTGTCGGCCCTGCAGTGCGGGCTGGATGTGTTCACCGCCGCCGAGGGCCTGGGCGGCATGGCCGCGCTGCGCGCCAAGTCGCTGGCGCTCACCGATCTGTTCATTCAACTGGTGGAAGAGCGCTGCGCGGGCCACGGCCTGGGTCTGGCCACGCCACGCGCGCACGCCCAGCGCGGCTCGCAGGTGTGCCTGACGCGGGACACAGGTGCCTACGCCATCGTGCAGGCGCTGATTGCGCGTGGCGTGATCGGCGACTTCCGCAAAGGCGATGGTGGCAGCGGGCGGCACAAGGACATTCTGCGCTTTGGCTTCACGCCGCTGTACCTGGGCTTTGAAGATGTGTGGAATGCCGTGGAGCAGCTGCGCCAGGTGCTGGAGAGCGGCGAGTGGCACAAGCCCGAGTTCAACCAGACGCACGCCGTCACCTGATCGGAAAGGTCCACCACCATGTGCCCTCTCTCGCAAACCCCAGCGGATGACCACAACGACGCGGCATCGGCCGCACTGCCCGAATCCATCGTGCGCGAAGAACGCGCCCAGCTCGACTTCAGCCACAGCATGAGCTATGGCGACTACCTGCAGCTCGACGCCATCCTCACGGCGCAAAAGCCGCTGTCGCCCGCGCACGATGAGATGCTGTTCATCGTGCAGCACCAGACCAGCGAGCTGTGGATGAAGCTCATGCTGCACGAGCTGCGCGCGGCCATGGACCGCATTGCCAACCCTGATACCAGCACCCGCGCAGAGGCCTTCAAAATGCTTGCCCGCGTGAGTCGCATCATGGAGCAGTTGGTGAGCGCATGGA
Organism: Burkholderiaceae bacterium; assembly: GCA_046289925.1. Taxonomy (GTDB): domain Bacteria; phylum Pseudomonadota; class Gammaproteobacteria; order Burkholderiales; family Burkholderiaceae_C; genus Acidovorax_G. The sequence goes on along the minus strand of JBKBUN010000050.1, from coordinate 620 downwards.
ACGTGCTCGCCACCATGACGCCGCCCGAGTACACAGCCATCCGGCCCTACCTGGCCAGCTCCAGCGGCTTTCAGAGCTACCAGTACCGCGCCATCGAGTTTTCGCTGGGCAACAAGAACGCTGCGATGCTCAAGCCGCATGCGCACCGCCCCGACCTGCTGGCCCAGGTGCGCTTGGCGTACGAAGCGCCTTCGCTGTACGACGTGTCGCTGCAATTGCTGGCCAAGGAAGGTCTGCACATCCCGGCAAGCCATTTGGAGCGGGACTGGACGCAGCCGTATATGGAAAGCGAAGCCGTCAAAGAGGCCTGGCTGGTGGTGTACCGCAACCCGCAGAAATACTGGGACCTGTACCAGCTCGGCGAGAAGCTCACAGACATCGAGGACGCCTTCCGCCTCTGGCGATTCCGCCACTTGACCACGGTAGAGCGCGTGATCGGCTTCAAGCGCGGCACCGGCGGCACCGGCGGCGTGAGCTACCTGCGCCGTATGCTGGACGTGGTGCTATTCCCTGAAATCTGGAAGCTGCGCACCGACCTCTGAGCCTAGGAGCCTGTCGGACTTGGGAATCGTCGGCTGCAAATGGGCCGCAGCGGTCCATTTTCCGCCGTCTTTTGGCCC
>JBKBUN010000049.1:0-19826 GCA_046289925.1 Burkholderiaceae bacterium | reverse complement strand
CCACGAAGCTGCTCTTGCCACTGTCGGCGGCAGCAGCGACGGTTTCCACGGCGGCGCTGCCGCCGGTGGCGGCCGCGGCGTCAAAACCCGTGGTGCGCACGGTGATGACCTTCACGGCGTCGGTCGACTGCACGGTGGCAATGGCGTTGCCGGCGTAGATCGGGCGCTCAAAGGTGTCCGCGCTCACCACTTTGGTGATGTCGCTGATCTGAGCCACGTCCAGCTTGGCGGCCACGCGGGGGGCCACGTTCTTGCCACCGGCGGTGGCGGGAAACAGGATGTGGCTGTAGCCGGAGGCAATGGCCAGCACCTGTGCGGCCACGTTCTCGGCCAAGCCATGGGCCAAGCCGGCTGCATCGGCGTGGATGACCTTGGTAACGCCAGCGATCTGGGCGGCAGCGGCAGCCGCAGCACCCGCGTTGTGGCCCGCCACCAGCACGTGCACATCGCCGCCGCAGGCGGCAGCCGCCGTCACGGTGTTCAGCGTGGCGCCCTTGATGGACGCGTTGTCGTGTTCAGCAATGACGAGTACGGACATTTAGATCACCTTCGCTTCGTTCTTGAGTTTCTCGACCAGAGCGGCCACGTCGGCCACCTTCACGCCCGCGCCACGCTTGGCAGGCTCGGCCACCTTCAGGGTCTTGAGGCGGGGCGTCACATCCACGCCCAGGTCTTCCGGCTTGACCGTGTCGAGCGGCTTCTTCTTGGCCTTCATGATGTTCGGCAGCGTCACGTAGCGCGGCTCATTCAGGCGCAGATCGGTCGTGATCACAGCGGGCAGGCTCAGGGACAGGGTTTCGAGACCGCCGTCCACTTCACGCGTCACGTTCACTTTGTCACCGGCCACTTCCACCTTGCTGGCGAACGTGGCCTGGGGCAGGTCGGCCAGGGCGGCGAGCATCTGTCCCGTCTGGTTGGCGTCGTCGTCAATGGCTTGCTTGCCCAGGATGACGAGCTGGGGTTGCTCCTTGTCCACCAGGGCCTTGAGCAGTTTGGCCACAGCCAGGGGCTGCAGTTCGGCGTCGGTCTCGACCAAGATGCCGCGGTCGGCACCGATGGCCATGGCCGTGCGCAGGGTTTCCTGGCACTGCGCCACGCCGCAGGACACCGCGATCACTTCGGTCACCACGCCTTTTTCCTTCAGGCGTACGGCCTCTTCGACGGCAATCTCGTCAAAGGGGTTCATGCTCATCTTCACGTTGGCGATGTCCACACCCGTGTTGTCCGACTTCACGCGGACCTTCACGTTGTAGTCCACCACGCGCTTGACAGGGACCAAAACCTTCATTGCTGCGGCTCCTAGAGTTGATTGAATTGACGTTTACGTAAACTGGAACATTCTATGCCGCACCGCGAACCTTGGGGTCCGAAGCAGGAGCACAAAAAAGAACGATCGTGCTTTTTTGGATTATAGACCACGGACCCGCGCAGGCGAGTGCGCCGACATGACAGCAGGGATTAGGGACATGACTCCAGTCCACCGCTGCAGTCTCTTGCTGGGCGCGCCCATGCGATGGGCTCAGCGCGCCCCCTCAATCGGGGCGGTGCCTGGGTGGCCTGCCGGGGGTGGTGCGATGTGGAGCACGCGCTGCGGATACGGAATCTCTACGCCGTGGGCCCGCAAGGCCGCCAAAATGGCCCGGTTGATATCAGAACGCAGACCCAGAGTGCCGTTTTCGGGATCGGCAATCCAAAAGCCCACGGTGAACTCCAACCCGTCGGCGCCAAAAGCCGACAGCGCCACGCTCGGCGCAGGGTCGCGCAGCACGCGCGGGTTGACCAGCGCCGCCTCGGACAAGAGGCGTGTGACCAGATCCACATCGCTGTCGTACGCGACGCTCACGACGGTGGACAGCCACACCCGAGGGTCGGCCAGCGACAAGTTTTCGACCCGGCTGGTGATCAGCATTTCGTTGGGCACGATGGACTCACGCCCCGCCAGGGACCGGATCACGGTGTAGCGCGCGTTGATGTCGGTGATGCGGCCCTCGAAGTTATCGATGCGCACGTTGTCGCCAATGCGCATGCTGCGCTCGGCCAGGATCACGAAACCGCTCACGTAATTGGCGGCGAGCTTCTGCAAGCCAAAGCCGATGCCCACGCCCACCGCGCCGCCCAGCACCGACAGGGCCGTGAGGTCTATGCCCACGGCCGACATGCCGACGATCAGGCCCACGAACATCAGACCGGCGCGCATCGCATTGGCCACGGCCTTGCGCAGCGACAGCTCGCCCCCCGTGGCCGAGCGCAGCAGCCGCGCCTCGATGGCGGACGAGATCCACAGCGCCGCCAGCAGTACAGCCCCCGCGGTCAGCGCGCCTTCGATCATGGTGCGCACCGAGAGCGTGGAGCCCCCCACCTTCCAGCGGATTTCGTCCAGCTCTTGCAGCACCAGCGGCAGAAGCCCTGTCACCCACAGCACCATGCCCAACCACGCGATCCAGGAGATCGTACGTTCCATCGGCCGCACCCAAGCCGACTGCGGAAACGCCACCTGCAGCACCTTCACGCCGATCCGAATCGCGACCAGCGACACCAGCACCGGAATCGCCACCCTGAACACCGCAAGCCCGACGTCCTGCGCGATCAGCAGCGTGCGTGCCATATAGCCCAAGCCCAGCAACACCAGCGGGAACAGCGCTCCGTCCACCACCCGCCGTCCAAAAAAGATGGAGCGTCCGTCGGCCTGCCCCAGCCCGCGCCGCAGGCCACTGACCAGCAGCCAGGCCAGCAGCACACACACCGCCAGGCTGCCCAGTTCGATCAGCACGGTGGGCGCCAGAAACGCCTGCATCCATTGCCCCATGTCCTTGATCATGGGCGTTTGCACACTTGCGGCCATCATCGCTTCCACTCCGGGGTTCGTTTTTCGGCAAAGGCCCGTGCACCCTCCTGGGCGGCGGGCTGCATCATGTTCACGGCCATGGTCTGTCCAGCCAGCTGGTACGCGGCCTCCAGGCCCAGCTCGCGCTGGCGGTACACCAGGGCTTTGCCCATGGCCAGGCTCTCGCGCGGCTTGTCCAGCAGGCGCTGCACCAGGGCCTCAACGGCGCTGTCCAGCGCTTCGGGTGCCACCACCTGGTTCACCAGTCCCCACTGCAGCGCCGTGGGCGCATCGATGAAGTCGCCGGTGAGCAGCATTTCCATAGCCGGTTTGAAGGGTATGGTCCGCAGCAGCGGCACGCTGGGCGTGGCGCAGAACAGGCCGTAGTGGATGCCACTGGTGGCAAAGCGCGCGGTGTCGGCGGCCACGGCCAGATCGCACTGCGCCACCAACTGGCAGCCCGCGGCCGTGGCCATGCCTTGCACTCGGGCGATCACCGGCACCGGCAGGCGGGTGAGCGACAGCATCACGCGGCTGCACTGCGCAAACAATTGCTGGTACCAGGCCAGATCGGGGTGGGCGGCCATGTCCTTGAGGTTGTGGCCTGCACAGAACGCACGGCCCTCGGCCGACACCACCAGCACGCGCAAGGTGTCGTCGGCAGAGAGTTCGTCCAGTGTCTGCTGCAGTGCCTCTAGCAGTTCAGCGCCCAGGGCATTGAAGCGGCCCGGGTCGTTCAAGGTCAAGGTGACCACGCCGCGCGCGTCGCGGGTAGCGCACAGCAGATCATTGGAAGGAATGCTTGTCATGTCTTACTCCTAAAGGGCGCCGGGGGGCGTGCCGGCCGACACTGGCGCGGCGCAGTCCAGGACTGTCGCGCAAGGGCCACCCCGCCGCGCTGGCGGCGTCCCACTTCTACTTTTGCATCGCGCAGCGATGACAGCGAAGGGGGAGGCGGCGAAGCCGCTCAAGAGGATGCTCACAAGTCCGCCAGCACCCGCACATGGGCCTCGACGCTACGCGCCAGAGGCCCCATCACATAGCCGCCTTCCAGGCACGAGACGATGCGTCCTTTGGCAAAGCGGCGGGCCACGTCTTTCACGCGTTGGGTGATCCAGGCGTAGTCGGCCTCCGTCAGGCCCAGTTGGCCCATGTCGTCCTCGCGGTGGCCGTCAAAGCCCGCACTCACAAACACCATCTCAGGCTTGAAGGCTTCAAGCCGGGGCATCCAATTCATCTCGATGAGCTCACGGATGTCCATGCCGCGCGTGTACGCGGGCACCGGCACGTTCACCATGTTGGCGGCCGGGTTGTGGTCGCCGCTGTAAGGGTAGAACGGGTGCTGGAAGATGCTGACCATCAGCGCCCGCGGGTCGCCCGCCAGGATGTCCTCGGTGCCGTTGCCGTGGTGCACGTCAAAGTCCACCACCGCCACACGCTGCAGGTTGTAGCGCTGCAATGCGTACTTGGCCGCCACAGCCACGTTGTTGAAGAAGCAAAAGCCCATGGCCTTGTCGCGGCAGGCGTGGTGCCCCGGAGGGCGCACGGCGCAAAACGCATTCTCCAGATCGCCAGCCATCACCGCATCGGTGGCCGCCAGTGCGGCGCCGGCGGCACGCAAGGCCGCCTTCCAGGTGTGCGCATTGATCGAAGTGTCGGGGTCGATCTGCATGTAGGCGGGACCACCAGCGTTCAGCTCTTCATTCAGCCGGTCCGACAGGCCGCGCAGCGCGGCCACATGCATGCGGTCGTGCGCGAGTTCAAGGTCGTTCAGCGAAGCTTCGGGCGCTTCATAGCGCTCCAGCACATCGGCAATGCCCGTGGCCAGCAGGTGGTCTTCGATCGCGTCGAGCCGCTCTGGGCACTCGGGATGACCTGGGCCCATCTCATGTTTCCAGCAGTCCCGGTGGGTGAAATAGCCCGTCTTGCTCACCTTCAATCCCCGTGTCTCTCGTTTTTCGGATAACGTCTTGGCATGGTTGCACTGCACAAGATCCAATCGCTTCTGGACCAGCTTAACACGGTGATCGTGGGCAAACCGTCTCAGGTACAGGACTGCGTGGCCTGCCTGCTGGCCGGCGGCCATCTGCTGATCGAAGACGTGCCCGGGGTGGGCAAGACCACGCTGGCGCATGCGCTGTCGCGCACCTTCGGCCTGCAGTTTGCGCGGGTGCAGTTCACTGCCGACTTGATGCCCAGCGACCTGACCGGGGTGTCGGTGTACGAGCGCGGGCGCGAGGGCTTTGTGTTCCATCCGGGCCCGGTGTTCACGCAGGTGCTGCTGGCCGACGAAATCAACCGCGCGAGCCCCAAAACGCAAAGTGCGCTGCTCGAAGCCATGGAAGAAAAGCAGGTGTCGGTCGAAGGCGAAACCCGCGCGCTGCCGCATCCGTTTTTCGTGATCGCCACGCAGAACCCGCACGACCAACTCGGCACCTTTGCACTGCCCGAATCGCAGCTCGACCGCTTTCTCATGCGCATTTCGCTCGGCTACCCCGACCGCACGGCAGAGCGCCAGCTGCTGGGAGGGCGTGACCGCCGTGACCTGGTGGACACACTGCCCGCGCTGCTCACCGAGGCCGAGTTGCAAGCGCTGCAGGCCCAGGTGCTGGCGGTGCACACCGCCGAGCCGCTGCTGGACTACGTGCAGGACCTGATCGACGCCACACGCTCGGGCCGCTGGTTCCTGCAAGGCCTGTCGCCGCGCGCCGGCATTGCGCTGGTGCATGCGGCCAAGGCCCAGGCGCTGATCAACGGACGCGACTACGTGGCCCCCGACGACGTGCTGGCTGTGCTGCCGCAGACCACGGCCCACCGCCTGGTGCCCGTGGGCGATGCAGGCCGTGGCGCAGTGGAGCAGGTGCGCGCCATGGCCGAATCCGTGCCGCTGGGCTGACGCGGCGTTTGCGTTTTTGGTCCCGCCATCGTGGCACCGCCCATGCACGCAGCCCCTTACCACGCAGGCCGTTGCACGGCCCCTAATTCATGCGCAGCCTGAACCCATTGAACGCGCTGCGCTCGCGTGTGCGCGCATGGTGGCTCGCGCGCCTGCCGCGCACCGACACCTGGCTGCTCACGCAGCGCAACATCTACATCCTGCCCACCGGCGCGGGCTGGATGCTGGCCGTCACGCTGCTCGTGCTGCTGGTGGCGTCCATCAACTATCAGCTCAACCTGGGCTACCTGCTCACCTTCTTGCTGGCGGGCAGCGCCGTAGTGGGCATGCACCTGTGCCATGGCACGCTGCGCGGCCTGCGGCTGCACCTGCTGCCCCCGCAACCGCAGTTTCTGGGTCAAAGCGCCATGCTGGAGGTGCAGTTGCACAGCAGCCGCCCGGCCACACGCTACGGCCTTGCGCTGGCCACCCAGGGCGACACCGCCCAGGCAGGCACTGGCGATGACGGCCTGCACTGGGTCTGGTGCGACGTGCCTGGCCAGGGGCAGACGACCGTCCAGATCGGCTTCAAGCCCACGCGCCGCGGCCTGCACCCACTGCCCTTGGTGGTGGCAGAAACCCGCTTTCCGCTCGGCACCTTCCGCGCCTGGACGCACTGGCGCCCAGCAGCCGAGCTGCTGGTCTACCCAGCCCCCGAGCCGAACCCGCCGCCGCTGCCGCCAGGAGAGCCCCGCACGGGCGCTGGGGCCGCGTCCAGCCAGCGCGGCGCGGGCGAATTCGACGGCGTGCGCGCCTACCGGCGCGGCGACCCGCTCAAGCTCGTGGTTTGGAAGAAGGCCGCCAAATCACTGGCCTCGGGCACCGACGAGCTGGTCAGCCGCGATGCCCAGCAGACCCAGCAGTACGAGCTGTGGCTGGACGTGCGGGCCACGGGCCTGGCCGAGCGCGAAGCGCGCCTGTCACGCCTGACGGCCTGGGTGCTGCAGGCCGACAAGCTCGGGCTCGAATACGGCCTGCGCGTCGACGGGCTGGAGATCGCCCCCGACAGCGGCAGCGCCCACCAGCGCCGCTGCCTGGAAACCCTGGCCCTGTGCTGAACGCCCTGCCCCCGCCCCGCCTGCCATGAGCCTGCGCCAGACCCTCAGCCATCTGCCCCGTGACACGCGGGACACGCTGTTCCTGTTGTTCGTGATCGCCTGGGTGATTGCCCCGCACGCCGGCCACCTGCCCGGCTGGGCCAGCGCCGTGGCAGTGGGCCTGCTGGGCTGGCGCGCCTGGCTGGCGTGGCACAGCCGGCCGCTGCCCGGCCGCTGGACGCTGCTGGTGCTGCTGACCGCTGCCGTGGCGGGCACGCTGTGGACGCACGGCACCATTTTGGGCCGCGATGCGGGTGTGACGCTCATCGTGATGCTGCTGGCCTTCAAAACACTCGAAGTGCGGGCGCGACGCGACGCGATGGTGGTGTTCTTCCTGGGCTTCTTCACGATGCTCAGCAACTTCTTCTTTTCCCAGTCGCTGGGTGTTGCTGCGGCCATGCTGGTGGCGCTGCTCGGCCTGCTCACGGCGCTGGTGAATGCGCACATGCCCGTGGGCCGGCCGCCACTGGTCCAGGCCATGCGCACCGCAGGCACCATGGCGCTGCTGGGTGCGCCCATCATGGCGGCGCTGTTCCTGTTTTTTCCGCGGCTTGCGCCGCTGTGGGGCGTACCCAGCGATGCCATGACCGGACGCAGCGGCCTGTCGGGCTCGATGCAGGTGGGCACGATTGCGCAGCTCGCACTCGACGACAAGGTGGCCCTGCGCGTGCGCTTTGGCCCGCCGGGCACCGAGGTGCCACCGCGCACCGCGCTGTACTTCCGCGGCCCGGTGCTGGGTGATTTCGACGGCGTCGAATGGCGGCCCCTGACCTACCGCGAAGACTTCCGCCGCGGCGACGCAGCCCTGGCCATGGCCCAGCTGCAGGTGCAGGGCCCGGCCCTGCGCTACGAGGTGACGCTCGAACCCCACCAACGCCCGTGGCTGCTGGTGCTCGACGCCGCCGCCCGCCGCCCCGAAGGCCCAGGCCTGCAGCCGCTGATGACGCCCGATCTGCAATGGCTGTCGCAGCACGCCATCACCGACGTAACCCGCTACAGCGCCGAAAGCCACCTTGAGTTCCGCCATGGCCCCCAGGCCATGACAGCCAGCCTGCGCGCCTATACCGAGCTGCCGCCCGGCTTCAACCCCCGTACGCTGGCACTGGCCCAAAGCCTGCGCAACGACCGCAGTCTGGTGCCAGACCCGTCGCGCGACGCCTCGCCCGCGCTGGTCAACGCCGCGCTGGAGCGGCTGCGCACCGGCGGCTACCGCTACACGCTGGAGCCCGGCGTGTACGGACGCGATACCGCCGACGAGTTCTGGTTCGACCGCAAGCAAGGCTTTTGCGAACACATCGCTTCGTCCTTCGTGATCCTCATGCGCGCGCTCGATATTCCGGCGCGCATCGTCACCGGCTACCAGGGCGGCGAGCTCAATTCGGTGGACGGCTACTGGACGGTGCGCCAGAGCGACGCCCACGCCTGGGCCGAAGTCTGGCTGCCCGGCCAGGGCTGGGTGCGCGTGGATCCGACCAGCGCCATCTCGCCGGGGCGCATTGGCGAGGCGCTGCGCCTTCAGGCCCCGCGCGGCGCACTGGGCACGGCCATGGACACCATGCTCAGCCCCGGCACACTGGCCCAGATGCGCGCCGTGTGGGAAGCGGCCAACAACCGCTGGAACCAGTGGGTGCTCAACTACACCCAAGGCCGCCAACTCGACTTGATGCGCTCGCTGGGCTTTGAGTCGCCTGGCTGGGAAGACCTGATCCGCGTGCTGGGCGCGCTGGTGCTGGCCGCAGCCCTGCTGGGCGTAGGCTGGAACCTGTGGGACCGCGCGCAGCACGACCCCTGGATGCGCCTGCTCACGCGCGTGCACCAGCGCTTGGCGCGCAGCGGCCTGGCCGTGCCACCCCACCTGCCGCCGCGCGCCACCGCCGTGCAGGTGCGCGCGTTTTTTGGGCCGGCCGGCGAGCCGCTTGCACAATGGTTGCTGGCGCTGGAACAAACCCGCTACGCCCCGCATCCCACCCAAGGTCTGCCCGCACTGCGCCGCAGCCTGCGCAGCCTGGCCTGGCCGCAGCGGCCCGGCACCTGAACCGTGTGGGCTGTGGCACCGCACTTCCCACTTCCTTATCCTTGATCATGGCGCCGCCTGTTGGACCTCACGGCATGCTTCGACCGAAACTGATTGCTCCCCTTTTGATAGCGGCTTGTGCTTGTTCAGGCTGGGCCTGGGCCCAAAAACCCTCTGAAAAACCACGCCCAGCCGCGCGCAAGGCGGCCACCGCTAGCGCCACCGCCACCGCTAGCGCTGCCCCGCCGGCTGCGGCCGCTGCCGCTGTGCTGTACGCCAGCCGCCCCGACGCCATGGCCCTGGCCGACGACCTGGCCGAGCGCCGCGGTCTGGACCGCGAATGGGTGCGCCAGGCCATCGGGCAGGCGCGGTTTTTGCCCCAGGTGCCGCGCCTGGTGCTGCCGCCGCCCCCGGGCACACCCAAGAACTGGCGCGCCTATCGCGGGCGCTTCATCGACCCGGTGCGCATCCGCGCCGGGGTTCGCTTCTGGGACGCCCATGCCGACACTCTGGCCCGCGCCGAGCGGGAGTTCGGCGTGCCCGCCGAGATCATCGTGGGCATCATCGGCGTGGAGACCATCTACGGCCAGCAGATGGGCAACTTCCGGGTGATGGACGCGCTCACCACCCTGGCCCTCGACTTCCCGGCGGCCCACCCACGTGCGGCCGAGCGGCAGGCGTTCTTCCGGCGCGAGTTGGAGCAGTTCCTGAGCCTGATGAACCGCACCGGCACCGACCCATTAGAGCCGCGCGGGAGTTTTGCCGGGGCCATGGGCCTGGGCCAGTTCATGCCGTCGAGCTGGGTGCGCCACGCGATCGATTTCGATGGCGACGGCCGCATCGACCTGTCCAAGAGCGCGGCCGACGCCATCGGCTCGGTGGCCCAGTACTTCCGTGCCCACGATTGGACGCCCGGCATGCCCACGCACTTTGCGGTGCGCTTCGATGCCGAGCGGCTCAAGCTCGACGAACTGCTCGCCCCCGACATCCTGCCCACCTTCTCGGCAGCGCGCATGCAGGCCCTGGGGGTAGTGCTCGATGCCGACGGCCAAGCCCACACCGGCCCGCTGGCGCTGGTGGAACTGCAAAACGGTCCAGAGCCTCCGACCTATGTAGCAGGCACCGAGAACTTCTATGCGATCACGCGCTACAACTGGTCGAGCTACTACGCCATGGCCGTGATCGACCTGGGTCGCGAAGTGACCGCCGCCCGCGCCGCACGCTGAAGCGGCCTTCACAGGGCGTCCGGGATTCATACCCAAAACAACGGCTCGTGCTTTCTAATCAAGCACGAGCCGCTCTTTTTCTGATAGCAAATCAACCACCAGCGTATCAGCCGGTGGCTGGGCCTTCGCCAACGGTTCAGGGCCGCTGCATCTGGCAGCTATGGGGCTGCTGCGCCTTGGCGGCGCTGATCTGGCGCACCACGCGAAAGCCGTAGCCCGAGCCTTCCACATCGAACTTCACACCGGGCGCGCCCTTCTTGTCCATCACGCCCACCACCAGCGGTTGCTGGAACTGGTGGTCGGCGGCGCGCATGCTGCCCGACTGGCCCGCCAGTTGCACGCTGGCTTTTTCGAGCTGCCGCGCCACGGCCACAGCGTCGGTGCTGCCCGCGCGCTCGATCGACTGGGCCAGCGCCTCGATCATGAGTTGCATGCGCATGTGCACATAGTCGTCCTGCGGCTTGGGAAAGCGCTCCCGGAAGGCCTGGTAGAAGGCTTCACTCTCGCGCGTGGGCACGTTGGGCAGCCAGTCGGCCACGGCCACCACTTTGCCAATGCCTGCCTCGCCAATGGCCGCGGGCGCGCCCAGCGCGTTGCCATAGAAGGTGTAGAAGCTGCCTTCGTAACCCACCTCGCGCGCAGCCTTGACCAGCAGCGTCAGGTCGTTGCCCCAGTTGCCCGTGACCACCGCCTGCGCGCCGCTGGCCTTGATCTTGACGGCATAGGGCGCAAAGTCCTTCACGCGGCCGATCGGGTGCAACTCCTCGCCCACCACGGCCACGTCCGGGCGCTGGGCGGCGAGTTGCTTCTTGGCCTCGCGCAGCACCGCTTGGCCAAAACTGTAGTCTTGGCCGATCAGGTACACGCTCTTGAGCGCCTTGTCCTCGCGCATCACCTCCATCAGCGCGGCCATGCGCATGTCGGCGTGCGCATCGAAGCGAAAGTGCCAGAAGCTGCACTTTTCGTTGGTGAGGATCGGGTCTACGGCCGAGTAGTTGAGGAACAGCACGCGCTTATTCGGCTCGCGCTCGTTGTGCTTGTTGATGGCCTCGATCAGCGCCGCCGCTGTGGAAGACGAGTTGCCCTGCAGGATCACCTGGGCGCCGTCGTCGATGGCCGCGCGCAGCGCCGACAGCGCCTCTTCGTTCTGGCCCTTGCTGTCAAAACGGGCCAGCGCCAGCGGGCGCGCACCGCCGGGCTGGGGCACGCCGCCGCGCTCGTTCACACGCTCCACAGCCCAGTGCAGGTTGCGAAACACCGCCTCGCCTGTGTTGGCAAAGGTGCCTGAGAGGCTTTCGACCAGCGCAAGCTTGATCGGGCGCCCCGCAGGCTGGGCGGCCGGGGCCGATGCGGGCGACTGCGGCTGCGCTGCGGCCGGCAGGGCCCAGGCCAGTACGCCACCGGCCACAGCCCCCAGACATGCGCGGCGCGCCACCGTGCGCACGGCGCGCACACCTTGGAAAAATCGATTCATCCTCAGATCCTTGAAAAAACCGGACGCCGGACATAGCTGGCGGCCATGCGGTGACCGCTGTCAGGCGCCGCGCAGTGTATAGGAGCTTTTTCCATGATCTTTGCCCCCGTGATCCGCCGCGCCACCTACGTCGCCCCCACGCCCCGCGCCCTGGATGGCGCTCTGCAGCGCTTTATGGCCACCCCCCTGACGCCCGCTGCCTGGGCCGCCGGGGGCTGCACGGTACAGCAGGACGCCAATGCCACCACGGTCAGTGTGGATGTGCCGGGTTTGACTCGCGACCAGATCGATGTGCGCATCGAAGGCAGCAGCGTCACGCTGCGCAGCGTCGAGGGCGCGCCCCGCACGCTGCAGTGCACCTTTGACCTGGGCCATGAGATCGACGCCACGGCCAGCCGCGCCCGGCTGGAGCACGGCGTGCTCACACTCACGCTGGCACAGCGCGCCCCTGAGCCGCGCGGCACTGCGCTGGCGGTGGAGTAAGCCGCTGCGGCGGCGCGATCCGCATGCCCAATCAAGCGCCCTGAGGGGCGCTTTTTCGTGGGCATGGTGCCGAAATGCCGGCGGCAGCGCCGCTCACGCTGCGGCCACAATGGCATCGAGCGGCCAGCGCGGCTTGACATCGAACGCGTAGTCGCGTCCGGCCTGCTGCTGGCCCGCCTGCAAGCGCATGGCGGCGGCCAGGGCAATCATCGCGCCGTTGTCGGTGCACAGGTGCAGTTCGGGATAGTGCACGCGCACTCGGCGCTGCTGGCAGGCGGCATTGAGCTGCGCACGCAAGCGGCGGTTGGCGCCCACTCCGCCGGCCACCACGACACGGCGCAGGCCGGTGTCGTCAAGTGCTGCCAGGGTCTTTTTGACCAGCACCTCCACAATGGCCGCCTCGGTACTTGCTGCCAGATCGGCCTTGCGCGCTTCCAGCGCAACGCCTAGCTTCTGGGCCTGGGTGAGCACTGCGGTCTTGAGGCCCGCGAACGAGAAATCGAGGTTGCCGCTGTGCAGCAGAGGCCGGGGTAGCTTGAACGCCGCGGCATCGCCCTGCTCGGCCAGGCGTGACAGCGCGGGGCCACCGGGGTAACCCAGGCCCAGCAGCTTGGCGGATTTGTCGAACGCCTCACCCGCGGCGTCGTCGATGGTTTCGCCCAGGATGGCGTAGCGGCCTACGCCATCCACCCGCATGAGCTGGGTGTGCCCGCCTGACACGAGCAGCGCCACAAAAGGAAACTCCGGTGGGTCGGCGCTCAAAAAGGGCGACAGCAAATGGCCCTCCAGGTGGTGGACGCCCAGCACGGGCACATCCAGCGCCGCGCCCAAAGCGCAGGCAACGCCCGCCCCCACCAACAATGCGCCAGCCAGCCCGGGGCCGCGCGTGTAGGCCACCACGTCCACGGCCGACAGCGGCTCACCGGCGTCGGTCAGCACCTGGGTGGTCAGGGGCAGAACGCGGCGGATGTGGTCGCGGCTGGCCAGCTCTGGCACCACGCCGCCATAGGCCTGGTGCATGTCGATCTGGCTGTGCAGCGCATGGGCCAGCAGTTGCGGCACCGGCAGGGCCACAGCGCCCGGTGCGGCGTCGGGCACGCGCACCAGCGCCACGCCGGTTTCGTCGCACGAGGACTCGATTCCGAGGATCAGCAAACTCATGCGCGCAGTGTACGGCGCAGGGCCTGCCCCGCCGGTACGGCAGGCCTGCGGGCGCAGGCCGCCGGGCGGTGCGTGCTACCAGCGGTCAGAGCGCATGCGCAGCTCCCAGGCACCGCCGCGCAACTGGTACACGCCCACGGCGCCGTAGCGCTGCTCGCCTTTGTCGTCCCAGGTCATGGTGCCGGTCACTGGCGCGTAGCCGTTGATGGCCTTGAGCGCCTTGGTCACATCGGCTGGGTCGGCCGACTTGGCCTTCTGGATGGCGGCCGAGAGCACATAGGTGCTGTCGTAGCTGTAGTGGCCGCCGTAGGCCGGGGGCTTCTTGTAGGCAGCGATGTACTTCTCAAGGAAGGGCTTGCCGACCGTAAACTCCCGGACTTCGAGTACGGGCGAGGTGGCAAACACGCCATCGACCATGCCCATGGCCTTGGTCATGTCGGTGGTCTTGATGGTGTCGCCGCCCAGCAGGCTCACCTTGGTGTGGCCCACCTTGCGCAGCGCTTCGAGCAACGCCAGCGCCTGGAAGTCGTTGAGCGTGGAGACGATCACCTCGACGTTGGCGGCCTTGAGCTCGGCGGCCAGTTCGTCGAACGCCGTGGTCTTGTCGTCGAACGACTTGCGCACCACGACCTCCTTCTTCTCGGCCTTGAGCTGCTCGGCCGCGCCGTCGGCCAGGCCCTTGCCATAGGGCGTGCCATCGTCCAGCGCCGCATAGCGCGTAGAGCCGAGCTGGGTGGCCGCAAACGAGCCGATGGCACGCGCCTGCAAGGTGTCGTTGGCCACCATGCGGAAAGTGGTGGGCAGGCCCAGCTGCGTGAAGCGCGGATTGGTCGAGATCGCGATTTGCGGGATGTTCTTGGCCGCGTAGATGGGCGCGGCCTCGATGCTTACGCCGGAGTTCAGGTGTCCGATCACCGCCACCACACCGGCGTCCACGAGCTGCTGGGCCACGGTTTTGCCCGTCGCGGCGTCGGCCTTGTCGTCCACCGACACGACCTCCAGCGTCACGCGCTTGCCGTCCACCGAATAGCCGCTCTGGTTGAGCTCCTGCACGGCCAGTTGCACACCGTTGAGCAAATCCTGCCCCAGCGAGGCCAGCGGGCCCGACAGGGGCTGTGCGACGCCGATCTTGATGGTGTCGGGCACCTTGCTGCACCCGCTGAGCAGGCTTGCCGACGCCAGGCAGGCGGCCATGGTGGCCAGGGCAAAGCGGCGTCGGTCGAAACGATGGTTCATGCTCGAAACTCCAGGAATATGGGAAAAAGTGTCCGGATGTATATAAGACGGCACAGCAGGCCGCCACCGGGTATGCCCGCGGACGAGCCCGGTCATTAGCAAGTTTCAGACCCCGAAAGCCGAGCAGCAGGCGCCGCAGCGGGTGTACCCCTGCGCAGGGCGGGTGTGCAGGGGCACGCCGTGGCGTGCTTATTGCTTATGCTGCGGGCATGACCGAGTCCCTGCGCATTGTGGTGGTGGCCGCCGACTTGGCCGTGGCCGACCCGGACGACGACCACGCCCGCCAGCAGGCCGAGCGCTTGAAAGCCCTGCGCATCGGCCTGCTGGAAAACGACTTCAACCTCATCGCCACCCTGCCGGCCGATGTGTTTCTGAGCGACCGCATTGCGCAGTTGCAGCCCGACCTGATCATTGTGGACGCCGAAAGCGAGGCCCGTGACGCCTTGGAACATGTGGTGATGGCCACGCGCGAAGAGCGCCGCCCGATCGTGATGTTCACCAACGACGAGGACACTTCGCACGTCAAGGACGCCGTGGCCGCCGGGGTGACGGCTTATATCGTGGCCGGGCTCGCGCCGCAGCGCATCCGCCCGATTCTGGACGTGGCGATGGCCCGTTTCCAGCACGAGCAGGCGCTGCGCGCAGAGCTCGCCGATGCCCGCAGCGAACTGCAGGGCCGCAAAACCATCGACCGCGCCAAAGGCCTGCTGATGCAGCGCCAGGGCCTGAGCGAGCAGCAAGCCTACGACAAGCTGCGCAAGACCGCCATGGACAAGGGCCTGAAGCTCGTGGACGTGGCACAGCGCATCCTGGACGTGGCCGATCTGCTGGGCTAACGGCCGCTGCGCGGATCGCTCGCGCCACGCTCTGCTCCTGGATGGTGCAGCGCACAAGGCCGGTGCACACCGGATGCCTACGGTCTGCCGCCGCCCTATCGCATGGCACCTGCCCTTGGCACTCGTGCCGGCGCCAGGCGGCAGGCATCTGCACAAAACAGGTCTCTCGTGCTTATGAATCAAGCACGAGCAGCTATTAAAGTAATAGCAAACGGCATCTGGCACGGGCTTTGCAAGTTGTCGTGCGCACAGCCAAGGCTGGCTGTGCCTGGGCACCAAGGGTTCCAAAGGCGGAACCTCCAAGGCCCTTGCGGACAAAGGCGTCCCCACCCGTGCGCAAGCAGGCCCCAGGCCCGTCGCACGGCGTGAGGACGCCTTTTTGTTTTTCATGCACACCAGGGGAGCCCCATGACCGATCTGTTGAAAACCAGCCTCAACCGCCGCACCGTGCTGCAAGCTGCCAGCGTGGGCGCCGTGGGCGTGAGCCCCGCGCTGCGCGCCCTGGTGCATGCCCAGGGCTCGGATGCACCCGAGAAAAAGGAAGTGAAGATCGGCTTCATTCCGCTGACCGATTGCGCGAGCGTGGTCATGGCCTCGGTGCTGGGCATCGACAAGAAATACGGCGTGACCATCGTGCCCAGCAAGGAGGCCAGCTGGGCCGGTGTGCGCGACAAGCTCGTCAATGGCGAGCTGGACTTCGCCCACGTGCTCTACGGCCTGGTGTATGGCGTGCACATGGGCACAGCCGGCCCCAAGAAGGACATGGCCGTGCTCATGAACCTGAACCACAACGGGCAGGCCATCACGCTGTCCAAAAAACTGGCCGACAAGGGCGCGGTCAATGGTGCGAGCCTGGCCAAGCTCATGGCCAGCGAAAAGCGCGAATACACGTTTGCGCAGACCTTTCCGACTGGCACCCACGCCATGTGGCTGTACTACTGGCTGGCCGCGCACGGCGTGGACCCGATGAAGGGCGCGAAGGTGATCACCGTGCCGCCGCCGCAGATGGTGGCCAACATGCGTGTGGGCAACATGGACGGCTTTTGCGTGGGCGAGCCCTGGAACCACCGCGCCATCATGGACGGTATTGGCATCACGGCCGCCACCACGCAGGACATCTGGAAAGACCACCCTGAGAAGGTGCTGGGCACCACGGCCGAGTTCGTGCAGAAGTACCCGAACACGGCCCGCGCCGTGACGGCTGCCATCCTCGAAGCCGGCCGCTGGATCGACGAAAGCCTGTCGAACAAGAACAAGATGGCCGAAACCATTGCGGGCAAGGCCTATGTGAACACCAGCGTCGATGCCATCAACCAGCGCATTCTGGGCCGCTACCAGGACGGCCTGGGCAAGACCTGGGACGACCCGAACCACATGAAGTTCTACAACGAGGGCTCGGTGAACTTCCCGTACCTGTCGGATGCGATGTGGTTCCTTACCCAGCACAAGCGCTGGGGCCTGATCAAAGACCACCCGGACTATCTGGCCGTGGCCAAGGCGGTGAATCGCATCGACCTCTACAAACAGGCCGCCGCCGCCGCCAAAGCACCCGTTCCCAAGAGCGAGATGCGCACCCACAAGCTCATCGACGGCGTGACCTGGGACGGAAAGAACCCCGCCCAGTACGCCGACGGTTTCAAGATCAAGGCCTGAGCCCAGGCGCCTGCCCCACATCGCCCACTGCTGGAGACTTCTATGGTCAGTGCTGTTTTTCACACCCCGCTGGATGCGCCCGCAGCCCCCGCTGCGGCCACAAGCGCCTCTGCCTGTGCCGCTTCCGCCATGACACCCCCTGCCACCAACACACCGGAGCGGCATCGACCGCCCCCCGCTGCCACGACCGCCACAGGCATCGACTGGGCACAGCGCTCGCGCGCGCTCTGGCTGGCCGTGCTGCCCCCCCTCTGCGGCCTGGGTCTGCTGTTGGGAGTGTGGTCACTGGTGGCGGCCACCACGGGCCAAAGCATTCCCACCCCGCGTGAAACCTGGGCGCAGGCGCTGGAGGTGTTCAGCAACCCGTTCTACCGCAACGGCCCCAACGACCAGGGCGTGGGCTGGAACGTGCTGATGAGCCTGCAGCGCGTGGCTGTGGGCTTTGGACTCGCGGCGTTGGTGGGCATTCCGGCGGGGTTCCTCATCGGCCGCTTTGCGTTCCTCTCGCGCATGTTCAACCCCATCATCAGCCTGCTGCGCCCGGTGTCACCGCTGGCCTGGCTGCCCATCGGCCTGCTGGTGTTCAAGGGCGCAAACCCGGCGGCCACCTGGACCATCTTCATCTGCTCGATCTGGCCGATGATCATCAACACCGCAGTGGGCGTGCAGCGCGTACCGCAGGACTACATGAACGTGGCCCGCGTGCTCAACCTGAGCGAGTGGAAGATAGCGACCAAGATCCTCTTC
This sequence comes from Burkholderiaceae bacterium, assembly GCA_046289925.1. GTDB lineage: Bacteria > Pseudomonadota > Gammaproteobacteria > Burkholderiales > Burkholderiaceae_C > Acidovorax_G. The sequence continues at coordinate 2,140 of JBKBUN010000049.1, read as the reverse complement.
CCGGCCGTGCTGCCCTACATGCTGACCGGCGTACGCCTGGCAGTGGGCACGGCCTGGCTGGTGATCGTGGCCGCCGAGATGCTCACGGGCGGCGTGGGCATCGGCTTCTGGGTGTGGGACGAGTGGAACAACCTCAACGTCAAGAACATCCTGATTGCGATCTTCGTGATCGGCATCGTCGGCCTGCTGCTGGAACTGGCCCTGATCCAACTGGCCAGGGCCTTCACGTTTGAAGAGGTGACGTCATGACAACACCTGCCATCGCTTCCACGGTTGCCACTGCAGCCCCCCAGGCCAAGTTCATCGAGGTGCAGGGCGTGCAGCAGACCTTCCGCACGGTCAAGGGCCTGTTCACGGCGCTGCAGGACATCAACCTGACCATTGGCAAAGGCGAGTTCGTAGCGCTGATTGGGCATTCAGGCTGCGGCAAGTCCACCTTGCTGAACCTGATCGCAGGCCTGACCACCCCCACAGCCGGGGCCCTGCTGTGCGCCAACAAGGAAATCAAAGGTCCGGGGCCGGAACGCGCCGTAGTGTTCCAGAACCACTCGCTGCTGCCCTGGCTGACCTGCGAAGGCAATATCCACCTCGCGGTCGAGCGCGTGTTTGGCGGCCGAGAAAGCCGCGCCCAGCTCAAGGCCCGCACCGAAGCGGCGCTCGCACTCGTGGGTCTGTCGCACGCGGCGCACAAGCGGCCGGGCGAAATCTCAGGCGGCATGAAGCAGCGGGTGGGCATTGCACGCGCGCTGTCGATGGAGCCGCAGGTGCTGCTGATGGACGAGCCCTTCGGCGCACTGGATGCGCTCACCCGCGCCAAGCTGCAGGATGAGTTGCTGGAGATCGTGGCCCGCACGCAAAGCACCGTGGTCATGGTCACGCACGACGTGGACGAGGCCGTGCTGCTGTCGGACAAGATCGTGATGATGACCAACGGCCCGGCCGCCACCATTGGCGAGGTGCTGCAAGTGCCCCTGCCGCGCCCGCGCAACCGCGTAGAGCTGGCCGAAAACCCACAGTACCTGCAATGCCGCAAGGCCGTGATCGACTTTCTCTACACACGCCAGGGGCACGTCGAGAAAGCCGCCTGAGCACCACGGCCTGCCGACGCCCACCACCAGTTGCGGTGGGCGCTGCCTAGGAGCCTGTCGGACTTGGGGCGTCGAAAGCGAACATGCGCCCCAGCAAGAACCGTTTTCGCCGTGTTGGCAGCCCCATTGCGAGGTAGCGTGGCTATGGGGCCAAAAGACGGTGAACAATGGACCGCTGCGGCCCATTGGCCATTGGCATGCCGCCGACGATTCCCAAGTCCGACAGACTCCTGGGGCGCTTTTAGCGCGTACCGGCGATGTACTGTTCGAGTTGCTCGATGATGAACTGCTGCTCGGACATCATGCTCTTGACCACATCGCCAATCGAGACCATACCCTTGAGTTCGCCATCGTCCACCACCGGCAGGTGACGCAGGCGGTGCGTGGTCATCACATGCATGCAATGCTCGATGCTCTGATGGCTGCGCACAAAAAACACCGGAGAGCTCATCACGTCGCGCACCAGCGTCTCAGATGACGTGCGCCCCATGAGCGCAATCTTGCGGGCGTAGTCGCGCTCGCTGACGATGCCCACCACGGCCTCGCCTTCCATGACCAGCAACGCCCCCACGTCGTACTGAGCCATGCGCTGCAGCGCCGTGAGCACCGAATCGTGCGGGGCAACGGCATGCACCGGGGCCCCCTGCTTGGTGCGAAGAATGTCGGCAACCGTGGTCATAGAACGTTCCTCCGATCCGTGCAAAAGGCACGGCCCCATTTCAGCCCAAGGTGCGCCCCACCGCAACGGAAGACACCCCAATATCAGCGGCCATTTGTAACAACCTGCAACCCGAAAGACTGATGCACCCAACCGAGGCATGCACCACAACGGCGCAAAAGTGCAAGCCTGACAAGGGTTTACCCCAATCCCATTGTTTCACCATGGGATAGACAGACCGGCTTTCAATGGTTTTATTATTTCCATTACCAAAACAGTCAGTTCACGACTGGGCAGTTTTTCTCTGAACGAGGCCAGCGTACAGTACATCCCATCGATGAGCCGAACCGCAAGGCGACTCACCGAACCCGCAGCCTCAAGGCCCCGTGTCCCG
>JBKBUN010000004.1:0-42461 GCA_046289925.1 Burkholderiaceae bacterium | reverse complement strand
AAAACCCCGACCTCGCCCGAGAGATTGAAAACAAAGTGCGAGAGCAGCTGGGCATCGCCCAGCTGCCGCCTGCACTGGCGCAAGCCGGTGCAGGTGAGGAGGCGTAAGCCGAGTGGGGCGGCTGTTGGGGCCTAACCCGCTGTGCGCGGCCTGCCGGGCAGTTGCGGTGGGTCAGTCTGGCAGGCGTTCGCCATGATTTTGCCTGCTCGTGCTTGCTTGATAAGCACGAGCAGCTATCAAACTAATAGCATCGTTTCCCAGGCCACATGCCGCCGCCCCGTCCTTCTGCACCATCGCTGTCGCTCAAAGGCCGCGCCTTGCGACTGCTGAGCCAGCGTGAGCATTCGCGTGCCGAACTGGCGCGCAAGCTGCAGCCGCACCTGCAGGATGGCGATGACCTCGACGCCGTGCTGCGCGAATTACAGGACAAGGGGTTTTTGAGCGACGAGCGGGCGGTGGCATCGCTGGTGTACCGCCGTGCGCCGGGCCGCGGCGCGGCGCGCATCCGGCAGGAACTACAAGCCAAGGGCGTAGACGCCGCCTTGGTGGACGAAGCGGTGAGCGCGCTGCAGGCCACTGAGGCCGAACGTGCCCAGGCGGCTTGGCAGCGCCGCTTTGGTGGGCCTCCGCGCGATGCCGCCGAGCGGGCGCGTCAGCTGCGTTTCCTCATCGCCCGGGGGTTCGCTTCGGCCGTCGCCTACCGCACGGTGCCGCGCTGTACCGCAAAGGCCGACGCGCCCGACGATGCCGAACTGGACGACATGCACGGCGACGACGGCGCAGGCGGCTGGTAGGTCTGGCCGACTGGTTCGGGCTTGCCGGTGCCCGGGGGGCGACCAACCCACGAACGTCTGTTCTGCCGCCGCGGGCCAGTCGCGCAAGGCGGCAGGCACCGGTGTTGGCCCGACGTCTTGCGCGGGCGAGTGCCCGGTGGTGCGCTGTGCCGCCAAGCGGCGGCTCTGCAGCCCGTCGGCTGTCAGCCCTTGAGGCCCAGCATGAGCTGCAGGTTCTGCACGGCCGCGCCGCTCGCGCCCTTGCCCAGGTTGTCCAGCCGCGCGATCAGCACCGCGTGGCGGTGCGTCTCGTTGGCGAACACGCGCAGCTCCAGACCGTTGGTGTCATGGAGTGCGGTGGCGTCGAGCTTGCCGTCGTCGGTGGGCGGCAGCACATGCACCCATTGCTGTGGGGTGTTGCTGCGCGCGTAGTGGGCGGCCAGCGCGTCGTGCAGGTCAGCAGCCTTGGGCGCGCCGGGCAGCATGTCCAGGTGCAGTGGCAGTTGCACCAGCATGCCCTGGCGGAAGTTGCCCACAGCGGGCACGAAGATCGGGCGGCGCGTCATGCCCGTGTACTGCATGATCTCGGGCAAATGCTTGTGCTGCAGCGTGAGCGCATACACCTCGAACAGCGGCGCGGTGCCGGCCTCATAGGCCTCGATCATGGTGCGTCCGCCGCCCGAGTAGCCGCTGACCGAAGGCAGCACCACCGGGAAATCTGCAGGCAGCAGCCCGGCATCCACCAACGGGCGCAGCAGCGCAATGGCGCCGGTGGCGTAGCAGCCGGGGTTGGCTACGCGCTGGGCAGTGGCCACGGCGGCACATTGTTCGGCCGACAGTTCGGGAAAGCCGTACACCCAGCCGGCCACCGTGCGGTGCGCCGTGCTGGCGTCGATGATCTTGATGCGCCGGCCGGTTTCGGCCTCGATGCTGTCGACCATGGCCACCGATTCGCGCGCCGCGTCGTCGTGCAGGCACAGCACGACCAGGTCCACCTCGGCCATCAGCGCGCGCTTGGCGGCCGGGTCCTTGCGCCGTTCCGGCGCAATGCTCACCAGCTCCACTCCCGCCATGCCGGCCAGGCGTTCGCGGATCTGCAGACCCGTGGTGCCGGCTTCGCCGTCGATGAAGACTTTGGACATGGTGTGCTCCTGTAGAACCGGTGGAAAAAGGCGTGCTGCGGCCGCTGTGCGCCTGTAAGTTTGGCACAAGGGATGGTGCGTTGCAGCATGATACAGTCGTGGGTTGCCATGTCCCAAGCCCGGGGCCAGACACTGATGGCAAACGGGACCCAACCACCCTTTCTGAGAGAGACCTCATGAAGATTCACGAATACCAAGGCAAGGAAATCTTGCGCAGTTTTGGTGTGCCCGTACCCCGTGGCATTCCTGCGTTCACGGTGCAAGAGGCCGTGGAAGCCGCTCAAAAACTCGGTGGCCCGGTGTGGGTGGTCAAGGCTCAGATCCATGCAGGTGGTCGCGGCAAGGGCGGCGGCGTGAAGGTGGCCAAGAGCATTGACGACGTCAAGAAGCTGGCCGAGCAGATCCTGGGCATGCAACTGGTCACGCACCAGACTGGCCCCGAGGGCCAGAAGGTTCGCCGTCTCTACATCGAAGAGGGCGCCGACATTCAGAACGAACTGTATGTGTCGCTGGTGACCGACCGCGCCACGCAGAAAGTGGCACTGATCGCTTCGAGCGAAGGCGGCATGGACATCGAGGAAGTGGCACATTCCACCCCCGAAAAAATCGTCACCGAGTACATCGATCCGCTGACTGGCATTACCGCTGATCAGTCGAAGAAGATCGCCGCAGCCATCGGCCTCAGCGGTGCGTCGGTCGACCAGGCCGTGGACCTGTTCGCCAAGCTGTACAAGTGCTACATGGACACCGACGCGTCGCTGGTGGAAATCAACCCCTTGAACTGCGACAGCAAGGGCAACCTGATCGCCCTGGACGCCAAGTTCAACTTTGACGCCAACGCGCTGTTCCGCCACCCGGAAATTGTGGCCCTGCGCGACCTGGACGAAGAAGATCCTGCTGAAGTCGAGGCCTCGAAGTTTGACCTGGCCTACATCAGCCTCGATGGCAACATCGGCTGTCTGGTCAACGGTGCCGGTCTGGCCATGGCCACCATGGACACCATCAAGCTGTTCGGTGGTGATCCGGCCAACTTCCTGGACGTGGGCGGCGGCGCTACCCCCGAGAAGGTCACCGAAGCCTTCAAGATCATGCTCAAGAACCCCAAGGTCAAGGGCATCCTGGTCAACATCTTTGGCGGCATCATGAAGTGCGACACCATCGCCACCGGCGTGATCACCGCCTGCAAGGCCGTGAATCTGAATGTGCCGCTGGTCGTGCGCATGAAGGGCACGAACGAAGAGCTGGGCAAGAAGATGTTGGCCGAGTCGGGCCTGCCCATCATTGCGGCCGACACCATGGCCGAAGCCGCCACCAAGATCGTGGCCGCCGTCAAGTAAGTAGCCCGGAGAACACGCATGTCGATCTACATCAACAAAGACACCAAGGTCATCACCCAGGGCATCACGGGCAAGACCGGCCAGTTCCACACGGAAAAGTGCCAGGAGTATGCGAACGGCAAGAACTGCTTTGTGGCCGGCGTCAACCCCAAGAAGGCGGGCGAGTCGATCTTCAACATTCCGATCTACTCCACGGTCAAGGAAGCCGCGCAGCAGACCGGTGCCACCGTGTCCGTGATCTACGTACCGCCCGCAGGCGCTGCGGCTGCCATCTGGGAAGCCGTTGAAGCCGACTTGGACATGGTCATCTGCATCACCGAAGGCATCCCGGTCAAGGACATGCTGATGGTGCGCAACAAGATGAAGGCCAAGGAAGCCGCCGGTGGCAAGAAGACACTGCTGCTGGGCCCCAACTGCCCCGGCATCATCACGCCCGACGAAATCAAGATCGGCATCATGCCGGGCCACATCCACCGCAAGGGCCGCATTGGTGTGGTGAGCCGTTCGGGCACGCTGACGTACGAAGCCGTGGCCATGCTGACCGAAGTGGGCCTGGGCCAGTCCACCGCCGTGGGCATTGGCGGCGACCCCATCAACGGCCTCAAGCACATCGACGTGATGAAGGCGTTCAACGATGACCCCGACACCGATGCCGTGATCATGATCGGCGAAATCGGCGGTCCCGATGAAGCCGAAGCCGCGCAATGGTGCAAGGCCAACATGAAGAAGCCCGTTGTGGGCTTCATCGCGGGCGTGACCGCCCCTCCGGGCAAGCGCATGGGCCATGCCGGCGCGCTGATTTCGGGTGGCGCCGACACGGCCGACGCCAAGCTGGCCATCATGGAAGAGTGCGGCTTCGTGGTCACGCGCAACCCCTCGGAACTGGGCAAACTGCTCAAGGCGCAGCTGCGCTGATCCCGCCTGCGGCAATGAACCTACACGGCGCTCCGGCTTCGGCCGGAGCGCCTTTGTTTTTTGTGACAAAAAAGTCACTCCGTTTTGCCTGCAAGAGCTTCGGTGGGTGCGTCGGTGACAGGCAGCGGCAGCCTGTCACCTTTGCGCACAGTTGCGAGCAGGCCAGACGGTCGGGCTCGAATATTGCTAGACACCATCTGTAACATCTGAGTACACAAACACGCAGTGGGTGGGACACGAGTGGCAATGCAAGGTCCTTCAGCAGAGCGGAGGGAGGGGCGGCAAGGGCTGTGGGCGCTGGCGTCTGGCGCGCTGCTGGCTGCGGCAGCCTTTGCGTCTGGTCTGCTGGGGTGGGCCACCCTGGCGCTGGAGGACCATGCCATGGCGCACACGGCCGTGGCTGTCCCGTCTGTGGCCACAGTGGTCGATTGGGGGCCTGCCCCCGTCTTGCCGGAGGCGCATGCCCGGTTGCTCCAGCGCTTGACGGAGGCCGGTGCGCGCCAGGTGCTGTATCTCGCCGCCTTGCCCGCGGCCCAGAATCCACCGCCCCCCGCCAATGGGCTGGCGACCGATGTTGCGGGTGGATCCCCTGGCAGTGCGCTGACGCTGGAGCAGGCGCTGCAGCGCTCCGGCGTGACATGGCTTCGCATTGAAACATCGAGCGCCGGAGCATCGTCGTCTGGCGCGCAGCCGCTGTCGGCGCTGCAAAGGCGATCGGTGCTGCCGGATCCGGGGGCTCTGGCACCCCATGCGCCTGCCCTGAAGTATCCAGACGATGCCTGGCTAGCGGCGTCTGCTGGCGCAGCCCCCTGGGTGGTGCCTGCAGATGGCGATGGCCGGGTGCGCAGTGTGCCGCTGCTGTTTCGCCACGATTCGACCGGTATCCCGAGTCTTGCGCTTGTGGCGGCGCTGGGGCACTGGCACCTGGGCCTGCGCGATGTGCGGCGCGTTGAAACGCCCGCAGAGCTGCACCTGGGGGGCGTCAAGCTCCCGGTGGATGCCCAGGGCCAGTTGCGCCCGGTGTGGGCAGAGCCCTCGCAGGCCGTGAGCGCGCGAGCGGTGATGGACGGCGCTGTTGACCGGCGTTTGCTGGAGGATCGCACCATCATCGTGACGGCCACTCGCTTCGGCGCAGCCTCTGCACCGATCATCTTGGCCGATGGGCGTCCGGTCTCGGAGGCCGAGGCGCTGGCCCAAGTGGTATCGGCAATGCGGCATGCAGCGGTGGTGAGCATTCCCTCCTGGGCGCGTGGGGTGTCCGGTCTTGCAGTCATGGTCGCCGCGGTGGTGTTGCTGTGCTGGCCGCGGCTGTTGGCGCGATCCGCCAGCGCAGCCTGGGCATGCCTGGGCCTGTTGACCGTGTTGGGTGTGGGAGCACCATGGCTGGCCTTCCAGCAGGCAGCTTGGTCGTTTCCGGCAGCCCTGGCGATGCCGCTGATGCTGCTCGGAGGCGCATCAGGTGCTCTCGTATGGGGTGCCCTGGATGGGTTGCTCAAGGGCGCGTACGACTTTCGCGACCGTCGCTCGGGCGCTCGCCAGCCAGACGATGGTGAACGCATGCTGGGTTTGGTACGGCAAGGCCAGGGGGACTGGCGAGGGGCCCTTCAGCACTACCAGCGCGCACCTGTCACGCCTGCATTGCTCGACAACCTGCTGCAACTGGCCCTGGACCTGGAGCGGCAGCAGCGGTGGCCTCAGGCCAAACAGGTCTATGAGTTTCTTCTACGGCGCGACCGGCATCACCGTGAGGGGCGCAAGCGGTACCAGGCGCTGCGTGCGCGCTTGAAGGAGGAGGCTGGGCGCGTGCCTGGTACGTCCGGCGAAGCCGTACCCGCCGCAGCCCCCCTTCCGACCCAGATAGGTCCTTATCGCGTGGATGCTCTGCTCGGCCAGGGCGCGATGGGGGCGGTGTACCGGGCCCACGACGCGCAGATCGGTCGTCCCATTGCGCTCAAGACTTTGGCACTTGCCCGTGAGTTCGAAGGTGTTTCGCTGGAGGAAGCCCGGGCGCGTTTCTTCCGCGAGGCCAAGGCGGCGGGGCGATTGCTCCATCCAGGCATCGTGACAGTGTTCGGTGCAGGCGAAGAGCAAGGGCTCGCCTACATCGCGATGGAATATCTGCCGGGGAGCGATCTTGCTGCGCGCGCGGTACCAGGGCACCTGCTGCCCACCGATCAGGTGATTGCCCTAGGGGTGGAGGTGGCGCTGGCCCTTGACTACGCACATGAGCACCAAGTGGTTCACCGGGACATCAAACCGGCTAATCTGCGCTGGAACCCTGATACCGGGCAGGTCAAGATCGTGGACTTCGGCGTGGCGCGGCTGACCGATGCGCTGCGAACCCGTACGGGGCTGGTCCTGGGAACACCGAGCTTCATGTCGCCTGAACAGGTGCAGGGCGCGCGCGTCGATGGCCGGTCCGACCTTTACGCTTTGGGCGTTACCCTCTTTCAGTTGCTCACAGGGCGTTTACCGCTACGGGGCGACAGCTTGCCGCAACTGCTGCAAGCCATTGTGAGTCAACCTGCACCAGATGTGCGAGAACTACGCCCCGAACTGCCAGAGCCTCTGGCTCGGGTGCTGAGCCAGGCGCTCGCCAAATCACCCGAGGCTCGGTTTCAGACGGGCCGGGCGATGGCTGAGGCATTGAAGGCAGTGATCGGCTCTGTTCAGCCGATATCCGGAGACGCTGACAGCGCTACGGTCGACTATGATCAGCACGGTGCGACCGGCTGCGATGGCTCCGCCGATTTCCAGGAAACCGTGATGGAGTCGCGCTACGCAGACCGCGGCACTCACCATACTTCCTTGACCGGCGCCCCATGACGCAAGCCGCAGCATCCATGACGTACGAGTTCTTCGCCCAAACCGATCGCGGCCGCGTGCGCAGCAACAACGAAGATGCGGTGGTCGTAGACCAGGATGTGCAACTGGCCATATTGGCCGATGGCATGGGCGGCTACAACGCTGGCGAGGTGGCCAGTGGCATGGCGACGACATTCATACGTGCGGAGATGGTGCGTTGGTTCAGCGAGTCCAGGGCAGAGCCGACGCCGGTAGCGCTGCGGCAGGCCCTTGTGAACTGCGTGGACAACGCCAACCATGCGATCCTGGGGGCGGCATTGTCCAATCCGCAGTATTCGGGCATGGGCACCACCCTGGTCGTGGGGGCGTTTCTCGGGTCGCGGCTGATATTGGGGCACATTGGCGACTCGCGCTGCTACCGTCTGCGCGAAGGGGTGCTGCAGCAAATCACGCGCGACCACTCCTGGCTGCAGGAGCAGATCGACGCGGGGCTGTTGACGCCCGAGCAAGCCGCCGTGTCATCGAACCGCAATCTGGTGACGCGCGCGCTCGGTGTCGAACCTCAGGTGCAACTCGAAGTCAACGAGTTCGAGGTTTTGCCCCAGGACCTCTTTCTGATGTGTTCCGACGGCTTGACCGATATGGTGGGCGACGAGGACATTGCCGACATGGTGCGCAGAGCGGTACCTCTCGAGGAAACGGCAGCGCATTTGATAGACGCTGCCAACGCATATGGCGGCCGTGACAACATCAGCGTGCTGCTGGTACAGGCCAGCAGCGCGCCCGGCAAGCGGCGCGGATTGATGTCACGCCTGCTGGGCCATGCCTGAGGCCTTCCGAAACATCCCACAAGATACCAATGCAGGAGTAGACCATGCCGAAAATGATCGTTTCCATCGACGGCGTCGTCATCAAGGAAGTGGCGCTGACGAAGGAGCGTACGACCCTGGGTCGCCGCCCTTATAACGACGTGGTGATCGACAACTTGGCCGTGAGTGGCGAGCATGCGGTGGTGCACATGCAGGGCGATGCGGTGGAGATCGAAGACCTGGGAAGCACCAACGGGACGTATGTGAACGGCCGCTCCATCAAGCGACAGGGCTTGCGCAACGGCGACATGATCGAAGTGGGCAAGTACAAGATCCGTTTTCTGCAGGACCAGGATGCGGAGAACTTCGAGAAGACCATGGTCTTCAAGCCAGGCATGGTGCCGCCCCCCTTGGCTGCTGGGGTCAGCAATTCCCGTCCTGCCCCCTTGGGTGCTGCTCCGGTTCAGGCGGTCATTCGCGTGCTGTCTGGGGCGGCGGCCGGGCGAGAGGTGTCTCTCCAGAAGGTGGTCACCACCATCGGCAAGCCCGGCGTCGCAGTGGCGTCCATCACGCGCCGGCACCAGGGTTTTGTGCTGGCGCATGTGGAGGGGCCTGAGATGCCTTCGCTCAACGGCACGCCCATTGGAGCGTCTCCCGTACCCCTGAAGACCGGCGACCGTCTGGAACTCGCGGGCACGGCCATGCAGTTCGAACAGCTCTGAGGCGAGCATGAAACGCCCGGATGTCTTCCGGGTCGGTTGGGGCTTGCTGCGCATGGGCGGCATGAAGGTGTGGCCGGTGCTGCGCCTGCGCATGACCCGGATGTGCGTGGGCCTTGCGTTTGTGGCCCTTGGCGTGTTGAACACGCTGGGCGTTTTGCCGCAGCCTGCGTTGGAGCAGTTGGACCTTTGGTGGTACGACGTGCGCTGGTCCTTGCAGGCGCCCAAGAGTCTCGATCCGCGGATCGTCGTCGTCGATATCGATGAGGCCAGCCTGAACCAGGTGGGACAATGGCCCTGGGGGCGAGACAGGCTGGCTGCCATGCTGGAGGAGTTGGTCGACCGCCAGGGTGTAGCCCTGGTGGGCTTCGATGTGCTGTTTGCGGAGCCAGATGGCAGCTCGGGTCTGCGCCACTTGGAAAAGCTTGCAGCCGGACCGCTGCGGGACAGCACAGCTTTTTGGGCCCAATGGCGCACTTTGGCCCCGACGCTGGATTTCGATGCGCGGTTTGCACGCGCGATCGCGTCGCGGCCGGTGGTGCTGGGGTACTACTTCACCAGTGACCGTGACGGGCACACCCGAGGGGCTTTGCCCGCTCCGGCTCTGACCCCCCGTGCCTTGCGCGGGCCGCCGTTGGCCAGTACGCACTGGAACGGCTTTGGTGCCAATCTGCCCGAGCTCGCGGCGGCTGCGGGCCACTCCGGATTCTTCAATGCGATCAGCGACCGAGATGGCGTTGTCCGCTCCGCACCTGTGCTTGCAGAATTTGGTGGCAACTACTACGAGTCCCTCTCCTTGGCCATGCTCCGCCAGTTGTTGGAGCGCCCGGCGGTTCAACCCGTTTACGCGCAGCCCCGTCCCTCGGAGTCCTTCGACGTGCTGAGGGCCGTGGCGCTGATCAGTGGCGAGCGGCGTTTCGAGATCCCGGTCGATACGAGGCTGGCGGTGCAGATTCCGTTTCGGGGATCTGGTGGGCCACAGGGAGGTTCATTCCGATACATCCCCGCTGCCAGCATCTTGGACGGCAGCCTGCCGCCAGGGAGTTTGGCGGGTACGGTAGTGCTGGTGGGCTCCACTGCGCCAGGCCTGCAGGATCTGCGCGTGACTCCAGCGGGCAGGGTGTATCCGGGGGTGGAGGTTCACGCGAACCTGCTGTCGGGTTGGTTGGATGGCGTCACCATCGTACAGCCCGACTATGCCCAGGGAGTTGATCTGTTGCAGCAGCTTCTGCTGGCTGGTGGGTTGGCCATCGCCTTGCCCTGGATGGCGCCTGTGGCAGCCGGCCTGGCCACAGTGTGTGTAGTCACGGGTCTTGCCGTGGCGAACTATCTTTTGTTCGTACGCCATGGGCTTGCCCTGCCTGTGGCCTCCTGCATCGCCATGTGCCTGGTGCTCTTCCTGCTGAACAGCGCCTGGGGATACTGGGTGGAGCGTCGCGCCAAGCGGGGTCTGGCCGAACGATTCCGCACCTATGTGCCACCGGAACTGGTGGATGAGATGATGCGCGAGCCTGAGCGCTACTCCATGCAAGCGCGGCAAGCCGAGTTGACGGTGATGTTCTGCGACATGAGAGGCTTCACAGCACTCTCCGAGCGCATGGAGCCCTTGGCCTTGCAGCAACTGTTGAATCGGGTGTTCACGCGTCTGAGCCATGCGATCAGCCGACAACGAGGCACGATAGACAAGTACATGGGCGATTGTGTGATGGCCTTCTGGGGCGCACCGGTGAGCATGTCCGATCACGCGGAGCGCGCCCTTGCTGCGGCATTGGACATGGTGGCCGCAGTGGAGGACATCAACCGAGAGCATCAATCACAGGGATTGCCGGCCATTGGTGTGGGGATTGGGCTGCACACGGGGCCGATGTGCGTGGGCGACATGGGTTCGGATGTCCGACTCAGCTACACCGTCATCGGAGATGCGGTGAATCTTGGATCGCGCCTGGAAGGACTGTGCAAGTTGTATGGCGTGTCTATCGTCGCGAGCCAAGCGACGCGCAATCTCTGTCAAACCGAGCGCTGGATGGAACTGGACCGAGTGCAGGTCAAGGGCAAGCAAGAGCCCGTGCAGATTTTCACGCCTGCACGCCCGTTCATGGTCCAGAATGCAGATGCGCCAGCGGTGTGGCATGAGCTGCTCAACGCCTACCGGCGCCAGGATTGGCCGCAATGCGATGTATTGCTGGCCAGGCTGCGGTCTTCGCCAGCCTTTGGCGGGCTGCTGGAGTTGTATGCGCAACGCATCCAAGCGCTGCGCGATCAGGTGTTGGACGTTGATTGGAACGGCATCACCCGTTTGGACTTCAAGTGAGAACGGCCAATGAAGATCCGTGTTCTGGGGTGTTCGGGTGCGATTGCGCGGGGCTGCCGCACGACCTCATTTCTGGTTGACGATTCCATACTGATTGACGCAGGTACTGGAGTTGGCGACCTGTCGCTGGATGAGATGGCGTGTGTGAGGCATGTCTTTCTCACGCATTCTCATCTTGATCATGTGGCGGCTTTGCCGCTGATGCTGGATGCCGTCGGTGCGCGTCTGCCTGGGCCGTTGCAGGTCCACGGGCTACCGGCCACACTGCAAGCACTGCAGGCACATGTTTTCAATAACGTGATCTGGCCAGACTTTGCCCGAATTCCGTCCTCGGACCGGCCGTTTCTGCAGTACTGTCCATTGGACACCGGGGTATGCATAACCCTGGACGGTCTCGACCTGGAGGTGTTGCCTGCCAAGCACACGGTACCTGCGGTCGGTTATGCCCTGCGCGGGGAGCGCGGCTGGTGGGTCTTCAGCGGAGACACCGGACGGAATCCCGCATTCTGGACCCGGCTGCAGCGCATGGAGGTTGCTGTGTTGGTGATTGAAACGGCCTTCAGCGGCAATGAGAGCGTGCTAGCGGACCGCAGTGGGCATCTGTCGTCCCCCGCACTGGCGCAAGAGTTGGTCAACCGACCGGGGAGCCCGGACTATCCGATCTTCATCACCCACACGAAGCCTTCTGAGGCCGATCTCATCATCCAGGAGATTCGGCACATCACGGCAGCCCAGCGCCAGCGGGACGGTCGCGCGCTGGATATCCAGATGCTTGCGGCGGGTCAGGTCATGTACATCTAGGGTGACAATTTTGTCGGTTCTGGCATGGCGGTGTGCCGTAAATTGACGCTTGGGTGCTGGTTGCAGCGATCCCTCCCCTTGTAGGCCCCCCTGGCATGCGACTTGCGTCATTCACGCCGCATTCGCAATTTTTTTAGGAGGTTTTTATGAAGCGCTCGATTCAAAAGGGTTTCACCCTGATCGAACTGATGATCGTGGTCGCGATCATCGGTATTCTGGCTGCAGTGGCTCTGCCTGCTTACCAGGACTACACCGTGCGCGCTCGCGTATCTGAGGTGATTTTGGCAGCTTCTTCTTGTCGCACCACGGTGACCGAAGCACTGCAGACGTCGCCGCAAACGGATGCTCAGAGTGCTATCTCGGGTTGCGTAATTTCTGCGACCAAGATGGTGGCCAGTGGTAGTTCCGACGTCAACGGCGTCATCACCGTGGTCGGTAGCGCCGGTGCTTTGGGTGGAAACGTAACGGCGACTGCCAACACGATTGCGCTGAAGCCCTTTATCAACGGAACGGCTGTGAATGGCAGCGCGGATGGTGGCAAGGTGATCACCGAATGGAAGTGTGGTCCAGCCGCCACGAACCCGATGCCTGCGAAGTATCTGCCCGGTTCCTGCAAGAACGCTGGTTGATTCGGTATCCTTATAGCAATAAAGGCCGCTTAAGCGGCCTTTATTTTTTATATCTGCCATGACTACCACGTTGAAGAGTTTCCGTTTTTCTCCCGTGGCATGCCTCTTGATTGTGGCGCTTGCTCTGGGTTGGCTTTTGCCAAATCATTATGCGCCATGGCTTGCATTTCATTCAAATGCTTGGGTTGGTATTGTCCTGATATTGTTTTTTTTGTGGGGCGTGATATTCCGCCCTATTCGCGCGGGGGTGGATGCTGCGGTAACTTTTCTATTTGCAGTCTCGCTCATTCCCTTGTTGCAATACGCTTTCGGCACTATACCGTTGCGAAGTGACGCTTTTCTGCTTTTCCTCTATCTCTTCGGTGCTGCAACAGCATATTGGCTGGCCAGGGCCATGGGCGGGCATCCGGTGGGTGGAGCGGGTGCCCTGGTTTTGTGTTCTATGGGGATTGCCTCTATTGCCTCGGTAGGAATAGCCACGTATCAGTGGCTGGGTTTGGCGCAGGATCTTGGGTTTTTCGATATCTGGATTCTTGCCTTTGTAGACCAAACACGCCCTTATGCGAACATCGGGCAAACAAACCAGCTTGCATCTTTGTTGCTTTGCGGGTTGTTGTCTGTAGCCTGGGGTTGGAGGCGAGGATTTTGGGGTGCAGGGACTTCTATTTTGGCTGCGTGTTGGATCCTGTGGGGGGTCGCGCTGACGGAATCTAGAACCGCTTTGCTAACTCTGGCGGTGGCCATGATCTTACTTGTTCTGATCAGGCCCGCCGCATTGTCTCGGCGGGAGATTTATTGTGTGATGAGTCTTTTCGCCTTTTATATGCTGGCCCTGTTTGCCAAACCGGCCTTGGCTGAGGCGATAGGCATCGATATGCCATTGACGATTTTAGAGCGGTCGGCCGGCGAACTGCGTTGGTCGCTTTGGAAGATGGCTTTTGACGCCAGCCTTGCAAGTCCCTTCTGGGGGGTTGGTTGGGGTAGGTCGAATGTGGGGTATTTCCTGGTCTACGAGAATTATCAACAAATCTTCGGAAACTCCTACTTCGAGCAGAGTCATAATATTATTCTTGATCTGGCTCTGTGGGTTGGATGGCCCTTGGCAATTTGTATTTTGAGTGCTGTGGGCTATTGGTTTTGGCGGGTCTTGCGAAAAGTGAAATCTGATGAAAGCATGATTCTACTTGCCGCAATGTTTGTGTTGGGAACTCACGCCATGCTTGAGCTTCCCTTGCACTATGGCTATTTTTTGTGGCCTTTTTTTGTTTTTGCGGGGAGTTTGTCGCTTGTCCTGCAAGATTCCACCACTCGTGAGCCTACAGCACGGAAGCCTTTGATTGTCTTGCTATTGACGACCTTGCTCGTGGTCTCTTTGCTGATCGTGAAAGACTACCTTAAGATAGAACAAGCATTTACAGAACTGCGATTCCAAGTGGCCAGGGTAGGGTCTGGACATGACGAGACCTTGCCGGATACTTTGATTTTGAGCGATTGGCCAGATGTGATTGCGTTGGCGCGCAGCAGGCCACGTATTGGGATGTCTCAAGAGGAGATAGCCCACTGGGAGGCTTTGTTGGCCTACCACACATCGCCGTTAGCGCTGCGCAAAGTGATCGGAGCACATCGCCTTAATGGGCACGAATCGGAGGCCCGGGCATGGGCTACACGTGCATGTTGGCTCTTGAACAAAAAGGCGTGCCAAGGACTCCTGGACGAGTGGCCTCGACCAGATGCCGCTACCCTGGGGTCTGCATCGGGCAGCAATACCCGTTAGTCAGCTTTCTGCATCATTTGGCAAAAACACGCCTGATTTGCCACCGCGTTTTTCTATGACGCGGACCCCTTGGATGCACATCGCACGATCCAGGGCCTTGCACATGTCGTAGATGGTCAGCAAGGCGATCTGTACGGCTGTCAGCGCCTCCATTTCCACCCCTGTGGGACCCACGGTTTCCACCGTCGCAGTGCATTCAACGTATGCGACGGGCGCATTGGGAGCAGTCTCATGTATCGTCGTGAAGTCCACCGCAACCCTCGTCAGTGCCAGCGGATGGCACAGCGGTATGAGATCGCTGGTCTTTTTGGCGGCTTGTATGCCCGCGATGCGAGCGATGCCTAGAACATCCCCCTTCTTGGCGGTGCCGGATTCGATCATGGTCAGCGTGCTGGGGCGCATGCAGATGCGCCCTTGTGCGGTCGCGACCCGATGTGTGGAGGCTTTTCCTGAGACATCCACCATGTGGGCTTGGCCCTGAGCGTCAAAATGTGTGAAACCAGACATGTATTGATGGCCACGCTTTGCAGCGCGAAGCTCTGAACAATTTGTAGACGAAAGGATCATACGGTTATGCATTCTTGGAACAGGCGCTTGCGTGCCAGCGGGGTTCATCTCGGGATCAGTTTGGTAATTGCCGCGCTGGCAGGGGTGCTGGTTTTCGGATTGTGGTATCCCTACCCCTATCGAGAGCTTTCGGGCGGGCGCTCCCTGTTCCTGCTGATCGTGGCCGTGGACGTCGTCATGGGGCCGTTGATCACCTTGGTGGTGTTCAATCAGTCCAAGTCGCGTCGCGAGCTGATCGTTGACCTTTCCATCGTGGGGGCGCTTCAACTGGCGGCACTCTGCTACGGATTGTGGACAGTGTCCGTTGCGCGCCCAGTGCACCTTGTCTTTGAGTACCAGCGTCTGAGTGTTGTGCATGCGAGTGACATCGATCCCGAGGTGCTGGCCAAGGCCGAACCAGAATTTCGTGCGCTGCCCTGGGCGGGCCCTACGTTGATGGCTCTGCGACCATTCCGCTCGCCCAACGAGCGCATGGAAGCCACCTTGGCCGCTTTGTCGGGGGCTTCTTTGCCAGCCCGGGCGGACCTGTGGCAATCTTACGAGGCGTCTCGCTCAGAGATACTCGCGGCCTCGCGGCCGCTTGCCGAGCTGCAGTCCAAGTGGCCTGACCGGGCAGCTGACCTGGCAAAGGAGGCCCAGACCACGGGCCATTCGGTAGACCAGCTGCGGTATCTGCCTGTGCACGGGCGTTCTTTGATATGGACTGCATTGCTGGATCCCCAAACCCTCCGCCCGCTGCGCTTCGTTCCTTTGGATCCTTATTGATGCTTCGACGAGCGGCCGTTTCTAGCGGGTCTCTGGCCAGCCTCTGCGGGCCCATGGCCTCTGTGTTGCTGGCCTGTGGGGTATGTGCCGCCACCTTTGTGGGGGCTGCCATGGCGGCTCAGCCACCCGGTGCATTGTCCGCAGCAGTGCTTCCCAGTCTCGGAGATCCTGCTGACCTCTCGCTCGCCGACGAGCGCCGTCTGGGTGATCGCATCGTTCGAGAGCTGTATCGGGATCCGGACTATCTGGATGATCCGGTCATCGCCGACTACGTTCAGAGCATCTGGAAGCCCTTGCTGGCTGCTGCGCGGGCCAGAGGCGAACTGTCGGATGAACTGCACGAACGCTTTGCCTGGGAGATCCTGCTGGGGCGCGATCGCAGCGTCAACGCGTTCGCGCTGCCTGGTGGTTTTCTGGGGTTGCACCTTGGGCTGGTGGGGGCGGTATCCACGCGCGATGAGCTGGCCTCGGTCTTGGCGCATGAGCTGAGCCATGTCACACAGCGCCATATCGCACGGCTGATCACCCAGCAGAATCGCCAGACGCCGCTGCTGCTGGGCGCGATGGTGCTGGGAGCCCTTGCCGCCAGCAAGAATCCGGGGGCCACGCAGGCGCTGATCGTCGGTGGTCAGGCCTTGGCCATTCAGAATCAGCTCAACTTCTCCCGCGACATGGAGAGGGAGGCAGACCGCATCGGCTACACCTTGATGGAGCCTGCCGGGTTCTCGCCGATTGGGTTCGTGAGCATGTTCGACAAGCTGCAGCAGGCCAATCGCCTCAACGACAACGGCAGTTGGCCTTATCTGCGCAGCCATCCACTGACCACGCAGCGCATGGCCGACATGCAAGCCCGTTTGCCCGCAGACGCGCGGCCCGCGTCACCAGTCCAGCCTCAGCCTGAGGCGGCGATCATGGCGGCTCGGGCCAAGGTGCTTGCGCAAGGCGGCGTCGACCAGTGGCGGCAATGGGCGGCGGAACCATCGACTCCCGGTTTCGCGCAGCAGCCGCCAGTGCGACAGCTTGGAGCCTGGTATGCCGCTGTGCTCAGCCGCGTTCAGTTGCGCGATGCGGCAGGAGCCCGTCAGGGCTTGGGGCCCTTGCGTGCCCTGGCGGGCATGGATCTCGCGGCACAACGCCAGGTACGCTTGCTGGCGGCAGAGGTGGAGTTGGCTGCTGGCCAGCCCGAGGCGGCTTTGGCGCTGCTGTCAGCCGGTGGGGCGAGGCCTGAGACCCTGCTGCGCACGCAGGCATTGCTGAACGCGGGCCGTGCGGTCGAGGCGGCGGACGCCTTGCAACTCTGGGTCAGCCAGCATCCACGCGATGCCAGCGCTTGGCAGCGGCTGGCTGCGGCCCGGCAAGCGCTGGGTCAAACCTTGCGCGCGGTACGCGCCGAAGCAGAGGCCCACGCGGCGCGCTATGACTACGCGGCAGCCATCGACCGCCTGAAGGCTGGGCAGGAGTTGGCCCGCTCCGGCGCAGACTATGTGGAGGCCTCCATCATTGATACGCGGCTTCGGGCCGTCGAATCAGCGCTTCGGGAACAGGCCGCCGAGCGCTGATTCGATGACCAGCCCCAGCGCCGAATAGATCAGAGAGCCGATCAGGGCCGCCCAGAAATCGGTCACATGGAAGCCATCCAAAACGCCTGCAGCCGCCCAGAACATGAGGGCGTTGATCACGAACAGGAACAGGCCGATGGTGACGATCGTGACCGGCAAGGTCAGCACGACCAGCACGGGGCGCAGCACGGTGTTGAACAGGCCGATCACCGCCGCTGCAATCAGGGCCGCGGTGAAGGTCTGGACTTCCACGCCGTCGTACACGTACGCCACACACAACAGCGCCGCTGCACTCAGCAGCCATTTCAGAAGGATTCGCATGTGCGCAGGATAGCACCGCAGCCAGGCAGGCCGGGGGGCACCGTCTGCGTGCGCCGCCTCAGGTGCGGCACTGTGGCGTAGCCCCACGGCATGTGTGTCAGGCGCTGGGTTCGGCCACGCGGCGGTGGTTGTGCAGCCAGCCTGCAGCCAGCACACCGATGATGGCCAGCACGATCACGCCCCAGTATGCCACCTGGCTCAGGGTGTCCGGGCCTTTGAAGAATGCGCCCAGCAGGTTCTCATTGACGATCATCTTGCCGGCCGTAAAGGCCAGGACTGCAGCGCCGAGCTGGATGATGACGGGGAAGCGCTCGACGAGCTTGAGTACCACGGTGCTGCCGAACACCACGATAGGCACGCTGATCAGCAGGCCGATCACCACCAGGTTGAAAGAGCCCTGGGCTGCACCAGCCACGCCCAGTACGTTGTCGATGCCCATGAGCGCGTCTGCGATCACGATGGTTTTCATGGCGCCCCAAAACGTGGTCGCCCCCGTGCCGCCGTGCTCTTCGCCGTCGTCGTCTTCCGCGAGCAGCTTGTACGCGATCCACAGCAGACCCAGGCCGCCGACCAGCATCAGGCCGGGAATTTTGAGCAGCCAGACCACCGCGACGGTCATGGCCGAGCGCACGACGATGGCGCCCAGCGTGCCCCAGACGATGGCTTTTTTCTGGAGGTGCTTGGGCAGTCCGCGGGCAGCCAATGCGATGACGATAGCGTTGTCGCCCGCCAGGACGAGGTCGATCAGGACGATGGCCAGTAAGGCCGTCAGCCATTGGGTGGAGAACATTTCCATGGGCAAATTCCGTTCCGGGATGTGGTAGTGGTGGAGTCCGCCTGCCGCATCGGAGGCCTTGCCATCTGCCAGAAGGTGGCAGACGCTCTTCGACCAGGCCGACAGCAGGCCCAACCGAAGGTCTTGCTCGGCGCGGAACCTGAAGGTCTTGCCTTGCCCGGACCGCCGGAAGCCGCTGGGCTTCGTCCTGACGACGGTGCCGAACTCTGTGGCCGCAAGGCCCGACTGGGCGGGACGGCCGCAGAGAGGGAGCTACTCCCCTTCGAAGCCCTCATTGGAACACTGGAAATAGCGATGCACAAGGCTCGAAGCGTTGTGGTTATTGCGTACGAAGGCAGCGGCAGCGCTAGGCTCAAAGGCGCTTGCGCTCGCTGCAATGCCCCGATCCGGGACGGGTATGGGGCGCGGCCGCTATCATCGGCCCCCTCCCGAGCAGCACCCCATGGCCGGCATCCACATCACCGACATCGAAGCCGCAATCAACCATTGGCGCGCACGGGCGCCTACAGGCGACGGGTGGAGGCTCTCACCGCAAGTCAAGGCACTGGCAGAGGTGTATGCCCTGATGGTGTACTACCACGAGGACGAGGCGGACGAAGACAGCTTGCCGACCCCTGCCCGGGCCGCCTGGCTGGATTGGTACGCCACCACCCCCGATACGCCGTGCATCGCCATCTGTTCCACGAGCCAGGGCGACGACATCTGCAAGGGCTGCGGCCGCAGTTTTGAGGAGGTGCAGCACTGGCCCGCCTTCAGTCCAGCCGAAAAGCGCCGCGTCTGGCGGCGCATCACCCTGGACCACAGCGCATGGCGCTTTAACCGTTATGCCGAGCGTGCGGCAGAAGGCGCACCCCAGCCGGTGGCCCAGGCCGACCCAGGACCTGCGGCGCCGGCCAGCCGCTGAGATCGCCGGGCTGGCTTGCCCCGACACTGGCTCCCGCGTATCGTGCGCCCATGCAGCGCCTGACCCAAGCCCCCAACATTGCGATTGCCACGGTCTGGGCCGATCTGCTCTGTGAGGCTGGCTTTCAGGCCAGCGTCCAGCGCCAGCATCTGGGGGCTGCCGCAGGGCAGCTGCCGCCCGACCAGTGCCTGCCTGAAATCTGGCTCACCCACGACGAACACCTGCCCGGCGCCCGTGCGTTGCTCGACGCCCTGCGGGTTCTGCCGCAGCGCCGCTGGGTCTGCGTTTGCGGCGAACTGGTCGAGGGCGGGTTTGAGCAGTGCTGGCACTGCGGGGCTTTCATGCCGCGCGACGATTGACGGGCACGGCCCTGGCTTGCTATTTATTTGATAGCTGCTCGTGCTTGATTAATAAGCACAAGAGGCCATTTTGATGTCTGATGGCATACGTCGGCGGCAGCCTGCGGTACGGCCTCACTTCCAGCGCAGCGGCTCCAGGTGCACGCTGCCGCGTTCGCTGCTGAGTGTCAGGGCCCCTTCCTGCACCGTGGCCTGCAACTGCATGCTGCGCTCGGCCAGTTGCGCCAGCGCTTGCGAGGCCTCGGTCGGGATGCGCCAGACCTGCAGTTTGTCCAGCCGTGTGAGCTTGGTCTCGATGCCCTTCCACCACACTTCGGCTGCATGGTGAAAGGCGTACACCACCACCGCATCGGCCCGGCTGGCAGCCTTGGCCAGGGGCTTGTCCTCGGGTTGGCCCACCTCGATCCACAGCCGCTTGCGGCCGGTGAAGTCGGTCAGCGAGACGTCCGGGTCGTCTGGGTCCGACAGGCCTGCGCCAAAGGCCAGCGTACCGTCTCCTTGGCACAGCGCCTGCAGCTGGTGGGCCTGCAGCGCCAGTGCCGCCAGGCGCACCATCATGCGTTCGTCGGTTTCGCTGGGGTGGCGTGCCAGGGTCAGCGGGTGGTCGGCGTAGTAGCCGTGGTCGATGTCGGCGATCTGGACGTTCGCCTTGAAGATGGTGGATTTGAGGGCCATGGGTTGTGCACGCCACAGCGTGCTCGAAAAAAGCTCGAAAACAGGAGAGCGCCTAAGTGGTCGGGCTACGGCGCCTGGGTTTGAAGGCCAGGGCCGGTTTTTCCACCCCATGCCACGACAAGGTCGCCAGCGCGAACGAACCCGCCAGCGTTGCTGCCAGCGCCGGACCAAAGCCCCAGTGCTGCGCACCCCAGGCCACCAGCAGCTGCTGTACCGGGAAGGCGTAGATGTACAGACCATACGACACGTCGCCCCAGCGGCCCGCGCGCCGCAGCACGGGCCACGAGGCCTGGCCGAGCAGCACGGCCAGCCCGCCCAGGCCCAGGATCACAGCCTGCCCCGCCAGCGGTTGCGGGCCCCAGGCGTGCAGCGCGGCGCACAGTGCCACTGAGCCGACCGCGGTCGCCAGGATGCGAGCGCGCCACACAGGCGCCCAGACGGCCAGCGTGCTGCCCAGCGCGAACACCATGCCGTACTGCAGGCCAAACGACCAGGCGGGCATGGGCGTTCCGGGCGGCGGGCTGTAGCGCCACTGCAGCGCGGCCATCAGCGCCAGCAGCACCAGGGGGGCCGCCCAGCGCGTGCGCGTGGCGCCCAGCACGCCGGCCAAGGCCAGCACCGCATAACAGCCGACTTCCAGCGGAATCGTCCACAGCGGGCCGTTGACCGAGCCTGCGATCGGATGGCTTTCAAACACCCCGGGCAGGGCGAAGCGCGTCTTCAGCCATAGGTTGCTGAGGTACAGCCGTGTGCCGGCGTGGCCGAAGTAGTCGGGCAGCGGCAGCGTGGTCACCAGTGGGCCGAGCACCAGCACGCACAGCAGCACGGCCACGGTCAGGCCTGGCCAGATGCGCAGCGCGCGCCGCAGTGCAAAGCGGCCCAGGTGCGGGTCGGCCTGCCAGGACTGCGTGACCAAGTAGCCGCTGATGGCGAAGAACATCACCACGCCGAGCGCACCCGGCTCGTTGTGCGCGATCAGCGGCGTGGGCAAGCCCAGAATCGGGAACTGATGCCCCCAGATCACCAAGAGCGCCGCGATCAGGCGCAGGGCGTCAAAGTTGTTGCGGCGCGCCGCATCGGCGGCGTGCACGGCAGCGCTCATGGCCGGATCAGACGCGGCGCGCGAGCTCGGCCGCCTTGCCGGTGTAGCTGGACGGCGTCATGGCCAACAGGCGCTCTTTCTCGGCCTCAGGAATGTCCAGCGATCGGATCAGGCCGTGCAGGGCCTCGGCGGTGACGGTCTTGCCGCGGGTGACTTCCTTGAGCTTTTCGTAGGCGCCCGGCACGCCGTAGCGGCGCATCACCGTTTGGATGGGTTCGGCCAGCACTTCCCACGAGGCGTCCAAGTCGGCCTGCAGGGCATCTTCGTTCAGCTCCAGCTTGTTCAGGCCGGTGAGCAGCGAGGCATAGGCCAGCGCCGCATAGCCCAGTGCGACGCCGATGTTGCGCAGCACGGTGCTGTCGGTCAGGTCGCGTTGCCAGCGGCTGATGGGCAGCTTCTCGGCCAGGTGCTTGAGCAGCGCATTGGCCAAGCCCAGGTTGCCTTCGGCGTTTTCAAAGTCGATGGGGTTGACCTTGTGCGGCATGGTGGACGAGCCGATCTCGCCGGCCTTGAGCTTTTGCTTGAAGTAGCCCAGGCTCACGTAGCCCCAGATGTCGCGCGACAGGTCGATCAGGATGGTGTTGGCGCGCGCCACGGCGTCGAACAGCTCGGCCATGTAGTCGTGTGGCTCGATCTGGATGGAATAGGGCTGGAAGGTCAGGCCCAGGCCCAGGGGCTCGGGGGTCTCTACCACCTTCTTGCTAAAGGCTTCCCAGTCAAAGTCAGGCCAGGCCGACAGGTGAGCGTTGTAGTTGCCCACCGCGCCATTCATCTTGCCCATGATCTTGACGGCGGCGATCTTTTCGCACGCGGTTTGCAGGCGCACCAGCACGTTGGCCATTTCCTTGCCCACGGTGGTGGGGCTGGCGGTCTGGCCGTGGGTGCGGCTGAGCATGGGCACTTCGGCATAGTTGTGCGCCATCTCGCGCAGCTTGAGCATGATGCGGTCCAGGCCCGGCAGGATCACCTGATCGCGGCCGGAGCGGATCTGCAGCGCATGGCTGGTGTTGTTGATGTCTTCGCTGGTGCAGGCGAAATGCACGAACTCTGCCGCGCGCATCAGTTCGGGCCGAGCCTCGAACTTGCTCTTGATCCAGTATTCCACGGCCTTCACGTCGTGGTTGGTGGTCTTTTCGATTTCCTTGATCGCTGCCGAATCGGCTTCGGAGAAATTCTTCACCAGGCCCAGCAGGTACGCGCGGGCGCCCGTGGTCAGCGGTTTGAATTCGGCAAAACCGGCGTCAGACAGCGCGATGAACCACGCGATCTCCACCTGCACCCGGCGGTGCATATAGCCATGCTCGCTCATGATGGGGCGCAGCGCGGCAAGTTTGGAGGCATAGCGGCCGTCAAGCGGCGACAGGGCGGTGATGGTGGACAGGCTCATGGCCCGCGATTGTAGGCGGGGGCATCCCCCTCGCGTCAGGTGGGTGCAGGGCCGTGCCGATAGAATCGGCGGCCAGTTTCCGTCCCACGCTCCGCGCTCTGGAAAGTCACTCCATGAAACTCATCGGTTCCTCCGCCAGCCCCTATGTGCGCAAGGTGCGCATCGTGATGGCCGAGAAAAAGCTCGATTACCAGTTCGTCCAGGAAAACGTTTGGGCCGACGACACGACCATCAGCGCTTCCAATCCGCTGGGCAAGGTCCCCTGCCTGGTGATGGAAGGCGGCGAGGCCGTGTTTGATTCGCGCGTGATCGTCGAGTACCTCGACACGCTGTCGCCCGTGGGCAAGCTCATCCCTCCCAGCGGGCGCGAGCGTGCCGAGGTCAAGACTTGGGAAGCCTTGGCCGACGGTTTGCTGGATGCGGCCATCCTGGCGCGCCTGGAGGCGACCTGGGCCGGCCGGACGCCCGAGCAGCGCAGCCAAGCCTGGATTGACCGCCAGTTGCGCAAGGTGCACGACAGTCTCAAGGCCATGAGCCAGGGGCTGGGCGACAAGAATTACTGCAGCGGCATCCACCTGAGTCTGTCGGACATCGCGGTGGGCTGCGCCCTTGGCTGGCTCGAATTCCGCTTTCCCGAGATTGCCTGGCGCACCGAGTACCCCAACCTGGGCCGCTTGCTCGACCGCCTCATGCAGCGCCAGAGCTTTGCTGACACCAAGCCGAGCTGATCCACTGCGGCCTTGGCGCAAAAGCCGGCCCGAAGGCTGGCTTTGGGGGGCTCGACTGGCGTGGCTACTGGTTCGCGCGGCGCTTGAGCCACCGCATCAGGCCGCCTAGCACCGGCAGTTTTTCATACAGTTCCTCGGCTGCGTCCCAGTAGTCGCGGTGCAAGCTGATGCGGCCATCGGCATCCAGTACCAGATGCGAGGCCCCGCGCACCGTCTGCGTCACGCCGCGGCGGTAGCTGCGAAAAGCGAACAGGAAGTCCCAGGTCAGGAAGCACTGGTCCCCCTGCACCACACGGCCTGTGACCACAAAGCGGGGCTGCTCCAGTGCCGTGAACATGTGGCGGAAGATGCCCTGGATGGCCGGAATCCCGCGCACCTCGTTGAATGGATCTTTGAAGCGCGCGTCGGCGCTGTAGATCTCGCCGATACGGGCCAGGTCGGCGGGGGACAGGTGTTCGAAGAACCCGACGATGCGCTCGACGGCGTCGGCAGAGGAAAGGTTGGACGGCATCAAAGACCTGTGAAGCGGCGCACGGCCGGAAAGTACCACCGATAGGGCATGAGCCGCAGCAGTTTCATCACCCGCGTGAAGCGCTTGGGGAAATGGATTTCGAACTGCCCCTGTTCCCAGCCGCCCACGATGGCCTGCGCCGCGGCTTCGGGCGAGATCAGCGCTGGCATGGTGAAGTCATTGCCAGCGGTGAGGGGGGTGGCCACAAAGCCCGGGTTGATCACGCTCACGCCCATGCCCAGGTCGTGCAGATCGAGATACAAGGCTTCGGCCAGGTTGATGAGCGCGGCTTTGGTCGGGCCGTAGGCCAGGCTCTTGGGCAGCCCGCGGAAACCGGCCACGCTGCTGATCAGGCTCACGTGTCCGGCACGCTGGCCCGCACGCGCTGCTTGCACCATGGGGGGCAACACCGCGTCGAGCATGTGCAGTGCGCCCAGGTAGTTGACCTGCTCGTGGCGCAGCATTTCCTGCAGGTCAAACTCGGTGGCTCGCTGGTCCCGGTAGTGGCCCGCGCAGTAGCACATCAAGTCGGGGGTGCCCCGGGCCAGCACGCGGGCTGCGGCCTCGGCCGCCTGCCCGTGGTCTGCGCTATCGAAGGGCTCGGCTTGGCTGCCCGGATGCTCCGCCACAAAGGCCTGCAAAGCCTCTGCGTTGCGGGCCGACACCACCACCTGCGCACCGCGCGCGTGCAGCAGCGCAGCCGTGGCCCGGCCGATGCCGCTGGAGGCTCCAATCAGCCAGACACGGCGACCTTGCCAGTCGCGGATCGGCGGGTTCAGGCTCATGGTGTGCGCTTGGTGAAGGACAGCGTGATCTCGCCCAGCCGCACGCCAAACTTGCTCATGGTGGCGCGATTGAGCATCACGCGCTCGTCCACCAGATACATCCAGTCGTCGAGGTCGACACGGTAGACCTTGCCGTCCACCGGCAGCGCCAATGTGTAGGTCCAGCGGAACGCGTTGCCCACCGTCTGACCGCTCGCCTCGCCCACCACGTCTTCTGCGGTGCCGGTGTAGCGCCCGCCGGCATGTCGGGTGAGTCGCCAGATACGGCGTTGCGTGCTGCCGTCGGAATAGGTGAAGGCTTCGTCCAGAACGCCCTGGTTGCCTTCCCAGCGGCAGTCCATCACCACGGTGAAGCGGCGCACGATGCGGCCGCTGCGGTCCTGGAAGATGCCCCAGGCGTCCACAGTGCCGTTGAAGTAGCGGGCCAGATCGAGCACGGGTTTTTCGGCCTGGTAATCCGACAGGTTCTGGCTGGCGCAACCGGTCAGCGCCAGAGGAGTGGCCGCGGCGGCCAGCAGGAGTGAACGTCTTTGCATGGGTTTCAGCCTTGGGCGGAAGTGGGGGCGAGGGCCGTGTGCGCCGGGCGCAGCACCCCCCACCAGAGTGCCGCGGCGGCGGCAAGTTTGAGCAGGCAGGGCAGCAGCGCATAGGCCATGGTCAGCGTGGACAGGCCCTCGGGCGTGCGGGTGCCCGGGCTATAGCCCCACCATTGCAGCAGCGGCAGTGCAAGCCCTGCGGCCAGTGCCAGGTTGAGCTTGGTGGCAAAGCTCCACCAGCCGAAGTAAGCGCCTTCATGGCGGCCCTGGTCGCCTTCCTGGGCCACCACGCCGGCCAGCAGCGCGCTGGGCACAGTCAGGTCAGTCCCCAGGGCTACGCCCGACAGCGCGCACACCACCAGAAACGGCACGATGTCGCCCGTGCCCAGGCGCAGCGTCCAGAAGAACACCGCCACGGCCAGCAGCATGCCCGCCAGCCAGGTGCGGCCCAGGCCCATACGGGCCACCACGCGCAGCCACAGAGGAATGGACAATGCTGCGCACACAAAATAGGCACCCAGAAACCACGACTCCTGGGCTGGCGTCGCCTGCAGCCGGTCTTGCACGAAGAACAGCACCAAAGTGGCCGGGATGGCACTCGCAATGCCGTTGAGCACAAAGGCCAGCAGCAGCCGCCGAAACGCGGGCCGCAGCAGGGGCTGCCACAGCGCGGGCGCGTCGGCAGAGCCTGCAGGCGCAGCCGGGGGGCGCGGGGCTCGACACCAGGCCAGCCACCCGACAGCCAGCGTGGATGCGAACCACCCAAGCATGACGGGCAGACCGAACAGGCTGGGTAAGACCGACGCAGTGAGCACACCGATCAGCGCAGCGCCTTCGCGCCAGGCCACGATGCGCCCGCGCTGCATTTCGTCGCCGCCCAGCCGGGCTCCCCAGGCCTGGTGGGCAATGCTGAGCTGGCTGTAGGCGAGATAGGTCACAACCAGGGTCGCCAGCGCCCAGGCGATCAGTGCACTGGGGGTGCTCTGTGCCGCCTTCGGGGGCAGGAACAGCGCACACAGACCGACTGCCAGCAGCAGGGCCGACCCGGCGCCAATGCCCAGTACCCAAGCGGCAGAGCGGGCAAACAGCCGGTCGCTCAGACGGCCCAGCCACGGGTCCACACCCGCGTCCAGCAAGCGCGCAGCCAGCAGCACGGCACCCAGCGTGGCCAGGGGCATGCCGTACTCGCGCGCATAGTGGTTGGGCAGCAGCACATACAACGGCAAAGCCACAAACGCCAGCGGCAGCCCCAGCAGGCCGTAGGCCAGCCCTGCGCGCGCGCCGCGCACCGCCGGCGTGGCCATGGTCTGGTTCATGGGGCACCCGCAGGTCGCGTCAAAGCGATCAGGGACTGGCGCAGCGCAGGTTCAGAGGTTTGCGGTGAGAGCCAGATGCCGAAGAACAGGCGTGCGAATTCGGGGTCGACCACCTCGCCGACGGTGCGTCCGCCCATCACGAACACCGCACTGCCCCCCGGGGTGTACACGCCGGTGAGCCGGTCGCCTGCCTTCACATCGGGCAGCGCCGCTTGCAACTGGGCCTGCCAGCGCGTGGCCTGCTCCGGTGAGAAACGTCCCACCCGGCGCATTTCCTGGATGGACCTTTTGGCGATCGCCTCGGCGGAGAAGTCGCGCAGGTAGGTCAATTCCAGCGCCAGGGGATGCGCGGCATAGTCGGCCGCATCGAAGCCGGGCCGGACCCACAGCCGGGCGCGGTACACCTCGAAGCCGAAGAAGCGCAATGTGCCCTGCCCCGCCAGTTGAGCCCCTGCGAGCGCACTGGGCGCTTCGTTGGCCTGCGCGGCCGTACCGGCAAGGACACAGGCCAGAGCCAATGCTGCCAGCGCGGTTGTGGCCGGATGGGCGCTTCGGTGCATGGCGAACTCCTGTGCTCAGTCCTTGAGCAGCGTGTACTGCACCAGGTCGATGTTGCGCATGGCAAAAGCCGCCTCGCAGTAGGCGAGGTAGAACTCCCAGATGTGCATGAAGCGCTCGTCGAAGCCCAGCTGCAGGATGCGTTGACGCTGTGCCAGAAAGCGCTCGCGCCAGCGTTTGAGGGTTTCGGCGTAGTCCTGACCAAACGCGAACTCGTCTTCCACGCGCAGGCCGGCCGCAGCGGCTTCGCGGCGGAACTCGCTTGGGCACGGCAGGCAGCCGCCCGGGAAGATGTACTGCTGGATGAAATCGGTGGAGCTGATGTAGCGGGCAAACAGGCTGTCGTCGATGACGATGCTCTGAATGCAGGCCCGCCCCCCCGACTTGAGCAGCTTGCGCACGGACTGGAAATAGGTGGGCCAGTACTCGCGGCCGACAGCCTCGATCATTTCAATGGAGCAGATTGCGTCGTAGGGGCCGTCGGCAATGTCGCGATAGTCTTGCAGCCGCAGGTCGCATCGGGCCGCCACACCCAGCCGCTGCATGCGTGCCTGCGCAAACGCCAACTGCTCGGTGGACAGCGTCACTCCGGTCACGTGGGCGCCGAACTCTGTCGCGCCCATCTCGGCCAATGCGCCCCAGCCGCAGCCGATCTCGAGCACGCGGTCACCCGGTTGCACCCGCGCCATGCGCAGGGCGCGGCGCACCTTGGCATGCTGGGCCGTGCGCAGGTCTCCGTCGAGCGCACCTTCGAACCAGGCCGACGAGTAATTCATCGTGTCGTCCAGCCACAGCTCGTAGAAGGCATTGCCCAGGTCGTAATGGGCGTGGATGTTCTTCTGGCTGTTGGCGCGGGTGTTTCGGTTCAGCAGGTGCTTCAGACGGTACAGCAGTCGGCCAGCCCAGGTGCCGTAGATCACGCCTTCCACCTCCTGGCGGTTGGCAATGAAGACCTTGAGCAGATCCGTCAGGTGCGGCGTCGTCCAGTCGCCTGCAATATAGCTTTCGGCAAAGCCGATGTCGCCCGATTTGAGCGCGGCCTGGCACACGTTCCAGTTTTTGAGCGTGATGGCCGCTGCGGGTCCGCCGCCCTGGCCGAAGTGTTGGAGGGTTCCGTCGGGCAGTTGCACGGTCAGGCTGCCGTGTTGCAGCCGCTCCATGAGTTTGAGGGCCGTGCGGGCCGCTGCCGGTGTGTCGCGGGGCAGGTCGCGGGAGGCGGTGGTCGTGTTCATGGCGGTGTCGATAGGCAGAAATCGGTTCAACGGGACACGATCGAGGCGGGCGCCTCGGGTTTGCGGTGGAAACGCACGCGCTTGGCCCACAACTGCAGCGCATGCCAGTGGATGCGGACGATCACGGCCAGCGTCATGGCCGGGTAGCCCCAGAGCGCTCGGCGCAGCGTCTTGGCCGTAGCGGGTTCGAGTGTGCCGCTGACGCTGGTCTGGATCAGCGGACCCTGGTCGTCGTCGTAGTCGATGCGCACCACCGTCCGTCCGGCTTCGGCGTTGGGGCTCCTGGGGGTGCGCATGAATCGGAAGCGGTAGCCGCCGCTGACCTCGCAGAACGGCGAGACATGGAACACCTTGCGCGCGGCAAGCTCCTGGCCGTAGCGCGGCTGCTGGTCTAGCAGGTAGCAGTGCCGCTCGCCAAACGTGTTGTTCACCTCGACCAGAATGGCGCGCAGGCTTCCATCCGGGCGGTGGCAGTACCAGAAGCTCACCGGCTTGAAGGTGTAGCCCAGCACGCGTGGGTAGCAGTGCAGCCAGACCTCGCCCGTGGCATCGTCGATGCCTTCGGCGCGCAGCAGACCGTCCAGCCATGCGAGCGCCCCACCCCGCTCAGGGCCGCGCCCATCGCCATGGTCGCAGTCGTGAAAGCTGATGGCGCCTCTGCGGTTCACCGCCAGCGCGCCGGAATATGCGGCGAGACGCCGCATGGGCAGCATCAGAAAAAATGTGGGATAGGCGAACGCGTGCCGCCGAGGGCGCAGCCGCGTGTGGCGCACCTGCCCGAAGCCCAGCAGCGGGCCCGTGGCGCATGCGTCTGCCGTCGCTGTGCTCACGCAGCCTCCGCCAGGGTTTGCGGCCCAAGCGCCTGCAGCGAACGGGCGACGGCCATGCCGGATTTGAGTCCGTCTTCATGGAAGCCGTAGCCCGTCCAGGCGCCGCAGAACCAGGTGTGGTGGCGGCCTTGCAACTGGCCGACCCATTGCTGGGCCCGAATCGCCGGCAGGTCGAAGACCGGATGCGCGTACTCGTATTCGCCCACGACGGTGGCCGGGTCGATGGGGCGCACGGGATTGAGCGACACGATCACCGGTTGCTCGAACGGTAGTGGCTGCAACTGGTTGAGCCAGTAGTGCAGGCAGACCTGGGCGGATTCCCGGTCGGACGCTTCGGCGCGCTCGTAATTCCAGGCCGCCCAGGCGGCACGTTGCCGCGGCAGGACCGAGGTGTCGGTGTGGAGGACCGCACGGTTGGACTGGTAGCGAATCGCCCCCAGTACGGCGCGCTCTTGCAAGGTCGGCGCTGCCAGCAGGGCCAGCGATTGGTCGGAGTGCGTGGCCAGCACCACGTGGTCGAAGTGTTCTACGAGGCCAGCCGTGTGAACGCGCACGCCCGCACTGTCACGCTCAATGCGCAGCACGGGGGTCGAGAGGCGCTTGTCGGCAATCCCGGACAGGATGCGCTCGACATAATGGCGCGCGCCCCCCGTCACCGTCCACCATTGCGGCCGGTCGTTCACCTGGAGCAGCCCGTGGTTGTGGCAGAACCGGATCATGGTGGCCACCGGGAACTTGAGCATCTGGTCAGTGGGGCAGCTCCAGATGCAGCCCAGCATGGGCAGGAAGTACCAGTCGCGGAAGGCCTGGCCAAAGCGATGCTCTTGCAGAAACTCGCCCAGCGGCTGCATCAGCGACTGTTCGGCGTTCGCTTCGGCGATGCGGGTGCACAGCCGGTTGAAGCGCAGCAAATCCATCAGCATGCCCAGAAAGTGGGGGTTGGTGAGGTTGCGGCGCTGCGCGAACACGGTGGACAGGTTGGAGCCGCTCCACTCCAGCGGTCCGCGCCCGGGGCGCGGAGCTTGCACCGAGAACGACATGTCGGACTTGGACGTTGCCACGCCCAGTTCGGTCAGCAGGCGGATCAGGTTGGGGTAGGTGCGCTCGTTGAAGACCAGGAACCCGGTGTCCACGCCATGGGTGACGGTGCCCCGGGCTGTGGGCAGCGTGACGTCTACGGTGTGTGTGTGCCCCCCGAAGTAGTCGCCCGCCTCGTAAAGGGTGACATGCGCGTGGTCTTTGAGGAGGTGGGCGGCTCCCAGGCCCGAAATGCCGGAGCCGACGATGGCGACTCTCATGAGCGGCTCCCTGCGGGAGCCACCCGGAATAAAAAGGTTGCGAAGCGTCCCGAAACGAAAAAGAGAGGGAGGGAGGAGAAGCGCTCCAGGAGGTCAGTCGGGACACAAGGGCCCGAAAGGCTTCGCAACGTCAAACCAGTGGGGCGTGTGCAGCGCCCTGTTGTGAACAAGAGTGAGGGCACCCCGCGAAAGTTCCAGGGGGTGGGCAGAAAATTTTGAGAAGCAGCGAGCGCGCGGGGCATGGGATACCTCAACGGGAAGCGCCAAGGGCCAGCTGCTGCTCGATGGCGCGGACCAAGCCTCGGCTGTCGGGCGCGGTGAAGCTGGAGTAGCTGTCGATGACCTTGCCGTCACGGCCGATCAGATATTTGTGGAAGTTCCACTTCGGAGCGGTGCCCGTCGCTTCGGCCAGCTGGCGGTAAAACGGACTGGCCTGCGGGCCTGTCACGTGGCTCTTGGCAAACATCGGAAACTTCACGCCGAAGGTGTTTTCGCAGAACTCTGCGATCTGTTGGTTGGAGCCGGTTTCCTGCGAGAAGTCATTGGAAGGGAAGCCCAGCACGACCAAGCCGCGGTCTTTGTATTTGGCGTACAGCGCTTCCAGGTCCTTGTACTGCCCCGTGAATCCGCAGTAGCTGGCCGTGTTGACCACCAGCAGCACTTTGCCCGCGTATTGGCACAGCGATTGCGGCTTTTCGTCCTGCAGGCGTGGGAAGGTGTGCTGCAGCACGCCGGGGCACGCGGCCGCGCTGCCGGCTGCAGCCGGGGCAGGAGCGTTCGATGCATGGGCCTGGGTGACTGGCAGCCAGGCGGCAGCCGCCAAGCTCACCGCCCATGTCCCGCCGAGGCGCCAGTAACGAAAGAATCCAGACATTCCAACCTCCGCCGTGTATTGTTCTGGGCAATTTAACTGCTCCATCATTTTTTGTCCACCACAGTTTTAATTTGTACTGATTGGTTTACGTGGCAAACACCGTATTGGATGCGCCCGCCAGCACCATGCCCGACGTGCCATGCGGCGTTGTGCCTCCTTGCGCACAGGACTATGGGGCCCCAAGACGGTGAAAAATGGACCGCTGCGGGCAGTGCAGGCTTGCGGGGCCGATGTGCTGGCCCAGTTGTAGCGCTGGGGTCTTTGATCGTGCGCTGCGTGCCGGGCTGCAGCAACTGCGCGCCGGACTGCCTGCCGACGTAGCGCTGTGGGTCGCAGGGGGCGCATCCGCGGCTGCGCGAGGCCTGGCCTCCGGACGTTCAGGCGATCACGGATCTGGCGCTTTTGCCCCAGGCCGTGCAGGTCTGGCGCGAACTCATAGCATCGCCAGCAAGCGCTCCAGCGACAGATTGACGCGCACGTCCTTGAGCGCTACCACCGAGGCAATTTTCCACTGCGGCAGCGCGGTATCGCGCGGAATGAACTCGCCTGTGGCCATGCCCTGGCGGTTCATGACCACGGCCACGCGCGGTGTGGTGGCGCTGGCACCGCGGCGCAGCACCACGGCCACCTCCTGGGTGATCAGCCGCACGAAGGTGCCCGGCGGGTACACCCCTAGCGCCTTGACCAGGGCTGCACCGGCTTCGTCCACTTTGCGCTCTTCGTCGTAGTAGCTGGCCTGCATGGCCGCGGTGGCGGCCATGGGCCAGCGGTTGGCGCGCGGGGCCAGGCGAGCGGCAAACACGTCGGCGCGCTGTACCAGCCGCGCCATCTGCTGGGCGGGGCTGCGATCGGCCAGCGGGCCGGGGCTGCGGTCGTGGTGGCAGCGCACGGCTTCGAGCCAGTCGGCATCTTGCACGCCCAGCGAATGCAGCACGGCCTCGGAGCGTGCAGCGTGGTGCTGGATCGAGGCAATTTGGCGGCTCGTCAGCGGCTGCGCCTGCTGGGCGAGCTGGTCTTGCAGCTCGGTCATGCCGATGTTCATGCTCAGCGCGACACGGCCCACCTGCAGCACGCGCACTTCGGGCCAGCGCAGCACCGAGCGTGCGGCCAGCATGCAGGCGCAGCTGACCAGCATGGCGTGGGTGGCGCTGTACATGCGCGTTTCCTGGGTCGACAGGTACACCAGGGCGAGCAGCGTGGCGTCGGGTGCCTGTGTGCAGCGGCGCACCAACTCCTCGTGCAGATGTTCGAACCGGAGCAGAAAGTCGCCTTCGCCGGGCGCGCGCAGCAGGTGCGTGGCGTGCAGTTGCAGCGCAGGCCAGTCGAGCGACTGGCGCTCTTCGCGCTCGCGTTCCCGATGCACAACCGGAATCTTGACCGCCGCCAGTTCGCCCAGCGAAGTGTCGGCCATCAGCATCTTCTGCAGCTGCGCCAGGTAGGCACGGAGGCTGTCGCCCGACTCGTCCACGTCCACGCACAGCTGGCGGCCCCGGGCGACGAGGTTGTCGAGTTCCTCGCGGCTGCTGATCACATAGCCACGGCTGGCCAGCAGCACGCCGTCAGGGTCGCGCAAGATGAAAGGCAGCGGCTGACCGATCTGGATCGTGTCGATGTTGAGCGGGACGAGGTTCATGGCGGCCGGGGGCAA
The DNA here is from genome assembly GCA_046289925.1 of Burkholderiaceae bacterium. GTDB lineage: Bacteria > Pseudomonadota > Gammaproteobacteria > Burkholderiales > Burkholderiaceae_C > Acidovorax_G. The sequence goes on along the minus strand of JBKBUN010000004.1, from coordinate 9,695 downwards.
AGCCCCCTGATTATGTAACGCCTGGTTGCACTTCGTCGGCTGGAACGCGGGGCAGAAGCCCCGTCGTGGTCCCCATCACGCCGAGCCCACCTTGGGCGCTGCAGCCCGTGCTGGCGTATCGCGCTGGCCGATGCGCCGGCCCAGGCGCAGCAGCCATTGGCCCAGGTCGTCGATCCAGGTGAACACCGCTGGAATCACCAGCAGACTCAAGAAGGTCGAGGTGATGAGCCCGCCGATCACCGCCACGGCCATGGGCGAGCGGAAGCTCGCATCGGCTGCGCCGAAGCCCACGGCAATTGGCAGCATGCCCGCGCCCATGGCCAGCGTGGTCATGATGATGGGCCGCGCGCGTTTGTGGCAGGCGTCGATCAGCGCGTCAAAGCGGCTCATGCCCTGCTCGCGCCGCGCGACGATTGCGTACTCCACCAGCAAGATGGAGTTCTTGGTCGCAATGCCCATGAGCATGATCAGCCCGATCAGCGAGGGCATGGAAAAGCTTTTTTGCGCCAGCAGCAGCCCCACGAAGGCCCCGCCCAGCGACAGGGGCAGCGCGGCCAGGATGGTGACCGGGTGCAGGAAGTCCTTGAACAGCAGCACCAGCACGATGTAGATGCACAGCACGCCGGTGAGCATGGCCAGGCCGAAGCTGGCGAACAGCTCGCCCATGACTTCTGCGTCGCCTACGGTCACCTGGCGCACTCCCGGCGGCAGGTTCTGGATCGAGGGCAGTGCCTCGACGGCCTTGGTCACCTCGCCCAGGGGCAGGCCCGACAGCTCGATTTCGAAGTTCACGTTGCGGGTGCGGTCGTAGCGGTCCACCACGGCTGGGCCGGCGCTGAACTCCAGTGTGGCCACCTGCGACAGCATCACCGGCCCGCGCGCGCCTGGCACTGTCAGGCGTTCGAGCACGGCCAAGTCCTGCCGCGCACGGTCCTGCAACTTGACCACGATGGGCACCTGGCGCGAAGCCAGGTTGAGCTTGGGCAGCGCCACGTCGTAGTCGCCCAGTGTGGCAATGCGCAGCGTCTCGGCCATGGCGGCGCTGGTCACGCCCAGGTCGGCGGCGCGCGCAAAGTCGGGCCGCACGGCGATCTCCGATCGCACCAGGCTGGCGGTGGACGCCACGTTGCCCAGCCCCGGAATGGTGCGCAGGTCTTTCTCGACGGCCAGCGCTGCCTGCGACAGGGCCTGCGGGTCGTCGCCGGTGAGCACGAGCACGTACTTCTCGCCCGACCCGCCCAGGCCCACCTTGCTGCGCACGCCGGGCAGCGGCTCCAGCGCGGCCCGGATGCGGTTTTCGATCACTTGTTTGCGGGGCCGGTCCCCACGCGGATCGAGCAGGATGGTCAGCGTGGCCTTGCGCGTTTCGGCGGTGCCCGCACCCATGAACGGGTCGGCCCCGGCCGAGCCGCCGCCAATCGTGGTGTAGACGCTTTGCACATGGTCGAGGGCGGCAATGCGCTGGCGTGCGTCTTCTGCGCTGGCGCGCGTCTGGGCCAGTGTGGCGCCAGGGGGCAGCTCCAGGTACACCTGGGTTTGCGAGTTGTCGTCCGGCGGGATGAAGCCCGTGGGCAGCAGCGCAATGAGCGCCAAGGACCCGGCAAAGAACACCGCCGTGGCGAGGAAAGTGATGCTGCGGTGGCGCACGCACCAGGCAGCCCAGCGCAGGTAGGTGGGCATCCAGCGCGGCTCGCGCTCTGCGTCCACCATGGGCTTGAGCAAGTAGGCCGCCATCATGGGCGTGAGCATGCGCGCGACCACCAGGCTGGCAAAGACAGCGAGGGCAGCCGTCCAGCCGAACTGCTTGAAGAACTTGCCCGCAATGCCGCTCATGAAGGCCGTGGGCAAAAACACCGCAATCAGTGTGAAAGTGGTCGCAATCACCGCGAGGCCGATCTCGTCGGCCGCCTCCATGGCCGCCTGCAGGGGCGTTTTGCCCATGCGCAGGTGGCGCACGATGTTCTCGACCTCCACGATGGCGTCGTCCACCAGAATGCCCACCACCAGCGACAGCGCCAGCAGCGTGATCACGTTGATGGAAAAGCCCAGCAGGTACATGCCGATGAACGCCGGAATCACCGACAGCGGCAGCGCCACGGCCGACACGAAAGTGGCGCGCCAGTCGCGCAGGAAGAGCCACACCACCACCACCGCGAGGAATGCGCCCTCGTACAGCAGTTGCATGGAGCCGTCGTACCCCTCCTGCACAGGCTGTACGAAGTTGAAGGCCTCGGTGATTTCCAGGTCGGGGTGCTGTGCGCGCAGCTCGGCCAGCGCCTGCTGCACGGCCGCGCCCACCTCGACTTCGCTCGCGCCCTTGCTGCGCGCGACTTCAAAGCCCACCACCGGCTTGCCGTTGAGCAGGGCCAGCGCGCGGGGTTCGGCAATTGTGTCCTGCACTGTGGCCACCTGGTCGAGGCGGATGGAGCGTCCGTCGGGCAGCGCCAGCGCGAGCGCGGCCAGCTCCTGCGCCGTCTGCACCGTGGCCAGCGTGCGCACGGGCTGCTCGGCACCGCCCACATCGGTGCGGCCGCCTGCGCTTTCGATCTGCACCAGCCGCAACTGGCGCGAGATGTCGGCGGCCGTGGCGCCCAGCGCCTGGAGCTCGAGCGGATCGAGCGCCACTTGCACCTGGCGGTCCACGCCGCCCACGCGGTTGACCGCGCCCACGCCGCGCACGGCCAGCAGCTTCTTGGCCACATCGTTGTCCACAAACCAGGACAGCGCCTCGTCGTCGAGCCGCGGCGGTGCGCCCGGGCTGGCGGGCACCGAGCGGATGGTGAAGGCCAGCACCGGCTGCGCGGCCAGATCCATCTTCGAGACGATGGGATCGCGCACGTCGCCTGGCAGGTCGCCGCGCACGCGGGAGACGGCTGAGCGCACGTCGTCCAGCGCCTCCTGGGTGGGTTTCTCCAGACGGAACTCGGCCGTGATCGTGGCCCCGCCGTCCTGTACCTTGGTGTAGATGTGCTTGACCCCCTGCAGCGTGGCAATGCTGTTTTCGATCTTGCGCGCCACATCGTTTTCAAGCTGTGTGGGCGAGGCACCGGGCAGCGCCACCGTGACCGAGATGGTCGGCAGGTCGATGTCTGGGAAGTTCTGCACCTTCATGGCCTTGAAGGACAGCAAACCGCCGAAGGTCAGCAGCACAAACAGCATCAGCGCCGGAATGGGGTTGCGGATCGACCATGCGGAAACATTCATGGCGATTGCTCCTTATTTTGTAGCTGTTTGTGCTTGACTTTGTTGGGCTGGAGCCTGTTTTGGTGCTGAATCTGTAGTGGTCACGCGCACCAGGTCTCCGTCGTTGAGGAAGCCCGCGCCGCGCACGGCCACACGCTGGTTCGCCTCCAGCCCGCCCAGCACCTCCACGCGGCCGTCGGCGCGGCGGCCTGCCTGCACCTTGCGCTGCTGCACGCGCTGGTCGTCGCCCAGCACGAACACGTAGGCAAAGCCGTCGCGCACCACCAGCGCCTCTTGCGGCACCGTCAGGCCGTCGCTCTGGCCCAGCGCGAATTCGCCACGCGCGAACATGCCCGCGCGCAGCCCCGGGTGCTCGGGCACGTCCACGTACACCAGCCCATTGCGCGTTTGCGGGTCCACCGTAGGGGCCAGCATGCGCACCGTGCCCTGCACGCTGGCGCCGCTGGCGGCCGTGACGTTCACACGCATGCCGGGTTTTAGGCGGCCCAGCTCGGCCTGCGTGACCTCGGCGCGCCATTCGAGGCGACCCTTGCGCACCATGCGGAACAGTTCGGTGCCCGCACCCACCACCGCACCCACAGTGGCTGTGCGGGCCGAGATCACGCCGCTGTCGGGTGCGCGCACTTCGGTGTGCTTGAGGCGCAACTGCTGCACGCGCAGCTGCGCCTGTGCAGCCTCGACGCGGGCCTGCGCGGTCTTTTCGGCCGTGGCGTACTGCTGGATCTGCTGGGCGCTGAGCGCGCCCGTGGTCTGCAGCGTGCGGGCACGTTCGGCATTGGCTGCGGCTTCGGCTGCTGCGGCCTGGGCTTCGAGCAGCGCAGCGCGCGCCTGGGCCAGCTCGGCCTCCACAGTCTCGGCTGCAAACGTGGCCAGCACCTGGCCGGCGCGCACGGTGTCGCCCACGTTCACCGCCACATGGCGCAGGCGCAGGCCGTTGCTCTCAGCGCCGATGATGGCCTCCTGCCAGGCGGCCAGGTTGCCGTTGGCCGTCAGGCGCTGGGCCAGGGCCGTGCGCTGGGGCGCTTCGGCTGTTACCGTCATGGCAGGGCGGCCTTCGCTGTGCGTGGGAGCCTCGCCTGCCGCACGCGTGGGGCTGGCCAGCAGGGCTGTGCCCGCGGCGGTGGCGACCACCAGGGCCAGGGCGGCCCAGGCCGCAGGGGTTTTGTGCAAGCGGTTCAGTTGCATGGAATTGGCTCCATTCGGTGGGACGGCCTGCGGGGCCGCCGGGGGCACCTTCAACAAAGGTGCAGGCAGGGCCTGCGGTGTCATCGGGTCAGGGCGTGCGGGTCTGTGCCGTCTGCGCAGCGCCCGCGGGCGGCTCCCAGCCACCGCCGGCTGCGCGGTACAGCGCAATCCAGGCGCTTTCGCGTTCGAGCTGAAGCGCCAGCAAGGCGCTTTGCGCTGCCAGCGCCGTGCGGCGCGCGTCTTCCAGCTCCACTTGGCTGGCCAGCCCGGCACGCCAGCGCGCCTCGGTGGCCTGCAGCGAGGCCTGGTAGCCCTGCACAGCGGCGTCGGCACTGGCGCGGCGCTCGGCGCTGGCCTGTAGGCGCACCAGCGCCTGCTCGACCTCACCCACGGCCTGGCGCACCCGAGCGCGGTACAGGGCCACCGCTTCGTCGTAACGGGCCTGGGCCGCATCGACCTGCGCGGCGCGGCGGCCACCGTCCAGCAGCGGCAGCTGCAGCGCCAGCGGCCCTATCGACCAGGTGGTGGCTTCGGTCGAGCCGCCGCTCACGCGCACGGAACCCACGCCCACGGAGCCTTGCAGCGACAGCCGCGGATAGCGCTGCGCCTGGGCCATGCCCACATCGGCGCTGGCCGCCGCAACGTCGCGCTCGGCGCTGTACACGTCTGGGCGCTGCGCCAGCACCTGCGCGGGCAGGGACGCCAGGCCCATCAGCGACTCCGGGGGCAGCGGTGGGGCGGTGGCCGCGCGCTCGCGCAGCGCGGGCTCTTCCATGCCGGTCAGCGCGACCAGTGACTTGAGGTCGACCTCACACTGCATGCGCTGCTGCACGGCGCGGGCGCGGCCTTCAGCGGCACTGGCGCGGGCGAGCGCGGCCGTGGCTGGGGGGGTGAAGCCAGCGCGCTCGCTGGCGTCGGACAGGCGGGCCGTTTCGGCGCGCGAGGCTGCGTCGCGTTCGGCCACCTCCAGCTGCTGCAGGCATGAGCGCCAGCCGCGGTACAGCAGGGCCACCTCGGCGGCCACGCTCACGCGCGCCTCGTGCCACTGGGCCTGCGCGCCGGCCAGGCGCTCGCCCGCAGCCCGCGTGGCGGCTGCGTTGCCGCCCCACAGATCGATCTCCCAGCCCGCCTGCACACCCGCTTGCGCCGTGGTGGCTACGCGCGCCAGTTGCTCGTTGAAGCCCCGCACGGCGCTGGCCTGCCCGTCCAGCGTAGGGCCGAGCGCCGCGCGGGCCGACTGCTGCGCCGCGCGGGCCTGGGCCAGGCGCGACGCGGCCTGTGCCACCGTGGGGCTGAGCGCCTGCGAGCGCTCGACCAGGTCCACCAGCAGCGGATCGTTCCAGCGCGCCCACCAGGCGGCCAGGCCGTCCACCGCGCCGCCATGCGGCAGCGGCGCATGCCAGACGGCGGCGGTGGGAGTGTCCACCCGGGCAGGTGGCGGGGTCAGGGCGCAACCGGCCAGCACCAGCGGTGTGCAGGCCAGGCCCCAGCGGAGCCAAGAGGTCATGGTGCAGGGTCCTTCCGTGGCAAGAGCAGCGGCGCAGGCACGCCGCGCCGCAGGGTTTCGCTGTCGATCAGGGCCAGCGCGAAGCCCGTGAGCCGCTCGACCCAGCCGCCCACCGCGGCCGGTCGGGCCAGGCGTGGTGCGACGGCTTCGAGCGCGTCGCGCTGGGTCCACATTTGCATGACGAGTCCGTGGATCGTGAACACCAGCCGGTGCAGGTCGTCGTCGGCGCGCCGCAGGCCCATGTGCGCGCACAGCCGCTGCACCAGCGCCAAGTGCGGGCCACGGCATTCGCGCTCGATCAGCGCAGGCCACACGTGGGTAGGCTCCAGCAGTTCGCGCACGTGCAGCCGGATTGTTTGGCGTATCAGGTCGTCATGTTCCAGCGGCTGGAGCAAGGCCGCAAAGTAGGCCTGCAGCACATCCGGCAGCGCGCGGCTGTCATCCTGCAACAGCGGCACCAGTGCGCCGCTGCTGCCCAAGGGTTCGTAAAAGGTCGCGCTGTACAGGCCGGCCTTGTCGCCAAAGTGGTAGGCAATCGCCGCCACGTTGCTGCCCGCCGCCTGCGCAATCGCGCGCACCGAGGTCTGGGCATAGCCGCGTTCAGCGAACAAGGCCAAGGCGGCTTGCAGCAGCCGGGCACGCGTGTCTTCACCATCGCTGCGCGCCGTGCGCTGCGCAGCCAGGGCGCGGGCAGACGGCAAGACGGACGGGCGTTCGGTGCGGGAGCGCATGGCTCCGCATTACACCGCAAATTCAAACAGTTGTTTGAATTAATGGGGTGAACCGACTCAGCGCAGGGCTTTGCCGGAGGCCGGATCAACCGCGTCTGCGCCGAACACGCTGCGCCATAGCGCCAGAATGGCTTCGCGCTCGGCCTGCAGGGCCGGGGGTTGGACCTCGGTGGGCACCTCATCCAGCCGCGCACGGTGCTGTACGCGGCGCAACTCTCGGTAGGCGTCGGCGGCGGCGTGCCCCACGCCAGGTGGCAGCAGGCCGCATTCTTCGGCGCGCTGCAGCAGGGCGATATTGCCCACGTTGTCGCGCAGGCCTGGGTGACGCGCAGACTCGGCCAGCACCAGGTATTGCACGGCAAACTCGGCGTCCACCATGCCCCCAGGGCTGTGCTTGACTTCAAATTGCCCGGCCCGTGTGGGGTGTGCGGCGCGCACCCGCTCGCGCATGGCGGTAATTTCGGCACGCAGTGCGGCCGGGTCGCGTTCGCTGGTGATCACGGCTTCGCGCACGGCGTCAAAGCGGGCCTGCAGCGCAGGGCTGCCCAGCACAAAGCGCGCGCGCGTCATGGCCTGGTGCTCCCAGGTCCAGGCCGTATTGCTGCCGCGTTGCTGCTGGTAGCGTGCAAAGGCCTCGAAACTGGTCACGAGCATGCCCGAGCTGCCATTGGGTCGCAGCGCGGTGTCGATCTCGTAGAGGTCGCCTTCGCCCGTCTTCACCGTGAGCCAGTTGATGAGTTTGCGCACGAAGGCGGCGTAGACCTCGGGCGCGCGATCGTCCTCGTCGTCGAACACGAACACGATGTCCAAGTCGCTGCCATAGCCCAGCTCTTTGCCGCCGAGCTTGCCGTAGCCAATGATGGCGAACTGCGGCACTTCGCGGTGCCGGTTGCGCAGCCGGCTCCAGCACCACTGCGCCGTCACGCGCAACACGCTGTCGGCCAGTGCGCTCAAGTCGTCGGCCACCTGCTCCACGGTGATGCGACCTTCCACGTCGCGCGCCAGCGTGCGAAAAGTTTCGGCATGCTGGGCGCGGCGCAGCAGGTTCAGCAGGTTCTCGTCGTCGTCTTCGGCGGTGGACTGCAGCGAAGCCAGGCGCAGGCCCAGTTCGCGCTCGAATTCAGCGGCGTTGAAGCGCTCGTTCCACATCGCGTCGCCCACCAGCTCGTCGATCACGCCTGGGTGTTGCAGCAGGTAGCGCGCCGGCCAGCGTGCCGCACCCAGCAGGTGCAGCAGTTGCGCGTGTACCGAGGGACGCTCGAGCAGCAGTGCCAGGTAGCTTTCGCGCCGCAGCAGGGGTTCCAGCCAATTGATCAGTCGCACGCTGGCCTCCTCGGTCACGCGCGCCTCGGCCAGCCATTGGGCGGTGCGCTGCACGATGCGCAGCAGCCGCGCCCGGGCTTCGTCGCGCAGCGCGGCCACGCGGGGGTGGTTGCGCCATTCGGTCACCCGTTCGCGGAACGCGCCCGGAAGCTGCTCGACGAGCGTGTCCAGCTCGGGCACAGGTGCGGTGGCGGCACGCGGGCCGCCACAGCCGCCGCCTGTGCATTGCTTGGCGCTACCGCCGAGCAGGGTGTCGAACTCCTGGGCCACCAGTTCGCGGTGCTCGTCCAGCGCATGCAAAAACGCGCAGGTATCCGGGTAGCCCATGGTGCAGGCGATCCACCACAGGTCGTCATCGCGCGTGGGCAGCACATGGGTCTGCTGGTCGTCCAGGTATTGGATGCGGTGCTCCACGCGGCGCAAAAACACATAGGCCCGGGCCAGCGCCTCGGCCGTCTCGGTGGGCATGAGCCCTGCCTGCGCGAGGCGCTGCAGGGCGTCCAGCGTGGGCCTGCGGCGCAGTTCCGGAAACTGCCCGCCGCGCACCACCTGCAGCAGCTGTACGGTGAATTCGATCTCGCGGATGCCCCCGCGCGAGAGCTTCACGTCGTTGGCACGCTCAGGGTGCCCCGCACTGCGGCGCGTGGCATGGTCGCGGATCTGGCGGTGCAGCAGGCGCAGCGCCTCGAATACGCTGTAGTCGAGATAGCGGCGGAACACAAACGGCAGCACCACCGCCCGCAGGCCCTGCACGGCGGGACTGGACACCGCCTCCAGCGGCGCGACCACCCGGCTCTTGAGCCAGGCAAAGCGCTCCCATTCACGGCCCTGCACTTGCAGGTACTCTTCCAGTGCGGCCAGCGACACGGCCGCCGGCCCGGAATTGCCGTTGGGTCTGAGCGCCAGGTCTACTCGAAAGACAAAACCGTGCTCGGTGGTGTCGCCCACCAGGTGGTAGATGGCCTTGACCGCGCGAGCGAAGTACTCGTGATTGGAGATCACCCCTCGGCCGTCGGCGCGGCCAGCGGTCTCGCCGTCGTGCTCGTAGACATAAATCAGGTCAATGTCGCTGGACACATTGAGCTCGCGGGCTCCGAGCTTGCCCATGCCAATGATCCACAGCGCTACGTCCTGGCCCTGCGGGCCGCGGGGGGCGCCGTGCTGGGCGTCAAGCTCTGCGCGCGCCTGCTGGCAGGCCAGGTCAAGCGCCAGCTCGGCCAGTTCGGTCACAGCGCGGGTGATGTCGGCCAGCGGGGCCTGCGCTTCGCAGTCCAGTCGGATCAACCGCTCCATGACGAGCTGGCGCAGCATGCGCAGGGCAGTGCCGAGGTCCAGTCCGCGAGCGCGCAATGCCTCAAGCGCCTGGGCCATGCTTGCGCGGTGGGGGCAGCCGGGCGCCAGTAGCGGCAGCTCGGCCTCGTAGCGCCGTTGCAGGCGCTGCAGAAAACGCGAGTGCGTCGTTGGCAGCGGCGTCCAGTCGCGGCGTCCGCCGCAAGGGTCAAGCGCGGGTGCAGACATGGGACATGGGGGCTGGCAGGCCCGCGCAAACCGCGATTTGCAGTGAACCCGCTGCAGGACCGCGGGTCATAATTCTTGTCACATTCCTCCCCACCATGATCGAACCGACGCTGCATCCCACACGCCTATTGAGAATCGTGGCCGGGTTGGCGCGTTGGTCTCTGGGTCTGCTGCTGGCCTTCTGGCTGCTGCTGACGGCGGCATGGGCTGTATTACACGGCTGGATT
>JBKBUN010000048.1:0-19826 GCA_046289925.1 Burkholderiaceae bacterium | reverse complement strand
GATGGACGGGCGCCAGAGGCCAAAATGCCTCAAACTTTTGCCGGGCACTGCTGCAGCAGCCACTGGCGCAGCAGCGCAAACACCGGCGCGGCCAATTCCGGGCTTTCGTTGAACAGCTCGTGGTACAGGGTTTCAAAGCAGTGCGACTGCACCACGGCAGGCGGCGCGCTGGCCGCAAACTGCGCGCTGCCCGCGGGGTTGACCAGCCGGTCCTGCCCGGCCCACAGCAGCAGCGTGGGCACAGTCCATTGCGGCGCGCAGGCCACGGTCGCAGGGCCCGCTTCGGCAATGAAGCGGCCCAGCCGCCCGCTGATGCGGTCGTGGCACAGCGGGTCGGCCAGGTAGGCGCGCGCCACGGCTGCATCGTGCGAGAGGTAATCGGCGTTGAGACCGTTGCCCACGCGCAGGTTGGGCAGCAGCCGCGGCAGGGTGGCGACCAGCAGTTTCTGCACGGCCGACAACCCGGCGTCGAACGCGGGCGACGACAGCACCAGCCCATCGACCGGGCGCAGGCCCAGCGACACAAAGCGCGCGGCCACCAGCCCGCCCATGCTGTGGCCCAACAGCAGCAGGGGTTGGTCCGGCGCCATGCGGGCGCGGGTGGCGTCCACGATGTCGGCCAGGTCGTCGAGCAGGCGGGTGTCGCTGCTCAGCCCACCGCGCGGGCCGGCGGATTCGCCGTGGCCGTACTGGTCGTAGCCGCGCACGGCCAGGCCGCAGCCGTGCAGCGCCTGCGCCACATGGGCATAGCGGCCCACATGTTCGCCCAGGCCGTGCACCAGCAGGGCCTGGCCGAGCTGGGGCACGCCCGGGGGCAGGGGCCAGTCCTGCACGGCAATGTTTTCGCCATCGCTGGCGGTGAAGGGGCTCAGCGTGGAGACGGGTGCTTCGGCCGCAGCCGCAGGAAAAGCTGGCGTCATGACATGCGTCCTGCGCCCACTCAGGCCGCGGCGGGGGCCGCGGCGGAAGCTGGAGCAGCCTCGCGCGCCATGGCCGCGATGACATGCGCCACCGAGGCCGTGAGCCGCTTGGCGTAGGGCACGTGCAGAAACTCGTTGGGCCCGTGGGCGTTGCTCTTGGGGCCCAGCACGCCACACACCATCATCTGCGCCTGCGGAAAGCCCGCGCTCAGCATGTTCATGAGCGGGATCGTGCCGCCCTGTCCGATGTAGCCGCAGGGCGCGCCAAAGTGCGCCTGCGAGGCTTCGTGCAGCGCGCGTTCAAACCACGGTGTGGTGGCCGGGGCGTTCCAGCCCGAGGCGGCGCTGGCGGCCTCGAAGGTCACGCGGGCCTGGTACGGGGCGTTGTCTTCAAGCAGGGCCTTGAGCTCCTGCACGGCCTGCGCGGCGTCCACCAGCGGGGGCAGGCGCAGGCTGAGCTTGAAAGCGGTGTAGGGGCGCAACACGTTGCCCGCGTCCTGCAGGCTGGGAAAGCCCTCGGCCCCGGTCACGCTGAGCGTGGGCGTCCAGGTGCGGTTGATGAGCGCCTGCACCGGGTCGGTGGTGGTCGGCAGCGCAAAGGTGGTGGAGCCACCGCAGTCGTAGTGCGCCCACGGGAAGCGCTTGTACACCTCGTCACCCAGGATGGCGGCCGTGGCCTGGGCCTGGGCCAAGCGCTCGGCGGGCACTTCGCAATGGAAGCTGGCGGGCAGCAGGCGGCCGGTTTTGCTGTCTTCGAGGCGGTCGAGCACCTGGCGCATGATGCGAAAGGACGAGGGCACAAGGCCCGAAGCGTCGCCCGAGTGGATGCCCTCGGTCAGGATCTGCACCTTGAGCGTGCCGCTGGCCATGCCGCGCAGGCTGGTGGTGAGCCAGAGCTGGTCGTAGTTGCCTGCGCCCGAATCGAGGCACACGACCAGGGCCACATCGCCCAGGCGGGTGCGCAGCGCGTCGATGTAAGGCAGCAGGTCGCGCGAGCCGCTTTCTTCGCAGGTTTCGATCAGGCCCACGATGCGCGGATGCGCCACACCTTGGCGCTTCAGTTCCTGCACAGCCGCCACGCTGGCATACACGGCGTAGCCGTCGTCGGCGCCGCCGCGGCCATAGAGCTTGCCGTCTTCGTACTTGGGCGTCCAGGGCCCGAGGTCGCTGCGCCAGCCGGCAAATTCGGGCTGCTTGTCCAGGTGACCGTACATGAGCACGCTTTGCGTCACGCCCGGGGCCGTGCCCTCGATTTCAAAGAACAACACCGGCGTGCGGCCGGGCAGGCGCACCACTTCGAGCGTGAGGCCGGGCACTTTCTGCGCCTCGACCCAGGCGGCGGCGTTGCGCACCACGGTGTCGAGCAGGCCCTGCTCGGCCCAGTCGGCCGCGAACATGGGCGACTTGGCGGGGATGGCGATGTAGTCGGTAAGCTGGCGCAGCAGGTCCTCGTCCCAGGCCTGGCTGACGCGCTGCAGGGCCAGGGCGGGGTCGAGGACGGCAGAGGGAACACGGGCGTTCATGGAGGGAGCTTTCTCGCTGTCGGGTGGGCGAAAGGAAAGCCGCATTCCATCACAACGCGGGGCGGTCTGCCAGTGCGCGCTGCGCGTCCTGGCACGGCTGCCGATCGGCGCCCCTGCCAGCGCCCAGATGCGCCCCTGTGCGCACACCTCACGCGGCTGCGGTCCGCGGGTCAGGTCGCAGCGCCAGGCGCTCGCGCCAGCCCAGTCCGGCGCGCGTGCCCGCAGCCGGGCGGTATTCGCAACCGATCCAGCCCTGCCAGCCCAGGTGGTCGATCAGATCGAACAGGTAGGGGTAGTGCAGCTCGCCGCGGTCGGGCTCTTGGCGCTCGGGCACGCTGGCCACCTGGATGTGCGCCACGCGGCCCGTGGGCAGGTAGCGGCGCAGCTTGGTGGCCACGTCGCCTTCCACGATCTGGCAGTGGTACAGATCCATCTGCACCTTCAGGTGCGGGCTGTTCACGGCGTCGAGCAGCTCGTGCGCGTGGTCTTGCCGGTTGAGGAAGTAGCGCGGCATGTCGCGCAGGTTGATGGGCTCGATCAGCAACGTGCGGCCCGCGCGGCCGGCCTGCTCGGCGGCCCACTGCAGGTTCTCCACGCACAGGGCCTTGAGCGATTCGCGCTCCACCCCCGGCGGCACGATGCCCGAGAGCACATGGATGCGCGGGCAGCCGAGCACTTCGGCGTCTTCCAGCGCCTGCAGCACTCCGGCGCGAAATTCGGCCTGCCGCCCGGGCAGGGCCGCGGTGCCGCGCTCACCTTGCTCCCACGCAGCGGCCATGGCCGCGCGGTCCAGACCTGCAGGCGGGGCGTTGAACAACACCTGCTGCAGCCCGTGGGCCTGCAGGCGCGCGCGCAGCGTGCGGGCGTCCCACGCGTAGGGAAACAGGTATTCCACGGCCGTGAAGCCGTCCTCCGCCGCGGCCGCAAAGCGGTCGAGGAAGGGCAGCTCGGTGTACATAAAGCTCAGGTTGGCGGCAAACTGGGGCATGGCGGCAGGGGCAGGCGCACAAGGCAAACCCCGAGCGTACCGCGAAGCGCCCCCCGTGGACCACGCCTGTCTGCGCTGCCAGAATCACAAGTCAAATCGGCCTCTCGTGCTTACAAATCAAGCACAAGCAGCTATAAAAAATATAGCTGTCGTGCCCATTGGCGAACTCGCCCGGCTCACCCGCGGCACCCCGCGCGCGCTGCGCCTGTACGAGGCCCGCGGCCTGCCCCATGGGTCAGAAGCCGCCTGGCGGTACAGCCACGGCTCACACAGCCATGACCGTCACCCCCAGCCTGCAAACTTGTCGACTTCGGTTCAGCGCCGCGCGGCCCAGGCCTGTACGGCGGCGCGGCCGCTGGCCGGGTCGTCGGTGAAGAAGCCGTCCACCCCGGCGCGCAGAAAGGCCAGCGCCTCGGCCTCTGCGTCGCCCCGGCGTGTGCCGTCACTGGCCGGTGCTGCGCGCAGAGCGGCGGGCAAAAAGGCGTTTTCGGGCCGCAGCGTCCACACATGCACGGCCAGGCCCGCAGCATGGGCATGGTCCACCAGGGCTGTGGGCGCGCCCAGCGCGCCGCCCTGCACGGGCAGCACCAGCGATTTGTGCGGCCCCAGGCCGTCGGCATAGCGGGCCACCTCGCGCAGACCTTCGGGGGTGATCAGGTCGGCATAGCCGCGCGTCTCAGCCGCGCCGCGGGCCACAAAGTCGTACGGGCGGCCGGTGGCCGCCACCAGTTGCACCAAGCGCACGCGGGTGCGCGGGCGCAGCGCCTGCAGGTTGGCCACTTCAAACGACTGGATGAACACCGGCGCGTCGCGGTGGTTCCAGCCGCTGCGCTCCAGCAGGGCCAGCAGCGCGGGCTCCAGCGGCAGGCCGATAGACTGGAAGTAGCTCGGGTGCTTGGTTTCAGGATAGACGCCGATGGTGCGGCCCCTGCGGCGGCCCTCGGCCTGCGCCAGCGCGATCACCTCGGCCAGCGTAGGCACCTCGAACTGGCCGTTGTAGGCCGCGTTGGCCGGGCGCTGCGCAGGAATGCGCTCGCGTGCCCGCAGGGTCTTGAGTTCGGCCAGCGTGAAGTCTTCGGTGAACCAGCCGGTGATGCTCTGCCCGTCGATGCGCTTGGTGGTCTTGCGCGCGGCGAACTCGGGGCGCTCGGCCACGTCGGTGGTGGCTTCCTTGATCGCCCCATCGGGCCCGACGATGGCGATGGCATTCTCGTGCCGGGCCACGAGCACGCCGTCGCGGGTGATGACCAGGTCGGGCTCGATGATGTCGGCACCGTCGTTGATGGCCTTCTGGTAGGCGGCCAGCGTGTGTTCGGGCCGCAGAGCCGATGCGCCGCGGTGCGCGATCACCGTGGGCCGCGGCGGCCAGGCGGGCGCGGTGCCGGTGCCAGTGCCAGTGCCGGTGCTGGACGACGGTGCGGCAGCGGGCTGTGCGCAACCGGCCAGCCACCAGCCGCCGGCCAGGGCCGCGAGGCAGTGGCGGCGCGGCAGACCGCGGGCATGTTCAGCGCTGAGGCCGGGGTGGGGTGAGGTAGGCCGGGTCATGGCAGGCTCCTGGTGCAAGGTCCACAAGAATGAGGACGATACGCCACGTGCATGACGCCCGCATGGCGGGCGGCAAGGGCCTGCGGCTCAGGCACGCTCGAAGTGGAACACCGCCGTGCCGGCGCGCGCGTTGGGCAGCCAGCGCACGATCTGCGCGCCTTCAAGGCCGAAGGCATCGAGGATGCGCAGGTTGTTCTTGGTGGCCAGCACCTCGAAATCCTTGAAGGTGCCCACGCGGATGTTGGGCGTGTCATACCACTGGTAGGGCAGGCGGCGCGTGACCGGCATGCGCCCGCGCAGCACCGACAGCCGGTTGGGCCAATGCGCAAAATTGGGAAAGGCCACGATGCCGGTGCGGCCCACGCGGGCGGTCTCGCGCAACATCACCTCGGCATTGCGCAGATGCTGCAGGGTGTCGATCTGCAGCACCACGTCAAAGGAGTTGTCTTCGAACATGGCCAGACCTTCGTCGAGGTTGAGCTGCAGCACCTGCACGCCGCGCTGCACGCAGGCCAGCACGTTGGCGTCGGCAATCTCCACGCCGTAGCCGGTGCAGCCGCGCTCGCGCTGCAAGTGGTCGAGCAGCGCCCCGTCGCCGCAGCCCAGGTCGAGCACGCGCGAGCCCGGGGGCACCAAGCGGGCAATCGCTTGCATGGCAAAACGGTCGGTCATGCGAACTCCTGGGCAATGCGTTGGAAGTAGGCGCGCATCACCTGCATGTAACGCGGGTCGTCGAGCAGGAAGGCGTCGTGCCCATGCGGCGCGTCGATCTCGGCGTAGCTCACGCTGCGGCGGTTGTCGAGCAGGGCCTTGACGATCTCGCGGCTGCGCTGGGGCGAAAAGCGCCAGTCGGTGGTAAAGCTCACGAGCAGAAACCGCGCCCGCGCCTGGGCCAGCGCCCGCGAGAGCTGGCCGCCGTGGCGGCGCGCGGGATCGAAGTAGTCGAGCGCGCGCGTGATCAGCAGGTAGGTGTTGGCGTCGAAGTACTCGCTGAACTTGTCACCCTGATAGCGCAGGTAACTCTCGATCTGGAACTCGATGTCCTGTGTGCTGTAGCGGTAGCCATCGGCGCTTGACGCAGGTGCTGCGTCATCGCGACCCGCGCAGGCCTGGGCAGCATCGAGCACCCGGCTGCGCAGCTGACGCCCGAACTTCTCGTTCATCACGTCATCGCTCAGGTAGGTAATGTGGCCGATCATGCGGGCAATGCGCAGCCCCCGTTTGGGCACCACACCGTGCTCATAGAAGTGGCCGCCGTGGAAGTCAGGATCGGTCACGATGGCGCGGCGCGCCACTTCGTTGAACGCAATATTTTCGGCCGTGAGGTTGGGGGCGCTGGCCACCACCACGGCGTGGCGCATGCGTTCAGGGTACTGCAACGTCCAACTCAGCGCCTGCATGCCGCCCAGGCTGCCGCCCAGCACCGCCGCCAGTTGCGTGATGCCCAGGCGGTCTAGCAGCCGCGCCTGGGCGTTGACCCAGTCCTCCACCGTGACCACCGGAAAATCTGCCCCGTAAATGCGGCCCGTGTCTGGGTGACGGTGCATGGGCCCGGTGGAGCCAAAGCACGAGCCCAGATTGTTGATGCCGATGACGAAGAAGCGATCGGTGTCCACGGGCTTGCCCGGGCCGATCATGTTGTTCCACCAGCCCTCGCTCTTGGGTTGCCCCTCGTACACCCCCGCCACGTGGTGCGAAGCATTGAGCGCATGGCACACCAGTACCGCGTTTGAGCGGTCGGCGTTGAGCGTGCCGTAGGTTTCGTAAGCCAAGCGGTAGTCCCGCAGCTGCGCACCGCTTTGCAACGGCAGCACCTCGGGAAAGTGCATGGACTGAGGCGTGGCAATGAAGGACATAGGACAAGCAACCGGACCCCCAGGGCTCCACCGCCTGCGCGAGGGCTCCGCAAGGAGCCGCTTTTTTGCCGGGGGCAAGCATCGGCAAAAAATACCCGGCGTCGCTAAAAACGAGGCCGGGTTGGGTGTCGGTCGGGTCTTTAGCTGAACTTGTAAAGCGCCCGCAAGCGGTGGCAAATCGGCGCTGCGCAAGACTATACCAAACCGCTTGCGCCGCAGCCGCACGCCTACTGCCCCGGACCAAAGATAGCCCACAGGCCCAGCAGCACAAAAATGAGAGCCGACACCATATGCACCGCGCGGATGGGCACACGCCGCGTGATGCGCTCTCCCAGCCACACCACGGGAGCATTGGCCAGCATCATGCCCAGCGTGGTGCCCGCCACCACCCAGAGGTAAGCGTGGTACTGCGCGGCCAACATCACCGTGGCGATCTGTGTCTTGTCGCCCATCTCGGCCAGAAAGAACGCCAGCACCGTGGTGCCAAAAACACCCAGCCGCGGCGCGGCGCGCGCATCATCTTCATCGAGCTTGTCTGGAATCAGCATCCACACGGCCATCACGATGAAGGACACGCCCAGCACCCAACGCAGCACCTGCGGGCCCAGCACCGTAGTGACCCAGGCACCCACCGCGCCCGCAAGCGCGTGGTTGGCCAGCGTGGCCACCAAAATGCCCAGCACAATCGGCCAGGGCTTGCGAAAGCGCGCGGCCAGCACCAGCGACAACAGTTGGGTTTTGTCGCCCATTTCGGCCAGAGCGACCAGGGCGGTGGAGACGAGGAAAGCTTCCATGTGGGATTCCATAGGCGGCCGGAAGGTGACAAACGCATTGACCATGCGCAGACTCCGGCCAGGCGATCCGCACACAGCCAATGGTCTCGCCCAACCGCCAAGCCGCATGCACCATAGGCCACAGGCCCAAGTCTGTTGATGCATGCCCCGGCACCTTGCGCGCCGGGCGGGCTACTCCCCAAAGACGGCCGCCATTGTAGCCTCGCACGGGTTTTTCGGGTTTTTTGCGACGCTCAGGACTGCCAGGCAAGCCCGCCCGCAAAAAAAACGCCCACATCGCACAAAAGGCCGCATAATGGGGTTGCCCGGAGGGATTCTCCGGGCATTGTTGAGCGGTGATTGGTCAGTTTCGCGTCTTTGAAGTCGTCACAGGTTTGTTGATTGCGTCGGGCTCCATCGCGTTTTCTTTTTTTCAGGAGTCCTTCATGGGCAACAAACTCTACGTGGGCAACCTGCCCTATTCCTTCCGCGATTCCGACCTCGAGCAAACCTTCAGCGCCTACGGCTCCGTGGGCAGCGCCAAGGTCATGATGGAGCGCGACACCGGTCGCTCCAAGGGTTTCGGCTTCGTCGAAATGGGCAGCGATGCCGAAGCACAAGCCGCCATCCAGGGCGTGCATGGTCAGAATTTCGGCGGCCGTGACCTTGTGGTCAACGAAGCCCGTCCGATGGAGCCCCGCCCCCCGCGCAGCGGCGGCTTTGGTGGCGGCTACAACGGCGGCGGCCGCAGCGGCGGCTTCGGCGGTGGCCGTGGCGACAGTGGGGGCTACGGCGGCGGTCGCAACAGCTACTGATGGGCGCTCGATCCGGCTTTCCGGATCGACACCATGCGGCACAAGGGAGCCCTCGGGCTCCCTTTTTTGTTTCCAGGCCTCTGCAACATTGGCGCCACATGATGTATTTCCGCTTGCTTTTTTTTAAAAGATGTGGCGCATAATGATTCGGCAGGTTTTAGGCCTGCCTACAGGTTTGCGGTGTCCGTCAGTTTCGCGCGCATAGAGCGTCATTTGAGATCAGCTGGCTGCGTTTTCGGGACTCCATCGCTTTATTCATGTGTTTTTGAGGAGTCCCGTGATGGGCAACAAACTGTATGTCGGCAACCTACCGTATTCCGTGCGCGACGGCGATCTCGAACAGGCCTTTGGCCAGTTTGGTGCCGTGACCAGCGCCAAGGTGATGATGGAGCGTGACACGGGGCGCTCCAAGGGCTTCGGCTTCGTCGAGATGGGCAGCGATGCCGAGGCGCAGGCCGCGATCAACGGCATGAACGGTCAGTCCCTAGGGGGACGCAGCATTGTGGTGAACGAAGCCCGCCCAATGGAGCCCCGCCCGCCGCGCAGCGGCGGCTTTGGTGGTGGCGGCTTCGGTGGCGGTGGACGAAGCGGTGGCTTCGGAGGCAGCCGTGGCGATGGCGGTTACGGTGGTGGCCGCAGCGAAGGCGGCTTCCGCAGCCCCTACGGTTCAGGCCCGCGTGGCGGTGGCCGCAACGGCGGCAATGGCGGCGGCTACGGCGGCTACTAACCCTCTACCAACCCTCCATTCGGCCATTCACTGCCCCAGACCGCCCGAATCGCCAACACCGGCGCGGCTCTCCCGTGTCTTGGCCCCTCATCCGAAGGGTGAAGCAAGACGCCAGGTGGTGAACCCGGTGGGCGGGCCATGCACGTGCGCTGGGATGAGGTGCGGCAGCCATGCCGCGCGGCCAGTTGGTGTTTTTCGCAGAGTGCCTCCCGCTGCTGCTGGAGGCGGTGGGCAAGGCGACCGCGTAGCGGTTCAACCCCGGGGCCTGCAGGACTTGGGGATCGTCGGCTGCATGCCAATGGCCAATGGGCCGCAGCGGTCCATTTTTCACCGTCTTGGGCCCCATAGCCCCGCAAACACGGCGAAACCGGTCCTCGCAGGGGCTCATGTTCGCTTTCGACGCCCCAAGTCCGACAGGCTCCCTAGCGAAACGGCAGTTGGGCCTGCCTAGCGGGGCTGCCCATACTTTTCGGGTCGCAGCACCGCCACGTCGGCAAAGTACAGCGTGATGCCGTAGTGAGGCGCGTAGGTGGCCATGACATGCGTGGCAATGGCGTCGGCCACTGTCTCGTCGCACACCACCTTCAGTTCGACCGTGCGATCCGCCTCCCAATGCCCTTCGCGCACGGCGTGGATGCTGCCGCCCCGCACGTCGTGCGCGGTGTAGCCCAGCGCCCCCAGGCGCATGACGTCGGCCACCAAGCGTTTTTCGATGGCAGCCTCGGCGATCAGGACGATCAGTTTCTTGGGATGCTTGGGCACACTCATGACAAGGCTTGTGCGATGTGGTGGTACAGCGGAATGCCGAACACCAGGTTGAAGGGGAAGGTGATGCCCAGCGCAGCCGTAATGGACAGCGCTGCGTTGGCCTGCGGAAGGGCAATGCGCATGGCCGTAGGGGCCGCGATGTAGCTGGCGCTGGCGGCCAGCACGCCCATCAGGGTCATGCCGCCTTCCGACAGGCCCAGCAAGCGACCGGCGAGCGCGCCCAGCACCGACAGGCCCACAGGCGCGCAGACGGCAAACACCAGCAGCTTGAGCCCGTAGCGGCGGAACTCGCCCAGTCGGGCCCCGGCCACCAGGCCTAGCTCCAGCAAGAACAACGCCAGCACGCCCTTGAACAGGTCCATGAACACCGGCTTGATCGGAGCCGTGCCCTGCTCGCCCATTACCGCACCGATCAGGATGCCGCCTGCCAGCAGCAGCACCGACTTGCCAAAGAACACGTCGTGCGCGAGTTCGCTCCAGCGCACCGCCGGAGCCTGCGGATCGCGTGAGCCCAGCCACGCCAGCAGGATGCCTGCCACCAGGCCGGGCGCTTCCATCAGCGCCACCCACAGCGCAGCGTGTGATTCGGTCGGGATGCCGCGGCGTTGCAGCCAGGCGCTGGCCACGGCAAAGGTGACCACGCTGACCGAGCCGTAGTGCGCCGCCAGGGCGGCGCTGTCCACCGCACTCAGGCCCATGCGCCGCAGAATGGGCACGAGCAGGAAGGGAATCGAGAAACCCAGCGCCACACACAGCGCAATCTGCGGCATGAGGACTGCCAGCGGCTGGCGGCTCAGTTCAATGCCGCCCTTGAGGCCGATGGCCAGCAGCAGGTAGATGGAGAGCGTTTCGTACAGCGCCTCGGGCAGCCGCAGATCGCTTTTGACCAGGCGCGCCACCACACCCAGCAGGAAGAAGAGCACTACAACGTCGAGCATGGGCCGCGATGCTGGCAGCGTTTGTGCAGTGCGGCAACCGGGAAGCCCCCACGACGACAAGGGACAACCGCTTCAGCGCCCCTCCGCTTCGCGGTGCTTGCGCGGGCGGCCCGCCAGCAGACGGTCAAACACGGGGTTGGGCAGCAGGCGCAGCAGTTTGGCCACCACGCCCATCTGCCACGGAATCACGCGGTAGCTGGCACCGGCTGCAATGGTGCGAAAGGCCCGGTCGGCAAAGTCGTTTGCCTGCATCAGAAATGGCATGCTGTAGCGGTTCTGGCGTGTGAGCGGCGTGTCAATGTAGCCCGGTGCGATGGTGACCACGCGCACACCATGCGGACGCAACTCGCCACGCAGGCTTTCGCAGTAATTGATCACGCCCGCCTTGCTCGCGCAGTAGGCTCCATGGCCGGGCAGGCCACGAATGCCCGCCACACTGGCCACGCCCACCAGCGTGCCGCTGCCGCGCGCCACCATGGCCGCCACAAACGGGTGAAACGTGGCCGCCAGCCCTACGTTGTTGGTGGCCAGGGTGCGCATCAACACGTCCAGATCGCCGCGCACGGCGGTGTCCATGCCCACGCTGATGCCCGCGTTGGCGATCACCACGTCGGGCAGGCCCTGGCGCTGCAGGCAGTCTTGGCCTGCGGACACGATGCTGTCGATATTCGATACGTCGGCGCTATATATTTGATAGCTGCTTGTGCTTAGATTACAAGCACGAGCCCATTGTTCGACCTCAGACGCTCGCCGGGCCACCAGGGCCAGGCGGTAGCCTGCGCGGTGGTAGCGTTCGGCCAGAGCCTGGCCGATGCCGCTGGAGGCGCCGGTGATGAAAACCAGGGGAGCAGCGGTCATGGGGGGGATCTCCAGAAAAAATCGGCCGCACGCCAGGCGCAAAGGCGCGTGTCAGGGTCAGCGCGCGCGGCCTGGCTGCAGCACGCCCTGCACCCGGCCTTGCAGTTGCAGCACCTGCGCCACGTGGTCGTAGTCCAGCCGGTCGGCGGTAAAGCGATCTGCCCCGCGGGTGAGCACCACAGGCCGGTCAGAAGTCACGCGCTCGGCGCGCGTGAAAGCATGCAGAAACTCGCCGCGGAACTCCAGCACCGGCTGGGGAGCCTGCCCGGGCCGCGGGGGCAGCGGCTGGCGGGTGACGACGGCATTGCCAAAGAGCTGCACCTCCGAGCCGTCGGCGTTGCTCAGAGCGCGGTCGGCGGTGGCCACCGTCACGCGGCCATCGGAGCCAATGCTGCGCATGCGCACGCGGTCGATCTCGACAGTGTTGGTGCGCGGATAGTGGCGGGCTTCCTCGCCACGCACTTCGCTGCGCAGGCGACCGCTTTCGTCGAAGTGGCGCACCGAGAAGTTGCGCATGGTGTAGTCCGGTTCGTCGTCCAGGGCGGTGGCGGCGACCGGCGACAGCGGCGTGGGCGCATTGCGCACCAGCCACCAGGTGCCCAGCGCCAGCAGGCCCATGAGCACCACCGGCAGGTACAGCGAGAGCCGGTCCCAGGTCTGGCGCCACATGGCCGGGCCCCTCATCCGCCGTGGGCGGCCAGCAGGCGCGCGTACTGACCAGAGGCTACTAGCAGCAGATCGCACCACTCACGCACGGCGCCCTGGCCGCCTGCACGCTGGGTGACGTAGTGTGCACAGGCCAGCACCTCGGCCTGGGCGTTGGCCGGGGCACAGGCGATGGCGCAGCGGCGCATCACGGGCAGGTCGGGCCAGTCGTCGCCCATGGCGGCGGCCTGCTCCCAACCCAGGCCCAGTGCGGCCAGCATCTGCTCGGCCGCCGGGCGCTTGTCTTCCGTGCCGAATACCGCGTGTTCGATGCCCAGGGCCTTGAGGCGCAGGCGCAGCGCGGGCGAGTCGCGGCCCGTGATGACCGCGGGTACGATGCCCGCTTGCTGCAACAGCTTCAGGCCATGGCCGTCGAGGGTGTGAAAGCGCTTGAGCGTCTCGCCTGCCTCGCTGAAATACAGGCCGCCGTCGGTGAGCACGCCGTCCACGTCAAAAAACGCCACGCGCACGGGCTGGGCGCGCAGCAGCAGCTCAGGGGGGTGCTGGAGCACGGGCTGCAGGGGTGGCAGCGCGAGGGCGGGGGCAGATACAGCCATCAGATCACCTTGGCGCGCATCAGGTCGCCAATGTGCACAACGCCGATGAGCCGCTCGTCGGCATCGACCACGAGCACGCTGGTGATGCCATGAGCCTCCATCATGTCGGCTGCATCGGCTGCCAGCGCATCGGCCGTGATGCGGCGCGGGCGGGGGTGCATGATCTCGGCGGCCGTCATGGAGCGCAGGTCGGTGCCGGCCTCGATGCGGCGGCGCAGGTCGCCGTCGGTGAAGATGCCGACCGGGCGGCCGGTGTCGTCCACCACAGCGGCAGCACCCAAGCCCTTGGCGCTCATCTCGCGCATCAGGTCGCTGAAGCCCGTGTGCGGCTTCACGCGCGGCACCTGATCGCCGCGGCGCATCACATCGGCCACATGGGTCAGAAGCTTGCGCCCCAGCGATCCACCGGGGTGCGAGCGCGCAAAATCCTCCGGACGGAAGCCGCGCGCGTCGAGCAAAGCCACGGCCAGGGCATCGCCCATGGCCAGTTGCGCCGTGGTGCTGGCCGTGGGAGCGAGTTGCAGCGGACAGGCCTCGCGCTCCACACCGGTGTCGAGCACGATGTCGGCATGCCGCGCCAGCGTGGACTGTGGCCGCCCGGTCATGGCCACCAGCGTCGCACCCAGGCGCTTGATCACGGGCAGCAGCGTGGTGACCTCATCGACTTCGCCGCTGTTGGACAGCGCGAGCACCAGGTCCACCGCCTTGATCATGCCCAAGTCGCCATGGCTGGCTTCGGCCGGGTGCACGAACATGGCGGGCGTGCCGGTGGAGGCCAGCGTGGCCGCGATCTTGCGGCCGATATGGCCGCTCTTGCCCATGCCCATGACGACCACACGTCCACGCACGGCCAGCATGGCCGACACGGCACGGGCAAAGGCGTCGCCCGTGCGGGCCTTGAGCCCCAGCACCGCGGCCGCCTCGATGTCGAAGGTTTCGTGGGCCAGTCGCAGGGCGCGGGCAGCGTCCAGGGTCGGGGGCGCGTCGGAGGCAGCGGTCATGCAGCCGATTCTATCGACCGGGTGCAGGGCACTCGGATAGCATCGGAACATGTCCTCACTCGCGCTCACGCTGCTCTACCTGCTGGCCGCAGTGCTGGGCGTGGTGGTGTGCCGCAGCCTGAAACTGCCGCCCATGCTGGGCTACCTGGCAGCGGGCATTCTGATCGGCCCACACGCGCTGGCGCTGGCACAGAACTCTGAGGCGGTGCGCCACCTGGGCGAGTTCGGCGTGGTGTTCCTGATGTTCGCAATCGGGCTGGAGTTCAGTCTGCCCAAGCTGCGTGCCATGCGCCGTCAGGTGTTTGGTCTGGGCCTGCTGCAGGTGCTGTTGACCATGGCGGTGCTCACCGCAGGCGGCCTGGCGCTGGCCCACACCCTGGGCGGCGTATGGGCCATGGGCTGGCAAAGTGCGCTGGCACTGTCGGGCGTGCTGGCCATGAGCAGCACGGCCATCGTGGTCAAGCTGATGGCCGAACGCGCCGAACTGGAGAGCGAACACGGCCGCTGCGTGATGGGCGTGCTGCTCTTCCAGGATCTCGCGGTGGTGCCCTTGCTGGTGCTGATCCCGGCGCTGGGCAGTTCGCCCGACGACCTGCTGGCGGCGCTCGGCCTGGCCGTGCTCAAGGCCACGGTATTGGTTGCACTGCTGCTCACCGGCGGGCAACGGCTGATGCGGTGGTGGCTCACGCTCGTGGCGCGGCGCAAAAGCGACGAGTTGTTCATGCTCAACCTGCTGCTCATCACGCTCGGGCTGGCCTGGCTGACCGAACTGGCCGGGCTGAGCCTGGCGCTGGGCGCTTTCATTGCCGGCGTGCTGGTGTCCGAAACCGAATACCGCCACCAAGTGGGCACCGACATTCGACCCTTCCACGACGTGTTGCTGGGCCTGTTCTTCATCACCATTGGCATGATGCTCGACTGGCACATCCTGATCGACCGCTGGGGCATGGTCATCGGCCTGCTGCTGGTGCTGATGGGCCTGAAGCTGCTGCTGATCCTGCTGCTGGCGCGGGCCATGGGCGCCACCACCGGCGTGGCGCTGCGCACCGGACTGTACCTGGCGCAGGCCGGCGAGTTCGGCTTTGTGCTGCTGTCGCTGACCCAGCAGCGCGGCCTGGTGGAGCCGGCGCTGATGAACCCCATCCTCGCGGCCATGGTGCTGTCGATGCTGGCCACGCCTTTTGTGGTGATGCACAGCAACAGCATTGTGATGAAGCTGGTCTCCAGCGACTGGCTGCAGCAGTCACTGCAGATGACGAGCATCGCGCGCAAGTCCATCAACAGCAGCGGCCACGTGATCATCTGCGGCTACGGCCGCTGCGGCCAGAATCTGGCGCGCATGCTCGAGCGTGAGCAGATTCCCTACATGGCCCTGGACCTGGACCCCGACCGGGTGCGCCAGGCGGCGGCGGCCGGCGATTCGGTGGTGTACGGCGACGCCACGCGGCTGCAAGCCCTGATGGCCGCGGGCCTAGTGCGCGCGCGCGCCGTGGCCGTGACCTACATCGACGTCCCGGCGGCGCTCAAGGTACTGGCGAACACCCGCGCCCACGCACCGCAGGTGCCCGTGATCGTGCGCACCCAGGACGATCTGCATCTGGACAAACTGCAGTCCGCGGGAGCCACCGAGGTGGTGCCCGAGGCCATCGAAGGCTCGTTGATGCTGGCCAGCCACGCACTGGCGCTGGTAGGAGTGCCCATGCGCCGCGTGCTGCGCCTGGTGCAGGACCAGCGCGACGCGCGCTACAAACTGCTGCGGGGCTACTTCCACGGGGCCGACGACGACACGGTGGCCGAGCGCGACCAGGAACGGCTGGCGACGGTCAGCCTGCCTGCGGGCGCCTATGGTCTGGGCCAGCCGCTGGGCTCGCTGGCGCTGGGCGCCATGGGCGTGCAGGTGGTGAACCTGCGGCGCAGCAACGGCCGCATGGGGGCGGCACAAGACGATACGGTGTTGTCCGCGGGCGATACGCTGGTGCTGTCTGGACATCCGGCGGCACTGGCGCTGGCCGAAGACAAACTGCTGCGCGGCTGAACCTAGGAGCCCGTCGGACTACGATTCCCAAGTCCGACGGGCTCCTGGGCTGAAGAAAGACGCTCAGGCGGTCGGCAAGGCCCAGTCTGACAGCGCAGCGGGTGGGCCGAACAGGTATCCCTGGAACTGCCGACATCCATTGCGCAGCAGAAAATCGCGCTGACCGTCGGTCTCCACCCCTTCAGCCACCACCTCCAGGCCCAGGCTCTGGGCCAGGGCCACGATGGTGCAGGCGATGGCAGCGTCGTTGGGGTCGGTCAGCACATCGCGCACAAACCCCTGGTCGATCTTGAGCTGGTCGAGCGGCAGGCGCTTGAGGTAACTGAGACTGGAATATCCGGTGCCAAAGTCGTCGAGCGAGAAACCGACCCCCCGCTCGCGCAGTGCCTGCATCTTGGCGATGCTGTCTTCCACATCATGGAGCAGCAGGCTCTCGGTGAGTTCGAGCGTGAGCCGCCGGGCATCTGCGCCAGTGTGCTGCAGCACCTGTAGCACCTCTCCCACGAAATCCGGATGCCGGAATTCCTGGGCGCTCACATTCACGGCCAGATGCCAGTGCGTGCGCACAGGATCGGCCGCCCATTGCGCCAGTTGCGCGCAGGCCAGGCCCAAAACCTGCCGCCCCAGCGGCACGATCAGACCGGTCTGCTCGGCCACCGGAATGAAATCGCCCGGAGGCACCAGCCCGCGCTGCGGATGCGACCAACGCACCAGCGCCTCCGCACCCTGCACCTGCCCACACGCATCGACCACCGGCTGGTAATGCAACAAGAATTCACCACGTTGCAGGCCCCGGCGGATGTCCGCCTCAAGTGCTGAGCGCGCGCTGGCAGCCGCCTGCATGGCAGGGTCGTAGAAGCACAGCGTATTGCGCCCTTGGGCTTTGGCCTGGTACATGGCGAGATCCGCGCGCTTGAGCAGCTCCAGCACGGGCTGCTGCCGGTCTGCAAACAAGGCCAGCCCGATGCTGACCGTGCTGTGCGCCTCGACCCCGCCCAGCCAATAGGGGCGGTTGAGCTCGGCCAGAATCTTGAGGCCCACACCTTCGGCCTCGCTGGCCGCCTGTTCGGTCCGGGCATGCAGGTGGGCCAGCACCACAACGAATTCGTCCCCCCCGAGGCGGGCCACGGTGTCGCTCGCGCGCACACACTGCCCCAAGCGCTGGGACGCCTGTACCAGCAGGCTGTCGCCCCATTCATGGCCCAAGGTGTCGCTCACATGTTTGAAGTCGTCGAGGTCCAGGAACAGCAGGGCCGCGTGGCGGCGCTCGCGCTCGCACTGCAGCCCGACGCGCTCGATACGATCGAGCAGCAAGCGGCGGTTGGGAAGCCCGGTCAGTTCGTCATAGAACGCCAGACGCTGGATTTCCGCCTCGGCACGTTTGCGCTCCGTGATGTCACGTGCCACGCCGCGGTAGCCCCGGAACCCGCCTTCATCGTCAAAAATCGGCTCGCCGCTGACAGACAACCATACTTCGCGCCCCTCTGCGTCCACCCGGCATATCTCGAAGTCGTGAAAGGTCTCGCGCGCTTCCAACTGGGCGCGGTGGGCACGCCAGTGGCTCTCATCGTGCTGCGCATCGGGAAATTCCCAACGTCGCCGGCCCA
Organism: Burkholderiaceae bacterium; assembly: GCA_046289925.1. Taxonomy (GTDB): domain Bacteria; phylum Pseudomonadota; class Gammaproteobacteria; order Burkholderiales; family Burkholderiaceae_C; genus Acidovorax_G. Next base: position 2,210 of record JBKBUN010000048.1, on the reverse strand, counting down.
GCAAGGCGGCTTCGTTGAGCCAGGACTGCCGCTCATTGGAAGGTGCATCCACGCGCACGAAGCGCAGATCGGCATCCTGCTCCCAATACCAGTCGGACGAGAGCTTGGTCATGCTGCGCCAGCGCTCCTCGCTTTCCCGGAGTGCTTCCAGCGCGCCCAGATAGTCCGTAACGTCGGTGAACGTGCGCACCCGCGTGCCGTTGGGCAGAAAGCGCGTGCGCACTTCGATGTAGCGCCCGGTATGGGTGCGGCGGACATATTGATCGGGAACGTCGACCTGCCCCCGCTTGATGGCATAGCTCTGGGCCACCAACCGACGCGTCTGGGGATCGAAAAGGGCGAATCCATCGCCAAAGTCACCGCGCTCTGCCTGGAACCGGATCACATCCTCCGCCAGAGGCTGCCCGGCCAACAGGGACTCGGGCAAATCGAGCAGTTCGAGATAGCGCTGGTTGTAGACCAGAATGCGCCCTTGAGCATCGACGTTGCTGATGCCCTGGGACACGCTGGCCAGCGTCACTTCGAGGGCCTGGGTTTTCTCTGCCAGCAATTTACTCGTCTGGGCGAGCTGCGCTTCGATCGATTCACGCACCTGCGCCGCACGGCGAGCCAGTTCGAGTTGCGCAACCGCATTCAGCAGCGGGGCGAGAAACGCGATCTCGCCAGGGGGGTAGCCTCCGGGTCGATCGGCCAGACCGACGAATGCCACAATATTCCCCGCCGCAAGGATCGGAAGCCCGAGAAAGTTGGACAGCGGGCCGTGCCGTTCCGCTAGGCCTGCACTGCACAAGCGCCCCGGGGCATGGTTGCGGATTTGCGGCTGGCCGCTCATCAAGGTCTGGCCAATCAGGGTGTCTGGATCGTCGCAGGCCATCCCCCCCAGATCGGACGGGCGGCACATAGAAGCCGCATCGGTGCCCGCGACCGCAGCAGGCCGGCGGTCGAGCCAGGCATGCAACTCCAGCCGCAGGGATCCATCTGAAGCGCCATGGACGGGTCCCATCAGCCCAAACTGGCTGTCGGTCAGATCCATCAGCTCTTGGAGCAGGGCATCGAAGGCCGCCTCAGGGGCTGCGTGGGCGATGAACAGCGATTGCGCCCGGGTGATGGCCTGCAACAGACGGTGCTGGCGTGCGAGGGCTTGCTCCGCTGCGAGCCTTGCCCGCGAGTTTTCGGCGCGCTCAAGCACTGCCTCGATCTGGGCCGGTAGCGTCAGCAGGTGTTCACCATGGGCGTGCCGGACCACGAAATCCGCGAAGCCGTGGCGCATGGCAAGCGCGGCATCGGCTTCGGCCCCTTGCGGTACCGCAATCAGCGCCGGCACCCCGCGCAGCGGTGCTAGCACATCGTAGGCGGTGCCATCCGTCAGACGCTGCGCCATCAGCACCACGTCCACCCGGTGGTGTGCGATGACCTCCAGCGCCTCGGATACGGTGGCGGACGGAACGACCCTCCAGCCCAGCCACGCGTCGCTGAGCGCCTGCACCACGGCCTGCGCATGGTCAGGATCGCTCTCCACCAGCAAGACTGAAATGGACATGGTCGTCGTGAGGTCGCCCGGAACAGGAGCGGGAAGGGCTGCGACACAGCGCTTCCGTAGTGCAGCCATTATGGGGTGCCGAGGCCGCCGCTGGCAGCACTGGTTGGCACGCGTATGGTGATGGATACACTCGGGCCCCTCTCCGTCCCGCAACTCCTCCCCGCTATGCAAGCTCTGAGCGTCAACGACTACCTGCGCCAACACATCCGAACCGTGGCAGACTGGCCGTCTGCGGGCGTCCAATTCCGCGACATCACGCCCCTGCTGCAAGACCCCAAGGTGTTCAGGGTGCTGATCGACGCTTTCGTACACCGCTACATGGACCGCGGAATGCGCCCGGATGTGGTGGCGGGGCTGGACGCTCGGGGATTCATCCTGGGTGCAGTCGTGGCCTACGAGCTGAATGTGGGCTTCGTACCGATCCGCAAAAAGGGCAAGCTGCCATTCACCACGGTCGAGGAGACCTACGAGCTCGAGTACGGCAGCGCCACCGTCGAGCTGCACACCGATGCAGTGCGGACAGGTGATCGTGTCCTGCTGATCGACGACCTGATCGCCACCGGGGGCACCATGATGGCAGGCAAAAAACTGCTCGAAAAGCTCGGCGCCACGGTGTTCGAAGGGGCGGCCATCGTGGATCTGCCAGAACTGGGGGGCTCGGCGCGGCTGC
>JBKBUN010000047.1:0-19841 GCA_046289925.1 Burkholderiaceae bacterium | reverse complement strand
CGACAGACTCCTAGAAACCGCAGTGGACCGCTTGTTCGCACTGAAAAGTTCTGATGTCCGTTGAAGTTGCGCCTTGTAGGCGCGCTCACCTGGTTGAAGTGGTCTTGCTGCTGCACGGAGTATTGCTCTGCCAGGAGGAGCCTGCAGCACCGCCACTGAAGGGCTTGGCAGTTTGTGTCCAAGCCTGACGGTGCCGGGCACATAGGGCTGATGGTGGAGTCGCTAGAATCATCGCCAGCGCCAGGTAGTGCCGCACTCTCTGTCATGTGGGCAGCGCTACTGAGGGGCTGCTCCCTTAAGGGGTAGGAGCGTATCAGCGCACGGCCGGACAAAGGCGGACGCCAGTTCGCCTTTTCTTTTTGTCTCTGAAAGATCGACCATGTTTGAATCCATCCGCAAGCACTCCAAGATCGTGATGTTCTTGTTGTTCTTGCTGATCATTCCCTCGTTCGTGCTGGTGGGCATCGACGCCAAGTACTTCAACGAGAAAAGCCCGGTGGTGGCGCGTGTTGATGGTCACGACATCACGCAGGCCGATTGGGACAACGCTCACCGCGTGGAAGCCGACCGCCTGCGTGCGCAGTCGCCTGGCATTGACCCCAAGTTGCTCGATTCGCCGCAGGCCCGCTATGCGACGCTGGAGCGCCTGGTGCGCGACCGTGTGTTCGCAGCAGCCATCAAGGACCTTCGCTTGACCACCAGCGATGCGCGTCTGGCGCAGGAGCTTCAGTCGATCCCGGCCATCGCACAACTCCGTCGTCCAGACGGTACTCTGGACACGCAGGCTTACCAGGCGCTGGTGGCAGCCCAGGGGCTCACCCCGGAAGGTTTCGAGGCCAATGTCCGTCGGGATTTGACCATGCGCCAGGTGATGGGCGGCATCGTTACCTCGGCTTTTGGTACGGAAACGCAGCGCCAGCAAGCCATGGACGCCCTCTACCAGCGCCGCGAAGTGCAGATCCTGCGCTTCAAGCCAGAAGATTTCAGCGCCAAGATTCAGCCCACCGATGCTGAGGTACAGGCGTACTACGAGTCCAAGCCCGCCCAGTTTCAGCAGACCGAGCAGGCTTCCGTGGAGTATGTGGTGCTCGACCTCGACAGCGTGATGGCCTCCATCACCGTGCCGGAGGAAGACCTCAAGACCTACTATCAGGAAAATCTCGATCGGCTTGCGGGCAAGGAAGAGCGCCGCGCGAGCCACATCCTCATCAATGCGCCGCAAAGCATGGCCGCTGCAGATCGCGAGAAGGCCAAGGCTCGCGCGCAAGCGCTGCTGGAGCAGGTGCGCAAGTCGCCCGGCAGCTTTGCCGAACTGGCCCGCAAAAACTCCGAAGACACGGGTTCCGCTCCCAGCGGCGGTGACCTGGGCTTCTTTGCCCGCGGTGCCATGGTCAAGCCCTTCGAAGAAGCCGTCTTTGCGCTCCATAAAGGCGAGATCAGCGATGTGGTGGAAACCGATTTTGGCTATCACATCATCCAACTCACCGATGTGAAGACGCCGCGCCGTCCTTCGCTCGAAGAGCTGCGACCGACCCTGGTGTCCGAGCTCAAGCAGCAGTTGGCCCGCCGCAAGTTCGCGGAAGTTGCCGAAACCTTCTCTAACAGCGTGTACGAACAGGCTGATAGCCTGCAGCCCGTGGCCGAAAAGCTCAAGCTCAAGGTGCAAACCGCCAAGGGCGTGACGCGCGATCCGGGCCCGGCTGCTGTAGGCCCGCTGGCCAACCCCAAGTTCCTCGCAGCCCTGTTCGCCAGCGAGTCGATCACGAGCAAGCGCAACACCGAAGCCGTGGAGACAGGTCCCAGCCAACTGGTCGCAGGCCGTATCACCGAGTACCAGGCTGCCAAAACCTTGCCGTTTGACGAAGTCAAGGACCGTGCACGCCGCCTGCTGGTGGCCCAACGCGCTGCTGACATGGCGCGCCAAGAGGGGCAAGCCAAGCTCGCAGCCTGGACGGCGGCGCCCGACAGTGCCACCGGTCTCGGCGCACCCGTAGTCATTGCCCGTGATCAGCCGCAGGGCCAGCCGCGCGCCATCATCGATGCGGCGCTGCGTGTCAAGACCGACAAGCTGCCGGCATGGACCGGTGTCGATCTGGGTGACCAAGGCTATGCTGTGCTCAAAGTCAACCGCATCGCAGAGCGTCCTGCGACGCCAGAGGCCGAACTGGCCCAGCAACGCCAGATCTACGCCCAGTGGCTGGGCACGGCCGAAGGGCTGGCCTATTACGAACTGCTCAAGCAGCGCTTCAAGGTGCAGATCAAGGTCCCGCGCCCATCCTCCGCGGAAGGCTGACGCAGTCGGCACGCGCTGATCAGGCGGCTTTCGAAAGAAAGCCGCCTTTTTATGGTTATAATTGCGGGCTACGGTGGCTGTAGCTCAGTTGGTAGAGTCCAGGATTGTGATTCCTGTTGTCGTGGGTTCGAGTCCCATCAGCCACCCCAAAACGCAAAGCGCCAGATTTTGATCTGGCGCTTTTTTTTTCGCCTGTGAACCGCCTTGTATCGGCAGTGTTCTGCATGCGAAATGTTGTGCGGCAATGGGCGTGAGCGGGCGGCAGGAGGCTTGCTCTGTGCACAGAGCCCGGGCAGGTGGGCACGACTGCGGTGCGCGAAGCGGGAGATGTCAGGGGGTCTTGTGCTGGGCCGCATTGGCTGCAGCGCAGCGGTACGCTCGGTAGGTGCTTGCGGGCGCAAGCGGCCCGTCCAGTGCTTGCACGTGCTGCGGCACTGCACGGCACACGCAACGCCTGGCGCAGCGCGTGGGCCCGGGAGACTGTCGGACTTGGGAATCGTCGGCTGCATGCCAATGGCCAATGGGCCCCAGCGGTCCATTGGCCTCCGTCTTTGGGCCTCATAGCCCCGCTATGGGGCCGCAAACACGGCGAAAACGGTCCTCGCGGGGGCTCATGTTCGCTTTCGACACCCCAAGCCCGACAGGCTCCTGGAAACCGCAGTTGGATGCGCCCGCCAGCGTCTGGCGGGTCATCCCATGGTCATCAAGCTGGCGTTGCCGCCAGCGGCTGCGGTGTTCACGCTGACAGAGCGTTCGAGCAGCAGGCGTTCGAGCGGGATCTCATGGCTGCCCGGGGGGAGCGCCGTGACAGCCACAATTGGGCCGGGGCGCGCGGCCAGGGCGGCGCAGCAGGCGCGCAGCGCAGCCTCTGTGCCCTGGTGCAGCACGGCGTCGAGCGGCACGTCGGCTGCGGGCAGTGGCGTGGCGGGCACCAGCCGAATGCGGGTCTGCACGACGTCGGGCAGGGTGTCGCGCAGTGCGCTGTGCGTGTCTGGCCAGAGGGCCGTGCCACCCACGGCGAGCACAGCCGCGAGTTGGGCGAGCAGGTCGTGTGCGTTGTCTGCCAGGCAGAGCGTGTGGGCGCGTGGCTGCAGCACGTAGGTGTTGCGCTCTCCAGTGGGCCCGGGCAGGGTGCAGCGTAGGCCTGCCACGCTGCGGCTGGCGTACTGGGTGGCGGCTGCGGCCAGCGCGGTGTGGCCCTGGGTGTGGGCCCAATGGATCAGGGTGTCAAGTGGGCCTCGCAGCGCCTGCATGCCGTCGGTGTCGGTGGCTGTGGCTTCGGCGGTCACGCTGATGGTGCCCGGGTGCTGCGCCAGCAGGCGCAGCAGGTACAGCGGCCCACCGGCCTTGGGGCCTGTGCCCGACAGGCCCTCGCCTCCAAAGGGCTGCACGCCAACCACGGCACCCACCATGTTCCGGTTGACGTAGAGGTTGCCCGCGTGGCTGCGGGCCAGCACGTGTTCGATGGTCTCGTCGATGCGCGTGTGCAGTCCTTGCGTGAGGCCATAGCCCGTGGCCTGGATTTGGTCGAGCAGGGCGTCGAGCCCGGCGCGCGGATAACGCAGCACGTGCAGTACGGGGCCGAAGACTTCGCGCTCCAGCTCGCCCATGTGCTGCAGCTCGATCAGTGTGGGGGGCACAAAGGTGCCGCGGGCCAGCACGTCGGCTGGCACCTGCAACTGGTGCACACGGCGGCCGCGGGCACGCATGGCTTCGATATGGCGCTCGATGCCTGCGCGCGCTTCAGCGTCGATCACGGGGCCTACGTCGGTGTGCAGCGCTGCCGGGTGGCCCACGCGCAACTCGGCCATTGCGCCTTCGAGCATGGTGATCACGCGGTCGGCCACTTCTTCTTGCACGCACAGCACGCGCAGGGCTGAGCAGCGCTGACCTGCGCTGTCGAACGCCGAGGCCACCGCGTCGCCCACCACCTGTTCGACCAGTGCCGAAGAATCCACGATCATCGCGTTCTGGCCGCCGGTTTCGGCGATCAGTACCACGGGTTCGCCGTCGGGCCGCAGGCGCTGGGCCACGCTGCGCTGAAGCAGGCGGGCGACTTCGGTGGAGCCGGTGAACATGACGCCGGCCACGCGGGCGTCGGCCACCAGGCGCGCACCCACCGTTTCGCCACGCCCTGGCAGCAGTTGCAGCGCGCCAGGGGGCACACCGGCGGCGAGCAGGATCCGCACCGCCTCGGCTGCTATCAGCGGCGTCTGCTCGGCCGGCTTGGCCAGCACGGTGTTGCCTGCGGCCAGCGCGGCCGCCACCTGGCCGGTGAAGATGGCCAGCGGGAAGTTCCAGGGGCTGATGCAGACCACCACGCCCAGCGGCCGGTGCGTGCTGTTGTGGAAGTCGCGCTGCACCTGCGTGGCGTAGTAGCGCAGAAAGTCCACCGCCTCGCGCACTTCGGCCACGGCGTTGGCGGCGGTCTTGCCGGCTTCGCGCATGAGCAAGCCCATGAGCGCAGCCATGCGCGCCTCCATCACATCGGCCGCGCGCAGCAGGCAGGCGGCACGGTCGACCGGTGCGGTGGCGGCCCAACTCGCAGCGCTGCGTTCGGCGCATTCCAGGGCGGCGTCCACGTCGGCCTCTGAGGCTTCGCGCACCGTGCCCACCACGTCGCGGTGTTCGGCCGGGTTGTGCACGGGCTGGGCAGCGCCTGGCGCGCTGGCACAGGCCAGCAGCGCAGCGGCCTCCCAGGTGTGGGCCATGCCGCTTTGCAGGGTATGGGCTAGAGCCTCCAACACGGCGTCGCTGGACAGGTCTACTCCAGCAGAGTTACGGCGACTGGCGCCGTACAGGTCGCGTGGCAGCGGAATGCGCGGGTGGGGCAAGCCGGCCTGGCCTTCTTCGCGCGCCAGCGCGTCCACGGCATCGACGGGGGCGACCACCAGCGATTCGAGCGGAATGCTGCTGTCGGCGATGCGGTTCACGAAAGAGGTGTTGGCGCCGTTTTCCAGCAGGCGGCGCACCAGGTAGGCCAGCAGCGTTTCGTGCGTGCCCACGGGCGCGTAGATGCGGCAGGGGCGGTGGAGTTTGCCGTCGGCCACCTGGCCCACCACCTGCTCGTACAGCGGCTCGCCCATGCCGTGCAGGCACTGAAATTCGTACTGGCCTGCGTAGTAGTTGGGCCCGGCCAGTTGGTGGATGGTGGCCACGGTCTGCGCGTTGTGCGTGGCAAATTGCGGGTATACCGCATCGGGCGCTGCGAGCAGTTTGCGGGCGCAGGCGATGTAAGACACGTCGGTGTGCACCTTGCGCGTGTACACCGGGTAGTCGGTCAGGCCATCGACCTGTGCGCGCTTGATCTCGCTGTCCCAGTATGCACCCTTGACTAAGCGCACCATGATGCGGCGGCCTGTGCGGCGGGCCAGGTCGATCACGAAATCGATCACGTAGGGGCAGCGCTTCTGGTAAGCCTGCACCACAAAGCCGATACCGCACCAGCCGGCCAGCGATGGCGCGTGGCACAGGGCTTCTAGCAGGTCGAGCGAGAGTTCGAGCCGGTCGGCTTCTTCGGCGTCGATGTTCAGGCCGATGTCGTAGCGCTGCGCCAGTTCGGCCAGACGCAGCACGCGCGGTGCCAGCTCGCCCATCACGCGGTCGATCTGGGCACGGCTGTAGCGTGGGTGCAGGGCGCTGAGCTTGATGGAGATGCCCGGGCCTTCGTAGATGCCGCGCCCGGCCGAGGCCTTGCCAATGGCATGGATGGCCTCTTCGTAGGCCGCCATGTAGCGGTCGGCATCGGCGGCCGTCAGCGCGGCTTCGCCCAGCATGTCGTACGAGTAGCGAAAGCCTTGCGCTTCCAGGCGGCGGGCGTTGACCAGGGCCTCGCCAATGGTTTCGCCGGTCACAAACTGCTCGCCCATCATGCGCATGGCCATGTCCACGCCCTTGCGCACCAGCGGCTCGCCGCCGCGTGCCGTCAGGCGCAGCAGGGCAGACGAAAGCTTGCCTTCGCTGTGCGTAGACACCAGCTTGCCGGTGAGCAGCAGGCCCCAGGCCGCGGCGTTGACGAACAGCGAGGTGCTGCGGCCCAGATGGGCCTGCCAGTCGCCGTCGCGGATCTTGTCGCGGATGAGCGCGTCGCGCGTGGCGCGGTCCGGAATGCGCAGCAGCGCCTCCGCCAGACACATCAGCGCCACGCCCTCCTGCGAGGACAGCGAGAACTCTTGCAGCAGCCCCTGCACCAGGCCCGAACGACCGCTTCCCGCGCCGCGCTGGCGCAGCGCGCCGGCCAACTGCAGCGCCACAGATTGCACCGCTGCGGCTGCAGGCGCAGGCAGGCGGGCCATCTCCAGCAGGGGGGCAAGGGCCTCGGGCTCGGGGCGGCGGCAGGCCGCCGTAATGGCCGCGCGCAGCGGGCTGGTGTGCGCGGGCAGGGGCGTCAGCAGGGGCAGTGCGGTGGATGTCATGAAGGATCTCGTTGTGAGCGCGGCGGATGGATGGGGTATGGGCAGAGCGCTGCCTGCACTTGCGTGATGATGATTCGAGCTGTGTTGGATAAATCACCAAATTGGATATTGAAAATAGTGAAAATCACTAAAATAAACGCAAGCAATGTACTCAATAGATCGAATTGACCGCAAAATCCTGGGCCTTTTGCAGCAGGACGGGCGCATCTCGAACCTGCGCCTGGCCGAACAGGTGGCTTTGTCACCCACGGCGGTGCAGTCGCGGGTGCAGCGCCTCACGCGCGAGGGCTTCATCCTGGGCTATGAGGCGCGGCTCAATCCGCTCAAGCTCAGGGCCGGCATGCTGGTGTTTGTCGAGGTGCTGCTCGACCGCACCACTCCCAACGTGTTCGACCAGTTCAAGGCCGCCGTGCAGGTGCACCCCGAGATCATGGAATGCCATATGGTGGCCGGCGGCTTCGACTACCTGCTCAAGACGCGGTCGGCCGATATGAACGCCTATCGGGTGTTTGCGGGCAATGTGTTGTGGCAACTGCCCGGGGTGCGCGAAACGCGTACCTATGCGGTGATGGAAGAGGTCAAGCACAGCAACCATTTGCCGCTGGGCTGAGGCTTGCGCCCGCGCAACGGTGGCTTGGGCGGGTCCGCCATGCGCCGCATAATGCTGCCGTTGCGTGGCCCTGCGGCCCGCGAGGAGCACTTGTCATGACCTTGTCCGCGAAGTTTGCGTTGGCCTTGTCGGCCTCGGCTCTGTTCAGCACCACGGCATCGGCTGCTTGCTACGTGGTGTACGCGCCGGATGGCCAGATCGTGTACCGCGACGCCGAACCCCCGGTAGACATGTCGCGTCCGCTGCACCAGACGGTGCCCAGTGTGATGCCCGGAGCCCGCCTGGTGTTCTCGGCCGATTCGTACGGTTGCGACACGCCGATCAACCGCCTGGCGCAGGGCTCCGCCGCAGGGGCGGGTGAGCCTTCGTCTTCTCGCCCGGCCCGCGCAGACCGCGGGTGAACGCAGCGGTGCACGTATAGGCTGCGCACCTGCACGGGCGCGCGCATCGGGGGCGGGTGCGGGCGCTGCGCCTGAGACAATCGGGGCATGAGTGAAGCCGCATCCCTCCCCCACGACAACACCACCGCCACCGATTCCGCCGATGCTGCGGCCTTAGTGCGCGCAGAGCGCCCGGCCAGCGTGCCGGACAACGCCCTCCATGTGCACGCCATGGACCTCGACGCCCAGGGCGTGGCGCGCAAGGCCGATGGCAAGGTGGTGTTCATCGACGGCGCTCTGCCCACGGAATGGGTGAGCGCCAACACCCACCGCAAAAAGAACAACTGGGAGCAGGCCAGCCTGCTGGCCGTGCACCGCGAGTCGTCGCAGCGTGTACGGCCCGAGTGTCCGCATTTCGGCCTGCATGCGGGCGCCTGCGGCGGCTGCAAGATGCAGCACCTGGATCCGCGCGCCCAGGTCGCCGTCAAGCAACGGGTGCTGGAAGACAACCTCTGGCATCTGGGCAAGGTGCGCGCGCAGACCTTGCTGCGCCCGATCGAAGGGCCGGCCTGGGGCTATCGCTACCGCGCCCGTCTGTCGGTGCGCTACGTGGCCAAAAAGGGCGTGGTACTGGTGGGCTTTCACGAGCGCAAGAGCCGGTATGTGGCTGACATGGAGGTCTGCCCGGTGCTGCCATCCCATGTGAGTGCGATGCTGCGGCCGCTGCGCGCGCTCATTGGGGCCATGGAGGCGCGCGACACCTGCCCGCAGATCGAGCTGGCTTGCGGTGACGAGGTCACGGCCCTGGTGCTGCGCCACTTGGAGCCGCTGAGTGCGGCCGACGTGGCCCGCCTGCGCGCGTTTGCCGCCGAGCACGGCGTGCAGTGGTGGCTGCAGCCCAAGGGGCCCGACACCGTACACCGGCTCGACGAAGGTGGCGCGATGCTGGCTTATGGCTTGCCGGACTTCGGCATCCACATGCCCTTCAAGCCCACCGACTTCACGCAGGTCAATCCGCACATCAACCGAGTCCTCGTAACGCGCGCGTTGCGCCTGCTGGACGTGCAGCCGCACGAGCGCGTGATCGATTGGTTCTGTGGCCTCGGCAACTTTACGCTGCCCCTTGCCACGCAGGCGCGCGAGGTGCTGGGCATCGAGGGCAGTGAGGCCCTGGTAGCCCGTTCGCGCGAGAACGTGCGCCACAACCAGACGTGGCCTGCTGGCCAGCGGCCGCTGGCACCCACTCGGTTCGTCGCACGCAACCTGTTCGAGATGACGCCAGCCACGCTGGTGGCCGACGGCGTGGCCGACAAATGGCTGGTGGATCCTCCGCGCGAAGGCGCTTTTGCGCTGGCCAAGGCGCTGGCCGACATTGAGCAGGCGCGCCGCGGTGCCGACGGTGCAGGGCCACTGCCCGAGGGGGCTGCGCAATGGCAGCCACCGCGCCGCATCGTGTACGTGAGCTGCAACCCCGCGACCCTGGCCCGCGATGCGGGGCTGTTGGTGCACCTGGCGGGTTACCGCTGTACTGCGGCGGGCATGGTCAACATGTTCCCGCACACCGCCCATGTGGAGAGCATGGCGGTGTTCGACAAGGTGGACTGACCCTCCACCGTCAGCCGCCCATTGCCGCCCCTGGCCTGCCGGGCGGCTGGGCGCTCATGTCTCTTCGGCGGGCTCGCGTCGCGCGGGCTTGGTCGGCTTCTCTGGTGGCTTGATGACCGAGGGCGTGCCTTCGATCTTGTTCTCGCGCATGTACTGGTCCATTTCGCGCCAGCCTTCAAAGATGGCCGATTTGGAGGCTTTGGGGTTCAGGGTGTAGCAGTCTTCCAGACCCCGCAATGCATGGCGGCACGCTCCACCAATGGCCTTGGACTCGGCCTCGCGGACGGCGGCCGCGCTGGGCCCCATGCCCGGGATCTGCAACTCGCAACCCGACAGCAGCAACAGGCTTGCCAGCAGACCCGTGTAGACCAAGAGAGAAAGAGGGCGCGTGCGCATGTTCTCTCCATTATCGGCCGCGACGCCGCAGAGTTGAGGAGAACCACCGCAGCGCGTGGCAGATGGGGCTCCGAAGACGCGCACGGCTCCGGTGGGAGCGTTGCGCTCGCGGCTGTAAGCGCCCCTGGGAATCGTGACGCGCGGCTTACTCGTTCTCTCCGCCCATGATGCCCAGCAGGGCCAACAGGCTCTGGAACACGTTGAAGATGTCCAGGTACAGCGCCAGCGTGGCGCTGATGTAGTTGGTCTCGCCACCGTCCAGAATCTGTTTGAGGTCGTACAGCATGTAGGCGCTGAAGATGCCGATAGCCGCCACCGAGATCGCCATCATGCCCGCGGTGGAGCCGACAAACACGTTGATCACCGCCCCCACCATGAGCACCAGCGCGCCCACGAACAGCCACTTGCCCATGCCCGAGAGATCGCGCTTGATCACGCTGGCTAGGCTGGCCATGACGAAGAACACGCCTGCCGTGCCGGCAAACGCCGTCATGATCAGCTCGGAGCCGTTCTTGAAGCCCAGCACCATGCCGATCAGGCGCGAGAGCATCAGGCCCATGAAGAACGTGAACGCGAGCAGCACCGGCACGCCCGCGGCCGAGTGCTTGGTCTTCTCGATGGCGAACATGAAAGTGAACGCGCCGCCGAGGAACACGATCAGCCCGATCCCGCCGCTGAGCGAGCGCGTGATGCCCGTGGCCACACCCAGCCAGGCGCCGAGCACGGTCGGCAGCAGGCTCAGTGCCAGTAGCCAGTACGTGTTGCGCAACACCTTGTGCCGCTGTTCCTGCGACAGGCTGTAGCCCGCGGCATGGCCCATGGTGACTTGATCGTTCATGTGTATCTCCTGTGTGGCCTGCACCGCTTGCAGGCTGATTGGATTCTAGGGGGCGCTTTCGCCCGCAAGGCAATAACCGCACCCGATTCGGCATATTGAGGTCAGCATTCCTTCACCTTTGCGGGCAGAGCGGGCGCTGGGAGAACCCGGTATGCTCGGCCGCCAGTGCAACGCGCCTGCCCCCGGCCGGTCGCCGCGCAGACCTATTTCTCATCAGGAAACCGATCCATGAAAACAAAGCACGAACTCGAACTGGCCGACGTGAAGGCCATTGCCGCGGCCGCCGAAGCCGAGGCCCTAAAGAACCAGTGGGCTGTGACCATCGCCATCGTGGACGACGGCGGTCACCTGCTGTGGCTGCAGCGCCTGGACGGCGCCGCTGCCATCTCGTCGCACATTGCGACGTCCAAGGCCCGCACGGCCGCCCTGGGCCGCCGCGAGAGCAAGGTGTATGAAGACATCATCAATGGTGGTCGTATGTCCTTCCTGAGCGCGCCCACCATCGACGGCCTGCTCGAAGGCGGCGTGCCGATCCTCAAAGACGGCCAATGCCTGGGTGCAGTGGGCGTGAGCGGCGTGAAGTCGACCGAAGATGCGCAGATCGCGCGCGCAGGCATCGCAGCGCTGGGGCTGTGACAGGCGTGCCGCCATCGCATCGATGGCAGCATCGGTTTGCTATCAAATATAGAGCACTATCTCAATATTCGTAGAGCACGAGCAGCCTATTTGATGCATGAAAAAAAGCCAGCCCATGGGCTGGCTTTTTTGCGTACGGGCGATCTGCAAGACGCCTGCGCACGGTCGTGTGAGAAGTGGGACAAAAGTGCGAAAAAAAGCCTGGCTACGCGGGTCTCCCCGTTGGCTGGCCAAAACGACCCGGGCGGGCTGCATGACAGCCCGGGAGTCGCCCCACGATGAAACCTATTTGGTCAGGATGAGTTTGCCCAGTTTGGTAGCCTGCAGGCGGTAGAGCGCGCCGTTGTGGGCGATGGTCACGGCTTTGTGGCCGCGCAGCAGGTCTTGGCTGTCCAGCGCCTGGGCGTTGCCGGTGCTGCAGGGCGGGGCCGAGCCATCGCGTGCGTCACAGACCCCAGGGGCAGAGGTCTGAAGGGGCAGGGCGGGTGCGAGGGAACTGGCTTGCATGATTGGGAAATTCTGAAACGTCGCTACAGATGCAAATGATAGTGATTCTCACTTGTGAGTCAAGTGCTGTGTTGCATTCATTGGTATCAGTCTCAGTCTCGGCCTCAGCGTCAGTTGTTGCGCGCGGCGGTCAGATCGGAGGTGGCTGCGGGCCAGTGCGCAAGCGCGGTGCGCATGGTCACAGGGCTGAGCGGCGCGAGGCCGATGCGGGCGCCGTCTGGTCAACCTAGGAGTCTGTCGGACTTGGGAATCGTCGGCTGCAAATGGGCCGCAGCGGTCCATTTTTCACCGTCTTTGGGCCTCATAGCCCCACTATGGGGCTGCAAACACGGCGAAAACGGTCCTCTCCGGGCTCATGTTCGCTTTCGATGCCCCAAGCCCGACGGACTCCTAGGGTCAAGCTCCGCAGAGCCCGCTGGCGCGAGCCGCCGATGGCGCTGTCAAGGGGCGGGGCCGGGGTGGCGGGGACCGGCGCCGGTGCTTTCTTGTGCGGCTTCAGAGCGCCCGCTCTGATGGGGCATTGGCCGACCCGCCGAAGGCAGCGGGCCGGGCGTTCACTGCGTCGGCTCGGTCACAAAGCCGATCTTGCGCACGCCAGCGCGCTGGGCCATGGCCATGGCCTGCGCCACGCGCTCGTAGCGCACTTCCTTGTCCCCGCGGATGTGCAGGTCTGGCTGCGGATCGCGCACAGCCTCGGCCTGCAGGCGCAACGGTAGTTCTTCGTCGCTGATCTTGGACTCGTTCCAGAAGTACTGGCCGTCGGCTGCCACGCTCAGGCGTACGGTTTCGGGTTTGACGTTCTCGGGCTGGTTGGTGGCGCGGGGTAGGTCCACGTTCACCGAATGCTTCATCACCGGCACGGTGATGATGAAGATGATGAGCAGCACCAGCATGACGTCCACCAGGGGCGTCATGTTGATTTCGTTCATCACGTCGTCGTCGCTGTCTTGGGTGCCGAAGGCCATGCTCAGGCCCCTTTCTTGATGGGCAGCACTTTGGCCGCCTCGCCTGGGGTGTGGATGTTCACGCGGGCGCCGGTCACGAAGTAGGCGTGCAGGTCGTGTGCAAAGCTGTTGAGGCGGTTCAGGATGGCTTTGTTGCCGCGCACCAGCGCGTTGTAGCCCAGCACCGCCGGAATGGCCACCGCCAGACCCAAGGCAGTCATGATCAGCGCCTCGCCGATGGGGCCTGCCACCCGGTCGATGGTGGACTGCCCCGACAGGCCAATGGCCACCAGCGCGTGGTAGATGCCCCAGACGGTGCCGAACAGGCCGATGAACGGCGCGGTCGAGCCCACCGAGGCCAGAATGGCCAAGCCCGACTGCATGCGCGCGGTGAACTCGTCGATGCAGTTGCGCAGGCAGCGCGTGACCCAGTCGCTCACGTCCAGCGTGTCGTGCAGGTGCGCCTTGGTGTTGCGGTGGTGGGCCGTGGCTTCACGGCCTTCCAGCACCAAATGGCGGAACGGATTGGTCGGGTCCGTGCCCAATTTGTCCAGACCAGCGGCGAAGTCCTCGCTGTGCCAGAAATCTTGCGCAGCGCGGGCGTGTTTTTTGAAGCGCACCAGATCCAGGGCCTTGATCACGATGACGATCCACGAGGCCAGGGACATCCCCAGCAGGATGATGGCGACCGCCCGGGTGACGAAGTCCCCTTGGGTCCAGACGTTGGCAATGCCGAAATGCGATTCCATGAAAACTCCTGAAAAACTTATTCGAGAACGAAGTTGATCGACTGCAGATACCACATGGCCTCGGGCGTGCCGTTGCGCTTGCCTGGCACGAAGCGCCAGCGCATCACAGTGTCCAGTGCCTGGCGGTCCAGCCGGTCAAAGCCGCTGGACTGGTTGAGTTCGACTTTCTGGGGTGTGCCGTCGGCGCCGATCAGCACGCGCACCACCACCTTGCCTTGCTCACCCATGCGCTTGCTCATCGGTGGGTACGGGGGCTTGGGGTTGTTCAAGTGCGCAGCGTCGCTGGACGGCAGTTCGACGCGCGGGGCGGCTGCCGGGGCGGGGGCGGCTGCCGGGGCTGTCGGGGCGGGAGCAGGGGCGGCGGCCACCGGTACATCAAGCGGCGGGGCGGGGGGCTGGGGCGTGGGCGTGCCTGTGGGCGCGTTCGGTGCCGGAGCCGGGTCGGCAATGGCCAATGGCTGTGGAGCCGGGCGCGGTGCTGCCGCCTTGGGCACAGGTGGCTTGGGGGTGACCGGTGCCGGTGGCGCGGGTGGCGGCGGAGCCACCTGCGGGGCGGGGGGCGCAATGAATTCGCTGAGCAACTCGGCCGGCACGATGACTTCGACTGCCTTGCGGGCCAGGCCCGATTGGATGGCCCAGATCACCGCCACGTGCGCGAGCACGATGGCACCGACGATCAGCGCATTGCGCTGGGTGCGTGCAGGATGGGAGAAGCGGTCGGTTGCAGACATAAACAAAGGAGAAACGGCGGCACCGGCGGTCGGTGCACCCGCTGCGCAGCATGGGGCCGAAGGCCTCAGGCGTCACAGCGCAACACCCACCACGCAGCGGCGGCCACCAGAATCAGGCTGCCTGCAAGTGTAGAGACGATGGGCATACGGGAGAGCGCTCGGCGGCGAGCCAGACAACAGGCCCCACGCGGTTGTGCGCGGCGGCCACGGGTTGGGAGCTGCTGCACTGCGCGATCACCTCGCGGGCGCAGCCTTCGCAGCGTCCGCACTGGGTGGCAACGCCCAACTCGAACTGGATTTCGTCAAAGTCCATGCCGGCTCGGGCGTGGCGCGCAATGTCGCGGTCGGAGACGCGGCGGCAGACACAGACGATCATAGTGACAGACAGGGAGCGAATGGTTGATTGTGTGATTATAAATGCGAATCTATCGCATTTGCAATTGCTGCATGTAAATCAAGTTTTGCACGGGGGATTGCCTTGGACGCTCAGACCAGCAGCCCGGGCTGTATGTCGCTCAGCGTTCGACATCCGCACAGCGCCATGGCCGCCTCGAACTCGTCGTGCAGCAGGCGCAGCACATGGGCCACGCCGTGCGTGCCGCCGCAGGCCAGGCCGTGCACCAGCGGTCGCCCGATGAGCACTGCCTGCGCGCCCAGTGCCAGTGCCTTGAGCACGTCGGTGCCGCGGCGAATTCCGCCATCCACCAGCACAGGCACTGCACCCTCCAGTGCAGCGCAGATATCGGGCAGGGCCCGGGCCGTGGTCAGAGCGGTATCCAGCGTGCGGCCACCGTGGTTGGACACAATCACGCCGGCCGCTCCGTGCTGTACGGCCAGCCGCGCGTCGTCGGGGTGCAGCACGCCTTTGACCAGCACCGGCAGCGTGGTCTGCGTGCACAACCAGGCCAGGTCGTCCCAAGTGGGGGCCTGTGCCAGCAGGCCGTCGAACAGGGGCGAGCCGCGGTGTTCAGTCGGGGGAAACGGAGCCTCGGTTGGTGGCAGGTGCACCGCGCGGATGCTGGGTGGCAGGCGAAAGCCCGCGCGCCGCTCGCGGTCCCGCACGCCCTGACAGGGCGCGTCGACCGTGAGCACGATCGCGTCGTAGCCGGCGTTTTCGGCGCGTTGCACGAGTGAGTGGGTGAGCCCGCGATCGGGCTGTAGGTACAGCTGGAACCAGAGCGGGCCACGGGTGGCACGGTCGCCTGCCGCGTGCGCCACGTCTTCCAGGGGGGTGCTCGACTGCGTGCTCAGCACCATGCCCATGCCCAGCACCGATGCGGCAAGCGCGGTGCCGATCTCGCCGTCTGCATGGGCCATGCGCTGGTAGGCCACGGGTGCTGCCAGCACGGGGCAGGCCAGCGGTCGGCCCAGCAGGGTGCTGCGGCTGTGGCCACCGGCCAGCGTGCGCATTACGCGGGGCCTTAGGGTGTGGGTCTGCCAGGCCTCGGCGTTGCGGCGCTGGGTAATCTCGTCACCCGCGCCGCCCTGAAAGTAGGCCCAGGGGCCGGCGGGCAGGCGCGTGCGGGCCGCATTTTCATAGTCGGCCAGGGAAATGGCATCGGGGAGGTGCTGCATTAGGGATGTCTCAGGCAGGTGCTGCTCAGGTATCGGCCCACATGCGCAGCAGGTTGTGGTATGTGCCCGTGAGGGCCACGGTGGAGCGCGATTCGCCATGCTCCTGCCGCCATGCCAGCAGGGCCATGTCCATCTCGTAGAGCAACCGGCGCTGCTCGTCGCTGCGCACCATGCTTTCGATCCAGAAAAAGCTGGCCAACCGGTACCCTCGGGTGACGGGTCGCACTTGGTGCACGCTGGTGCCGGGGTAGATCACGGCGTCGCCCGCAGCGAGCTTGATCTCCTGGCTGCCGAACGTGTCGTCGATGCACAGCTCACCGCCCTCGTATTCGTGTGGATCTGACAGGAACACCGTGCACGAGATGTCGGTACGAAGGCGTTCGCGCCGGTCCACCATCTGGCGGATGGCGCTGTCCACATGGTCGCCATACGCGTTGGCCGTACCGCCGTAGCGGTTGATGCGCGGCGGGAAGATGCGCTTGGGCAGCGTGGCAGTGAGAAACAGTGGGCTGCGGTCTAGTGCCTGCATGATGAGTGCCGAAATCGCCTGGGCTGCGGCGCTGTCGCGCGGCAGTTGTTCGTTGTTTTTGGCCTGGCGTGCTTGGCTGCCCGCGCTGTCGCGGCCATCGGCCCAGGGGGCATCTTCCAGCAGCCGGCGTGCGTGGGCCACTTCGTCGGGGGTCAGCAGGGCGGGAATCTCCAGCAGCATGCAGTGTCTCCTTGAAAAGCAAAAAGCCGCCCCGGGCAGGGGCGGCAGGGATGGGCGCAGTGCCCGTCGGTCAGAACTTGGCGCTGGCCGTGACCTGGAAGAGGCGACCGGCACCTGGCACGTAGTGACCGCTGTAAATAGCGTCGGCGTAGAGCTTGTTGGTCACATTGGTCAGGTTGGCCTTGATCGTGTAGCGGTCGTTCACGGTGTACTCGGCCATCAGGTCGGCCGTGACATAGCCCGGCACGGCCCAGCCTGGATTGCGGTTGGGCGTCTGCGAACTGCGGAAGTTGATACCGCCGCCCACACGCCATTGGGGGGTGATCTGGTAGGTGGTCCATACCGTGCCGCTGTGGCGCGGCGTGAGGGAGGGGCGTGCGCCCTGCGCTTCTGCGCCTTCGCCTCCCACGTCGATCTTGGCAATGGGCATCCACATGTACGAGCCATAGACTTCCCACTTGGGCGTGAGACGGCCCGTCACGTCGATTTCGGCCCCTGCCGCGTGGCGCTTGCCCGAGAGCACGGCGATGTTCAGATCGGGGTCGGTGTTGCGCTCGCGCAGCTTGGCCGAATGGAACAGTGCCAGGCGGGTGGTAAAGCGCTTATCGGCCGAGTCGATCTTGGCTCCCAGTTCGATGTTGCGGCTGGCCTCTGGCGGGGTGTTCACGTTGGCGGCGCTGTACGAGTACGTGTCGCCCGACGTGTTGAACGAGGTGCCGTACGAGAAGTGGTACGACTGCAGTTCGTTCGGCTGGTACAGCACGCCCGCGCGCTGGCTCCACTCCGAGATCTTCTGGCGGTAAGAGGTGGTCGTGACCGGGCCCGGCGCTGCGGTGGGGATGGCATAGGCGTTGTACTTGCCGTCCATGTTGTCGTAGCGCAGGCCGGCCAGCAGCTTCCAGTGCGGTGCGATCTGGATCAGGTCTTGCACATAGGCGCCCCATGCCTTCGATTGGAAGTCGCTGGCCGTGCGCAGCACGCGGCTGCCCTCGGCCACACTGGCACCGTCGTTGGGGGTGCCCACCGTGGTGTTGGGCTTGGTGAGCGTCACACCGCCCTGGGCGGCGCTGCGCGCGGCATACACCGTCTTTTGCTCGTGTGCAAAGTCAAAGCCCGCCAGCAGCTCATGACGCACCCCCAGCGCATTGAACTTTTGGCTGAAGTCGCTTTGCAGGTGCACCGTGTCCATGTCCTGGATCTTGAGGTGCGTGCCGCGCGTGAGCACGGTGCTCGGGCCAAAGCTTGCCAGCGACGCGGCCACGCCACCTGGCTGCAAGGCCGCGGCCCCAAGGCGGATGGCACCCGCGCGCTGGTCGCGCTCGAAGTGGCCCGCCCGCAGTTGCGTCTTGAGCTCGGCCTCGCCGTCAAAGCGGTGGATGTGGCTCAGCGTGGCAAAGGTGGCGTTGCCCGCGTTGTAGTCGCTCGCCGCCCCGTAGTAGCGGCTTGGGTCGAGCGGTAGCAAGGTGGTGGCGCTCACAGGCGAGGTGGTTGTGGGCCGGATCCAGGGCATGCCGTAGTTCATGCCATTTTTGTTGTCCAGGTGGTAGAGGCTGACCGCGAATTCGTCGCGCGTGCCCGTGCCCCACTGGTAGGTGCCGGCGATGCCTTTCTTTTCGATGCTGCTGCCCGCACCGTTGTTGTCGGCCGTGGTGCTCATGGCGTTCAGGCGCAACGCGGCGTTTTCTCCGGTCAAGATGTTGAAGTCGCCCGTGATGCGCCGGTAGTTATGGTTTCCCAGCGTGACGTCCACCTGGTGCGCGTCGATCAGGCGCGGCATCTTGCTGACCTGGTTGACCGCACCGCCTGTGGAGCCGCGGCCGAACAGCATCGAGGCCGAACCGCGCAGCAGTTCCAGTCGGTCGAGGTTGAAGGTGTCGCGGTCGTAGAAGGCCGGGTCGCGCATGCCGTCGATGAACAGGTCGCCCGTGCTTTGCAGCGCAAAGCCGCGCAGGCGAATGTCTTCTTCGCCGCCTTCGGCTGCCAGGAAGGTAATGCCTGCCGTGTTCTTGAGCGCTTCCTTGACGGTGTCGAGGTTGCGGTCGTCGATCAGGCGTTCGGTGACCACAGTCACCGATTGCGGAATATCGCGCAACTGCTGCTTGCCCTTGCCGATGGTGGATTCGGTGGCGCGTACGCTGTCCTTGCCTTCGGGGGCTTCAGCGCGCTCCTTGACCACGACCGGGGCGAGGGTCTTGTCCGATGGGGCCGTCTGCGCGACTGCGCCCATGGAGGCGGCGAGCATGAGCGCGCCCAGGGGCAGTGCGGCGCGGTCGGCTGCGCCAGAAATAGAAGAAAGATGGGAGCCACGGGCGTTGCTGCCGCGGCGAATGCGTTGTGATGCCAAAAGATCCTCCGGTTCAGGGTGTGCGGTGGTAGACCCGCCATTGCGGCGGGCGACCCAAAGCACAGGCGCGGCAGTGGCTAGAACAAGAGGCGTGGCTTGGTTGGCTGTGCAGGCGCGTGCAGACTGCGATGATAAGCTAAATGCGGTTCATTCGCATTTGCATCGCCGTGAAAATCCGTTGATTGGCGCCGTTTGTCGCCCTGAAACGACAAAGGACCGCAGAAGCGGTCCTTGGGGTCATGACTGCGGCGGGTGGCGCAGGCGGGCAGTGCGACTTTGGCAGTGCGACTTTACTTGACGTGCTTGCCGATCAAGCCCGCCAGCTCGAACATCGTGACCTGGGGCTTGCCGAACAGCTCTTTGAGTTTGGCGTCGGCGTTGATGTTGCGCTTGTTCTTGGCGTCCTGCAGGTTGTGGGCTTTGATATAGACCCAGAGCTTGCTGATGATTTCGGTACGCGGCAGTGGCGTGGAGCCCACGATGGCGGCCAGCGCGGGGCTGGGCGTCAGCGGCTTCATGAATGCGGCGTTGGGGGTGCGCTTCTTGGCGGCGGCCTCGGTCGTCTTGGCCGGGGCTTTCTTTGCAGTTGCCATGTTGGGTTTTCCTATGATGCGTCTGTGTTCACCAGCGAAAACCTGCAGTCCCACTGGATGGCGCGATGCTACTGGCAAAGAATTGCCTTTCCAAGCGCTGTCTGCGATTTTTTCCTTCCATTTGTTGCTGCGCTGCCGCGGCGGGCCCCGCGGGTGCACCGGCAGCGTTGCCCCCAATAGCCCTTGATGCGGAGATTCGAACCATGAGCCTTTTTGACTTCAGCACCTGCGACTTCTGTGATGTGGTCAAGTCCGACACCAGCGGCCGGGTGCGCGTGCTGCCTCCGGTATTCCACAGCTACGGCGGCCTGACCCGCTTTGCGGGGCCCGTGGTCACCGTCAAGTGCTACGAAGACAACACGCCTGTGAAAGCCGCGGTCGAAAGCCCCGGCGAGGGCCGTGTGCTGGTGGTCGACGGTGGCGGCTCGCTGCGCCGGGCGCTGCTGGGCGGCAATCTGGCTGCCGCCGCGGCCCGCAACGGCTGGGCGGGTGTGGTGGTGGACGGCTGCGTGCGCG
>JBKBUN010000046.1:0-19919 GCA_046289925.1 Burkholderiaceae bacterium | reverse complement strand
AAGCCAGCGGCATCAGCAGCGCTGCCAGCACCACTTGCAAGCCCAGGGCCAGGCCCGCGTAGGCCCCTGCGTCGGGGTGCACTTGCAGCGCGTGGGCCGCACCGATCCCGTGCGACGCCGTGCCCAGCGCGAACCCGCGCACAGCCATGCCTTCGGCGTCGGTAGGTATCCGCAGCAGATCCAACAACCACCTGCCGGAGAGGGCACCCACCATGCCGGTCAGGGCTGCAAACACCGCGGCCAGCGCCGGTACCCCCCCGATTTGCGAGGCCACTCCCATGGCCACTGGGGCGGTGATGGATTTGGGGGCCAGCGATAGCAGTACGTCTCCCGGCAGCCCCAAGGCCCAGCCCAGGCCCACTGCGCTGAGGGCTGCGGCACCGCCGCCCAGCAAAGCGGCCAGCACCAGCCGCCCCCAGCGAGCGCGCAGCGCAGCCCGGCGCTGCCACAGGGGCCAGCCCAGGGCCACGACGGCGGGCCCGAGCAGGAAGTGGATGAATTGCGCCCCTGCAAAGTAGGTGGGGTACGCTGTGCCGGTGGCCAGCAGCACGCCGGCCAGAACCGCTACCGACAGCATCACCGGGTTGGCCCAGGGCGCATGCCCCGAGCGCAGCGACACCGCCTGCGCCAGCACATACACCGCAAGGGTGGCGGTCAGCCCGAACAGCGGGGCCGACGAGAGATAGACCCAAAGCTCAACGAAGTTGTGCATGGTCTGCCTTGCGTTGCAGCCAGCGCAGTGCCAACGCCGTGACCGCCATGCCCACCCAGGTGGACAGCACGATCACCACCACCAGCTGCAACCCGTAGGCGCTCAGCAGCGCCAGGTGCGTCATGACGCCGACGCCCACCGGCACAAACAGCAGCGACAGATGACGGAGCAAAAAGTCCGCAGCGGGTGCCACGGTCTCTTGCACCGGGGGCCATTGCAGGGCTGCCAGCAGCAGCACCATGCCGACCACAGGCCCCGGCACCGGCAGCTTCAGAAAGTGCGACAGGGCTTCGCCTGCCGACTGCATGAGCAACAGGAACGTCAGCCCTTGGAGGGGTTTCATCAGCGGTGTCAGAAGCGGGGCAGATCCGGGTGCTTGATGTGCCCGGCCCGCACCAGCATCTTGCCGTACTCGGCACAGCGGTGCAGCGTCGGAATCACCTTGCCAGGGTTCAGCAGTCCGGCCGGGTCAAAGGCCTGCTTGAGCGCCACCATCTGCGCGTTTTCTTCGGCGCTGAACTGCACGCACATGCTGTTGAGCTTTTCCACTCCCACGCCGTGCTCGCCTGTCACCGTGCCACCCATGGCCACGCTGGTCTCCAGGATGTCGGCACCAAACAGCTCGCAGCGGCGAAGCTGGTCGGGATCGTTCGCATCGAACAGGATCAGCGGGTGCAGGTTGCCGTCGCCTGCATGGAAGACGTTGGCGCAGCGCAGGCCATACTTTTTCTCCATCTCGGCAATCGCCAGCAGGATGTCGGCCAGGCGCTTGCGCGGGATGGTCGAATCCATGCACATGTAATCAGGGCTGATGCGGCCGCTGGCTGGAAAGGCGTTCTTGCGCCCGCTCCAGAAGCGCAGGCGCTCGGCTTCGTCGCGGCTCACGGCAATGGCCGTGGCCCCGGCAGAGCGCAGCACCGCACTCATGCGGCCTATTTCTTCTTCCACCTCTTCGGGCGTGCCGTCACTTTCGCACAGCAGGATGGCTTCGGCACTCAGGTCGTAGCCGGCGTGCACGAAGTCTTCGACCGCCGCAGTCATGGGCTTGTCCATCATCTCCAGCCCCGCTGGAATGATGCCGGCCGCAATCACGGCCGCCACTGCGTCGCCGGCTTTGCGCACATCGTCAAAGCTGGCCATGATGCAGCGCGCCAGCTGCGGCTTGGGCACGAGCTTTACCGTGACCTCCAGCGCCACAGCCAGCATGCCTTCGCTGCCGATCATGACGGCCAGCAAGTCGTAGCCAGGGGCGTCCAGCGCCTCGCTGCCAAACTCGACCGGCTGCCCATCCATGAGAAAACCGCGCACCCGCAGCACGTTGTGCACCGTCAGCCCGTACTTGAGGCAGTGCACGCCGCCAGAGTTTTCGGCCACGTTGCCGCCGATGGTGCAGGCAATCTGGCTGCTCGGGTCGGGCGCGTAGTACAGCCCGTAGGGCGCGGCCGCTTCGCTGATGGCCAGGTTGCGCACACCGCACTGCACCGTGGCCGTGCGGCTGACTGGGTCGACTTCAAGGATGCGATTGAAGCGCGCGAGCGACAGCGTCACGCCTTCGGCATGGGGCATGGCCCCGCCCGACAGACCGGTGCCCGCACCGCGCGCCACCACGGGCACACCTAGGCGGTGGCAGGTGACCAGCACCGCCTGTACCTCGTCTTCGGTCTCGGGCAGGCAGACCACCAGAGGTCGCTGGCGGTAGGCGGTGAGGCCGTCACATTCATACGGGGTCGTGTCTTCGGCCTGCCAGAGCAGCGAATGCGCGGGCAGTACTTTGGCCAGGGCCTGGACGACACGTTGCTGGAGGGCCTGGCGTGCAGCCTGGCTCAGAGCGGGGGAGTGGGGTGCGTTCACACCCGCAACTCTACGCCGGGCGGCGCATGCGGTGTTGAAGATTCGTCACAGCACCTGTGAGCGGCGTACCTGCTGCACGCGGGTCATGTGAAGCGGTTCCGCAAGGCCCTTACCATGCCGAGACACCTGCCAGGCTGGCGTTGAACCTAGGAGCCTGTCGGACTTGGGGCGTCGAAAGCGAAAATGAGCCCCAGCGAGGACAGTTTTCGCCGTATTTGCAGCCCCATAGTGGGACTATGGGGCTGCAAATACGGCGAAAAATGGACCGCTGCGGCCCATTTGCAGCCGACGATTCTCAAGTCCGACAGGCTCCTAGGTTCAGTCGGATCCGCCCTCACGCGATGGCACAGCGGCCACCTGGGCCAGCTCCGGCTGCCATTGCAGTCGTTCAGCACCGCTGTAGCAGACAAAGCGCCGATTCATGGCACGGCCTATGGCGCACAGCCCGAGGCGCTCGGCCACCGCATGGCCCATCTGCGTCATGCCGCTGCGCGATACGACCACCGGCACCCCCATCTGCGCCGCCTTGATGACCATCTCGCTCGTGAGCCGCCCGGTGGTGTAGAACACCTTGTCCTCGCCGCGCATGCCGGCCGCTTGCGCCCAACAGGCACGGTCGGTTTGCACCGGCTGCTCTGGTGGCCCATCGCCATGCAGCCACATCCAGCCGGCAATGGTGTCGATGGCGTTGTGGCGACCTACGTCCTCCACGAACAGCAGCAGAGTTTCGCCCCGGAACAGCGCACAGCCGTGTACCGAACCCGCCGATTTGTATGTGCTCTCCTGCAGCCGGATGGCATTGACGATGCCGTAGAGCTGCGCCTGCGTAATGCGCGCCGGCGGCAAGGCGATACGCTCGATCTCGTCCATCCAGTGGCCAAACACGCTGCCCTGTCCGCAGCCACTGGTCACCACCTTGTGGGCCGTACGCTCCTCGATGCGCTCAATGCCCGCGCGGGTGCGCACCGCAGCTGCGCCCACCTCCCAATCCACCGTGACCGATTCGATGTCATCGACGCTATCGACCAGGCGCTGGTTGCGCAGGTAGCCGAGCACCAGCCATTCCGGGTGGGCCCCCAGGGTCATGAGCGTCACGATCTCGCGCTTGTCCACATACACCGTCAACGGACGCTCGGCCGGAATCTGCAGCCATTCGGTCTCTGCGCGCTCGTTGAGGGCTTGGACAGTGCGCGTGAGCGGAGCGCGGGCCTGGGTGAGCCGGGGCAACGCCAGGGGCCGCAAGGAAGCGTCGTGCCCGAGAGACGGGTCAGAAGGGTTCAGCATGGTGCAGCAAGCATGCCACGGGCATGAAAAAGCCGCACGTCCTCACCAGAGGGTCGTGCGGCCGGATGCTCAGGTCTTGGTGCGGCGGGGGCGGGTCGATTCGATCACGCTCCGCTCAGGACTTGGGCGCAGATGCAGACACTGCCTTGGTGCTCGGCGGGCTGGCCGCAACGCCAGCCGACGAGGGCGCAGCCGCAGCCTCGGCGGGCTTATCGGCTGGCGGCGTGTACACGAACGGCCCCGGGTCAGCACAGGCGGGTGTGGTGGTCGCGGGCTTGGCGTCTTTGGCGGTCTTGCGGTAGTGCGCTGCTGCCTTGTCCTGGTACAGGCACAGCTTGTAGCTGTCTACCTTGGCCGTATGCGCTGACTTGGCCGCAGCCTCGGCCGCTTTGGCGGCCGCCTCGGGCGAAGGCGGCGGCAGCTTGGCCTGCGCGGTGAGCGAAAGACCCATCAGCAGTCCGCCTGCCAGCGCGCAGGACAGTCGAGCAAGAAACGTCAGGTGCACTGTCATCGGAATCTCCTCCATCTCAAGCCTGCGCAGGACGGCCGGCAGTCACCTGCGGACCGCTCGCACTGCGCTCGCGCGGAATCTTGCCAGCCTGGATATCGTCGTACCAGAGCTCATGGTGTTCCTTGGCCCAGGTTTCGTCCACATAGCCGGTTCTCATGGCTTGGTAGGCGCCTTGCATTCCGATGGTGCCCATGTAGATGTGGCCCATGAACATCACCATCATCAGCACAGTGGCCACGCCGTGGAACATATGTGCGATCTGCATGGTCGAGCGTTCGTACAAAAGGCCCGGAATCACCTTGTCCAGCACCAGTCCGGACGCCACCACGATAGCCCCGAGAAAGAACACACCCGCCCAGAACAACACCTTCTCACCGGCGTTGAAGCGGTGCGAGGGCACCTCGTGCTCAGACAGAAGCCCGCCCCCCTTGAGGATCCACTGCACATCCTCCTTGCTTGGCAGGTTGTCGCGCACAAAGGTCGCAAACACCACGATCAGTGACACCGCAAACAACGGACCGGCGAAGTTGTGAATGTTCTTGAGCGCGTAGCTGAGCCAGCCGAACAGGGTGCTGCCCATCACGGGCAGCATGAAGTACTTGCCAAAGGCCATCACGATGCCAGAGACAGCCAATACCACGAAGGCGATGGCGTTGACCCAGTGCGCAGCACGCTCGAACGGGGTGAAGCGTTCAATCTTGCGTCCCGTTTCGGCACCGTGGAGCATGATGGTGCCTTTGCGCCAGTAGAACAGGCCGATGGCCACCGCCACGATCACGAGCAACGCACCACCGTACGGAATGATCCACCGGTTGCGCACCTGACGCCACGCTTCACCGGCGTTGGTCCAGCGAGAGCCCGGGTACTGCACGAAAGGCTGGATCAGGTTGCCGGCCTCAGGCGCCTGGCTTTTGGGCAGGCTGCTGTAGCCATTCACCCCCTCGCCCACCTGCCGCCACATCGGCGCGTTGTTGCCAGGCTGTACCTGGGCGCGCTCGGCGTTCGTCTGGTTGGCATAGTTCGGATCGTTGCTCGCATCCTTGAGCTCCAAAATGTTCTGGCCCTTCACGCCCGCCATCGCAGCAGGTGCGGCCGCCGGCTGCTGTGCGCCGTTGTCAGCCGAGGCGGTTTGCGCCTGAACGCCACCCAGGCCGGTGGCCGCAGCCAGCAGCAAAGTCCACAGGAGTTGCTTCATGGGAGCCCCTTCGTCACTGCGCAGGCTGTTGGCTGCGCGTGTACTCGTTTTGCCCGTACATCTGCCGCGCCTTGAGCTGCTGCTCCCAGCTTGTCTTGTCGCCTGCCTTCCAGCCAGACTGCATGAAGTGGCTACCAGTGCCCGTGTATGGGGCGGCATCGTGACGAATACCGCCACCGGTTTGCGGCTTTTCGGTGCAGCCTGCCAAAGCGCCTGCGGCCACCAGGGCTGCCAATGCGATGCAACGCGTGCTCATGACTTGGCTCCTGCAGAGGCTTGGCCAGATGCCTTGGTGCCGTAGGCCGTACCCCAGCCCCACACTTCAGCGCCCTTGCCACGCTGGATCACGCGGTTGCGGAAGATGTCGGCCACCACATCGCCGTCACCAGCCAGCAGTGCCTTGGTCGAGCACATTTCGGCGCAGGCCGGCAGCTTGCCTTCGGCCAGGCGGTTGCGGCCGTACTTCTCAAACTCGGCTTCGCTGCCGTGCTTCTCAGGGCCGCCCGCGCAGAACGTGCACTTGTCCATCTTGCCGCGCAGACCAAAGGTGCCCGAAGACGGGAACTGGGGCGCGCCAAACGGGCAGGCATACGAGCAGTAGCCGCAGCCGATGCACACGTCCTTGTCGTGCAGCACGACCCCTTCATCGGTTCGGTAGAAGCAGTTGACCGGGCAGACAGCCATGCACGGCGCGTCGCTGCAGTGCATGCAGGCCACCGAGATGGACTTTTCACCGGGCACCCCGTCGTTGAGCGTCACCACACGGCGACGGTTCACGCCCCAGGGCACTTCGTGTTCGTTCTTGCACGCGGTCACGCAGCCGTTGCATTCGATGCAGCGCTCTGCATCGCAGATGAACTTCATTCGGGCCATTGCTATGTCTCCTCGTCAGTGTCGAGCGCTCAGGCCCGTTCCACGTTGCAGATCGTGGTCTTGGTTTCCTGCATCATGGTCACGGTGTCGTAACCATAAGTGGTCGCGGTATTCACGGCTTCGCCGCGCACGATGGGCGCTGCCCCCTTGGGGTAATGTGCAAGCATGTCGGCTCCCTGCCAGCGGCCCGAGAAGTGGAACGGCATCCAGACCGTATCGGGCGCCACGCGCTCGGTCACCAGCGCCTGCACGTTGATGCGGGCACCTGTGGGCGAGGACAGCCACACGCGCTCTCCGTTGCGGATGCTGCGGTCTGCGGCCGTCTTGGGGTTGATCTCGACATACGCTTCCTGCTGGAGTTCTGCCAGCCAGGGGTTGGAGCGGGTTTCTTCGCCGCCGCCCTCGTACTCGACCAGACGGCCCGAGGTCAGAACCAGCGGGAACTTCTCGTGCAACTTGTCCGCCAGGTTCTTTTCCTGCACGCTCTTGTAGAGCGTGGGCAGGCGCCAGAACGCCTTGCGGTCGTCGTGCGTCGGATACTTGGCCATCAGGTCCGGTCGCGTGCCATACAGCGGCTCGCGGTGCTGCGGAATCGGGTCCGGGAAGTTCCAGACCACCGCGCGGGCCTTGGCGTTGCCAAACGGGTGACAGCCATGGTTCTTCATGGTCACGCGGATGATGCCGCCGCTCGGGTCCGTTTTCCAGTTCTTGCCTTCCGCGGCCTTCTTCTCGGCTTCGGTCAGTTCGTCCCACCAGCCCAGCTTCTTGAGCAGCACATGGTCGAACTCCGGATATCCCGTGGTGATATCGGCCCCCAGCGAATGCGAGCCATCCTCTGCGAGCAGGCTCTGGCCGTCCCGCTCTACCCCAAAGTTGGCGCGGAAGTTGCCGCCGCCATCCATCACATGCTTGGAGGTGTCGTACAGGTTGGGAGAGCCCGGATGCTTGAGCTCGGGCGTGCCGTAGCAGGGCCAGGGCAAACCGAAGTAGTCGCCGCTGAAATCGTAGCCCGTTTCCTTGTCCTTGCCGCCCTTGGCCTTCAGGGTCTTGACGTCGAACAGGTGCATGTTGCGCATGTGCGCCTTCAAGCGCTCCGGGCTCTGGCCGGTGTAGCCAATGGTCCAGACGCTGCGGTTGATTTCACGCAGGATGTCCTCGACCACGGGCTCATCCATACCCTTGACCTTCTGCAGCTTGTAGTTCTTGACCAGTTCGGCACCAAAACCTAGCTTGCTAGCCAACTGGTACATGATCATGTGGTCGCTGCGGCTTTCCCACAGCGGTTCGATCACTTTTTCGCGCCACTGCAGCGACCGGTTGGAGGCCGTGCACGAACCACTGGTCTCGAACTGTGTGGCTGCAGGCAGCAGATACACCGCGCGGTTGGGGTTCAGGTCTTCCGCCTTGCCCGGCATCGCCGCCATCGCAGCCGTGGCTGAGGGGTACGGATCGACCACCACCAGCAGATCCAGCTTGTCCATGGCCTTTTTCATTTCCAGGCCGCGCGTCTGCGAGTTGGGTGCGTGCCCCCAGAAGAAAACGCCGCGCAGATTCGAATCCTGGTCGATCAGCTCGTTCTTTTCGAGCACGCCGTCAATCCAACGCGACACCGTCATGCCGGACTTGGTCATCATCGCCGGACTGGAATAGCGGCTCTTGATCCAGTCGAATTCGACGCCCCAAGCCGCTGCAAAGTGCTTCCACGCACCTTCGGCCACACCGTAGTAGCCCGGCAGCGAATCAGGGTTGGGCCCAACATCGGTGGCCCCTTGCACGTTGTCGTGGCCGCGGAAGATGTTGGTGCCGCCACCTGACTTGCCCACATTGCCCAGCGCCAGTTGCAACAGGCACGACGCGCGCACCATGGCATTGCCAATGGTGTGCTGGGTCTGGCCCATACACCAGACGATGGTGCCCGGGCGGTGCTGGTGCATCATGGTCGCGACCTTGAGCACCTGTGCCTCGTTGACGCCACAGGCCTCCTCCACCTTGTCGGGCGTCCACTTGGCCAACACCTCGGTACGGACCTTGTCCATGCCCCAGACCCGATCGTTGATGTACTGCTTGTCTTCCCAGCCGTTCTGAAAGATGTGGTACAGAATGCCGAACAGGAACGGAATGTCCGAACCCGAACGGATGCGAACGAACTCGTCGGCCTTGGCGGCCGTACGCGTGAACCGTGGGTCCACCACGATCATCTTGCAGCCGGTTTCCTTGGCGTGCAGCATGTGCAGCATGCTCACCGGATGGGCTTCGGCCGCATTGGAGCCGATGTACAACGCCAGCTTGCTGTTCTGCATGTCGTTGTACGAATTGGTCATCGCACCATAGCCCCAGGTGTTGGCCACACCGGCCACAGTGGTCGAATGGCAGATGCGCGCCTGGTGGTCGCAATTGTTGGTGCCCCAGAAGCTGACAAACTTGCGCAGCAGGTAGGCCTGCTCGTTGTTGTGCTTGGACGAGCCGATGAAGTACAGGCTGTCCGGCCCGCTGGCCTTGCGCAGCTCCTGCATCTTGGCGGCAATTTCGTCCAGCGCCTGGTCCCAGCTGATGCGCTCGTACTTGCCGTTGACCAGCTTCATCGGGTAGCGCAGGCGAAATTCGCCGTGGCCGTGCTCACGCAGAGCTGCACCCTTGGCGCAGTGGGCGCCGAGGTTGATCGGTGAATCGAACACCGGCTCCTGGCGCACCCAGACACCGTTTTCCACGATGGCGTCGACCGCACAACCCACGGAGCAGTGGGTGCACACCGTGCGGCGTACTTCGATCTTGCTGTCGCCCACGGCGATCTTGCCCTGCGCCGCCTGCGACTTTTTGACCAGCGTGAGCTGGGAAGCCGCAAGTCCCACGCCCACACCGAGGCCAGAGCGGCGCAGGAACGCGCGACGGTCCATCGTGGGCAGCGCATGTGCGAGCCCACGGCGCAGGCTGTGCACAAATGGAGACGAAGGCGCACCCTCGGGCGCGTGAGAAGACTTTTTGGTCAGCAACATGGTGCGTCCTGCTCAAATGCGGGTGGTACGGTAGTAACGCTTGACATGCTCGGAGAGCTGGTAGCCGCCGCCGCGCTCAGGCGGGGGGAGCAAGGTCTCCTGCGCGGGAGTGCCCTTCGCCGGCATGACCTGCGGCAGCGCCACCACGGCAGCTGCGGCAGCCCCCACGGTGGCTGCACCACCAAAGAATCTGCGACGTGAGGAATCGGGTTGACGGTCCTGCATGCTTGTCTCCAATTGCGGACGAGAGATTTCGTGGGATTTAGTGAACACACTCTAAGACAGCAGAGAGGGGATCTGCAAACCTCTCGCCTGCATTCCAAGCACTTTAGTCGCCTACTCGAACACGAGGCTTACGGCGGCAGTGCTCCAACGGCTCAATCGAGTAGATCGAACCCCTGGGTTTCTACTGAGAAGAAAGCCTGCGCCAACCGGGCCAGCGCTGCATAGAAGTGGGCGGCGGGGTGTTCTTGCAACGCATCGCACAGCGCAGGCGTCCAGCCCTGGAGATGGGCAGCGTAAAACTCACGCTGCACTGTAAGGTTGCAAACCTCCATGTCATCGCCTGCGATCAGGTACCGCATCACCTCGCACAAGTAGGCGATGTGATCTTCCGTTTCGGGCATCTGGTCGTCACGGCCCAGGCCCAGCCGGGTCAGATCATCACGCAAGCGCACAAGCGGCTTTTCATTGAGAAAGCCACTGAGGTAGTGCGATGCGTACAGCATGACCTCGGGCTTGCCCACGCCGCCGAACAGGCGATCAAACTCTGCCACCACGGCACTGCGCTCCATGGCCCGCGCAGTGGCCACCAGTTGTTGCCAGGGCTCCTGCAAGAAAGCGCCTGGGGCCGGAGCCTCCGTCACGGCCACACGCAGTGCATCCCACAAAGCGGACTCGGGCGGCGCGTAAAACAGCTGTGCAAGCAATCCGTACAGTTCGGCGCGCGCGGTTTCTTCGTCCAGCGCCGAACTGGTGGCCGACGGACGGTACAGGTGGACAGGTGCGCTCACAGGTCGGTCACTTTCGTTTCGTCAGAGGCAGAATACAGGTCGATCACGCGGCAGTCGCCGCACATCTTGAGGCGCTCCAGCGCCTCCCCCTGGAACATCGGATGCCCCGACAGGCGGCCCAGCATGGCCTCGATGGCCTTGAGGGTGCCAAAGGGCTTGTGGCAACGCACGCAGTGCCAGGGCTGGGTGGCGTTGATCACGCGGGTTTCGGCCCGTGCGGGCCCGAGCAGCAGGCGCGGCACCAGCGACAGTGCGTCTTCCGGACAGGTCTGCACGCACAGACCGCACTGCACGCAGTTCTTCTCGACAAAGCGCAGTTCGGGCGCTTGCGGGTTGTCAAGCAGCGCGCTCGCGGGGCAAGCGCCGACGCAGCTCATGCACAGGGTGCAACGGTCGGCGTTGACCACGACCGCCCCCAGCGGCGATGCCCCCGCTGGCAGTGCGATGGCCTCGGGCTGCTGCGCAGCCGCCAGCGGGGCGTGTGCGATGAGGTGGTCCAGCGCCATGTCCAGCGTGCTGCGCTTTTCACCCACCGCGGCATGCCGTGCGGTCACAGCCGGCAGGGTCGGCCGCTGCGCCGCCAGGGAGCGCAGCAGTGCGTCCAAATCCTGCGCGGTGCGGGCCTGCAGCAGGTGCAGGTGGGTGCCCGTATAGCCCAGCCCCTGCAGCAAGGTCTGCGCAACCTCCATCTGCGCGCGCAGCCCCTCCAGGTACTGGGGGGCCTCCTCGCCGGTGGTCAGCACAGCAAGCTGCTGAGCGCCCCAGGCAATGGCGCTGAGCCACAGGTCGATGCCGGTGCTGGCCGAATGCCACAAGGGCACCGGAATGACAGAGGCAGGCACACCGTGCGCCAACTTGAGCTGTGCCGCACGCCCCAATTCATCCACCATGGCCTGTCCCGCATCCTGGCTGTGCAAGAGCAGCACCGGAGCCTTGCCCCCTGCAGCGAGATACGTAGACAGCACCGTGCGAAGCCGCTGGCCCAGGTCGGGCACGGCCGGGTACGCGTAGGTCAGCGCGCCCGTGGGGCACACCGTGGTGCAAGCCCCGCAGCCCACGCACAGGTGGGGGTTGACCTGGATCTGCTGACGCGCGGGTTCGCTGCGGATCGCCTCGGCCGAGCAGATGTCCACGCAGGCGCGGCAGCCAATCTGCTCGTTGCGGCTGTGCACACAGAGCTTTTGCTTGTACTGGAAGAAGCGCGGCTTCTCGAACTCGCCCACCATGTCGCGCAGGCGCAGCAGCACGCCAGGGTCACGCCCGTCCCAGCGGAAGTAGCCTTGCGGTGGCGCGTGCTGCATGAACGTGGGCGTGGCGTCGGCGGCGCGCAGATCGAGGACCAGGTCGAAGCGTTCGGTCTGCTCCTCGGCCTCGCGCTGGAAGTCGATGGCGCCGGCGACCTGGCAGGCCTTCACGCAGGCGCGGTGGCCGGTGCAGGCGGCGAGGTCGATCTGGTAGTCAAGGCCGATGGCGTTTTCCGGGCAGGCGGCCACGCAGGCGTTGCAGCGCGTGCACAGGTCCAGGTCGATGGGGTTGTCGGCTGTCCAGCGGATCTCGAACGCGCCCAGCCAGCCCGTGATCTGGCGCAAGCGGCCACCCAGCACAGGAAAGCGCCGCGCCTGCGCCCCACCCGCCTGGCCAGGGCCGGTGGCAAACACCGTCACGTCGAGCACATCGGCCACCAGGGCTGCCGCGCGCTCGGCAGCGTCGATCGGACCGATGACCAGCGTCCGGCCGCCACTGCGGTAGGTGACGGTGGGCACGGGTGGCGGCTCGGGCAGGCGCGCCATGGCCAGCAGCGCCGCGATCTTGGGCGTGGCCTCGCGGGCGTCACGGCTCCAGCCGCCGGTCTCGCGGATGTTGACAAAGCGCACCGGGGCCACCGCACCTTCGGTCTGCTGGCCCAGTTCGCCAAACAAGCGCTGCTCCTGCGTGCAGGCCACCACCACCTCACCCGGGCCGCGCACCGCGGCCTGGAAGGCTCCGGCCTCGCGGCGGCAGAGCGTGGAATGCAAAGTCAGGTCTTCACGCAGCGCTGTGCCCAGGGCTTTCGCGTCGAGGGGCATCGTCTGGTTGCAGTCGCAGATCAGGGTGGGCATGGTCGTCTTGGCTGGCAGGGGCTGGCGGGCCGCCCGCGGGGGTGGCCACCCGCTCCGGCGGGCTGGAGGAATCGGGCTCGGCCGTCGCTGCGGCGTCGCGCTGGGCGTGCGGTGCGGCAGTGGATGCCGTGTCTGCTTCGTCGCGGAAGAAGCCCAGGAACTGTGCGCTGGCCATCTGCCGGAGCATGCTGGCGGGCAAGGGGTCGGGCTTGCTGTAGTCGTCGATGTAGATGTCGAGCCCGTCCATCACATTGAAGTGCGGATCGGCAAACAGCTTTTTGACCGCGGTGTTGCGCACCTCGGGTGGCACATCGCGCGCCACAAAGCGGCGAAAGTCGGCCTCGGGCGTGAGTTGCCGGGCGTCTTCCAGGGTCGGCGGGGGCACAGGTGGCGCGCCCGCGGGCTCAGCACTGGAGGCGGCCGCCGGCGGCGGCGCGGGCGCTGCCACCGCCGGGGCCGCAACCGGTGCCGCCGGTGCGTGCACCGGTTCGTCCAGTTGCTTGCCCTCGCGGGCATCGGCCTTGCGGCGCGCCCAACGGCCCAGAAATCCGTCAACCATGCTCGCCCCGCTGCGGCTTGCCGGTGGACACCGACGCTGGGTTGCCAAAACGGTCTTGCAGCGGCTGAAAACTGTCGGGCCGCTTGCGGCGGCGCGGCTCAGGCACGTAGTGCTCGGCCACAAAGGCGCGCAGGGTGTCCAGCACCGGCTTGGGCGCGGGCACCTGCTCCACGGTCTCCTGCGCATCGAGCCAGCGGCCGGCCTCGTGGTAGCTCAGGCTCACCGCCACAGGCCTTGCCAGCGGGATGGCGTCGGGCTCCTGCACCTCATCCAGCCGCCACAGCACAAACCAGCAGGGTGCGGGCGACTCCAGGTTGAGCCAGTAGCCCTCGGCTTCATCCCGAAACAGCGCCACTTCAAAGTCGGGAAACAGCCAACTCATGCCTGAGGCATCTTCGCGCAGCTTGCGCGGCTCGGTGCCAAAGGCTGGCTCGTGGGGCACGACCTCGGCAAGCACCCAGCGCCAGGGTTGCCAGCGGTTGGTGATGCGCTCGCAGCGCATCACGACGGCAACCTGGGTGCAAGGGCGTGCAGACATGCAGTGAATGTACCCCTTCGCCCCTGCGCTGCGCGCACCGGGGCGGGAAAGTCCGGGTGCTGCAGTCGCACATCTGCAGCGGTCAGGTGGGTGTCAGGCAGGAGCAGGTTGCAAGGCGACCGCGCAGTACTTGAATTCGGGAATCTTGGCGAACGGATCGAGCGCGGCGTTCGTGAGCAGATTGGCCGCAGCCTCGACGTAGGCAAAGGGCAGGAACACGCTGCCGCGCGGTGTACCGTCGTCGCGGCGCAGACGCACACGCACGCTGCCGCGGCGCGAGCGCAGCTCGGCCCAGTCGCCGGGTGCGAGGCCCCAGGTCGCCAGGTCGTCGCCATGCACCGAGGCCGTGGCCTCGGGCTCCAGCGCGTCCAGCACCTGGCTGCGCCGCGTCATGCTGCCGGTGTGCCAATGCTCGAGCTGGCGGCCCGTGATGAGCACGAGCGGGTATTCGGCATCGGGCCGCTCGGCGGCCGGCACCAGCCCCGCTGGCACCAGGTGCACCCGCCCGCTGGGCGTGGGAAAGCGCTCGGTGAAGACCACCGGCTGGCCTGGATCCTCGGGCGTGAGGCAGGGATAGGTCACGCTGGAGGCCGCCTCCAGCCGCTCCCAGGTGATGCCGCCGATCGCCGACTGCATGGCCGTGCGCATCTCATCGAAGACGGCGGCCACGCCCGACTCAGGGCCAGGATATTCCCATCCCGCAGCCCCCGGCGCAGCACCAGGCTTGGGGGCGTACATGCCCAGGCGCTGTCCCATCTGCTGCACGATCCAGAGGTCGGGCCTGGCGTCGCCTGGCGGGTTCAAGGCGCGACGACCCAGTTGCACCATACGGTCGGTGTTGCTCACGGTGCCGGTCTTTTCAGGCCAGGCCGATGCGGGCAGCACCACGTCGGCCAGCCAGGCGGTTTCGGTAAGGAAGATGTCCTGCACCACCAGGTGGTCGAGCGCTGCCAGCGCCGCGCGTGCGTGGTGCAGGTCGGGGTCGCTCATGGCCGGGTTCTCGCCCATGATGTACATGCCGCGCACCTTCAGCGGGTGATCGGCCGGTGCGAGTGCGCGGTTCAGGATCTCGACCACGGTCGCGCCCGGCCGGTCGTCGAGTTGCGCGCCCCAGAAGGCCTCGAACCACGCATGGGCCTCGGGGCGGTCTACGCGCTGGTAGTTGGGGAACATCATCGGGATCAGCCCAGCATCGCTTGCGCCCTGCACGTTGTTCTGTCCGCGCAGCGGGTGCAGCCCCGTGCCGGGCCGGCCAATCTGGCCGGTGAGCGTGGCCAGCGCGATCAGGCAGCGCACGTTGTCGGTGCCATGCACATGCTGGCTCACGCCCATGCCCCACAAGATCATGGCGCTGCGGGCCGTGGCGTAGGCACGCGCGACCTCGCGCAGCGTCTCGGCCGGGATGCCACAGACCGGAGCCATAGCCTCGGGGCTGAAGTCGCGCACATGCGCGCGCAGGGCCTCGACGTTGGCCGCACGGTCGCGCACAAAGGCCTCGTTCACCAACCCTTCCTCGACGATGGTGTGCAGCAGCGCGTTGAGCAGGGCCACATCGCTGTCGGCCTTGAAGGGCAGCACGCGCCAGGCGTGGCGCGCCAGGTCGGTCACGCGCGGATCGGCCAGCACGATGCGGGCCCCGCGGCGTGCAGCGTTCTTCATCCAGGTGGCGGCCACCGGGTGGTTGGCCGTGGGGTTGGAGCCAATCACCAAAATCAGATCGGCCTCGGCCACGTCGGCCACCGGGTTGCTCACCGCCCCCGAGCCCACGCCTTCGAGCAGCGCGGCCACGCTGGAGGCATGGCACAGGCGGGTGCAGTGGTCCACATTGTTGCTGCCGAACACGGTGCGCACCAGCTTTTGGAACAGGTAGGCCTCTTCGTTGCTGCCCTTGGCCGAGCCGAAGCCCGCGAGCGCCGCCGGGCCATGCTGCGCGCGCAGGGTGCGCAGCGGCGCGGTGGCGCGCTCCAGGGCTTCGTCCCAGCCCACGGGCTCAAACACCTCGCGCCAGTCGCGTGGCGTGCCGAGCAGCGCCGGGTCTTTGGGCACGCCCGCGCGGCGCACCAAGGGCTGCGTGAGCCGATCGGGGTGGTGCACGTAGTCAAAGCCAAAGCGCCCCTTGACGCACAGCCGCCCTGCATTGGCCGGGCCTGCGCGGCCTTCGACGCTGACGATCCGTTCATTGCGCACGTGGTAGGTGACCAGGCAGCCCACGCCGCAGAACGGGCACACCGAATCGACCGAGCGGTCCACGCGCTGCGGGCCCAGGTGCGTTTTGGGCATGAGCGCGCCCGTGGGGCAGGCCTGCACGCATTCGCCGCAGCCCACGCAGGTGCTCGCGCCCATGGGGTCGCCCAGGTCGAACACGATGCGGCTGTCCGCCCCGCGCAGCGCGGTGCCGATCACGTCATTGACCTGCTCTTCGCGGCAGGCGCGCACGCAGCGCTTGCACTGGATGCAGGCGTCGAGCTGCACGGCCATGGCCGGGTGGCTCAGGTCGGGTGGCAGGGGCTGCCGGCGCAGCGCGGCCAGGGCGGGGCGCACGCTCACGCCTTCCGACTGCGCCCAGGCGCTGAGTTCACCATGCGGGTGGGCCGGGTCGTCCTGCAGCCACTTGTGGCCCTGCTCGGGCAGGTCGGCCAGCAGCAGTTCGAGCACCATGGCACGGGCGTGGCGGGCGCGCGGGCTGTTCGCCTGCACCTGCATGCCCGGGGTGGGCGCGCGGCAGCAGCTGGGGGCCAGCGTGCGTTCGCCCGCAATCTCGACCACGCAGGCGCGGCAGTTGCCGTCGGGCCGCAGGCCGTCTTGGTGGCACAGGTGGGGCAGTTCCACCCCGTGGCGGCGAGCGGCGGCCAGCAGGCTTTCGCCCGGCTGGGCCTGTACGGGTTGGCCGTCGAGCACGAAAGGCACAGCCTCATGTGCGGCACCGGCCGTGGCCTGGGTGGCCGTGCCGGGCAGCGGGTGCGGGGAGATGCGCGCGTTCATGCCAGCACCTCTGGGGCCTTGCTGTCGCCCAGCCGTTCGGCCAGCGGCGCACCACGCGGCGGCGGCAAGTCGCCAGGCCAGGGCCCCTCGCCGACCTCGTGGGCAAAGTACTTGTGCACGCAGCGGATGGGGTTGGGCGCGGCCTGACCCAGCCCGCAGATGGAGGCGTCGGCCATCACCTGCGCCAGGTCGTCCAGCAGGTCGGCGTCCCACTGCGGGGCCTGCATCAGGCGCGCGGCCTTTTCGGTGCCCACGCGGCAGGGTGTGCACTGGCCGCAGCTTTCGTGCGCAAAAAAGCGCATCACATTCAGCGCGGCGTCGCGCGCACGGTCGTGCTGGCTCAGCACGATCACCGCGGCCGAGCCGATGAAGCAGCCGTGCGGCTGCAGGGTGTCGAAGTCCAGCGGCACGTCGGCCAGGGCTGCGGGCAGGATGCCGCCCGAAGCCCCGCCGGGCAGGTAGGCGTACAGGGTGTGGCCAGGCAGCATGCCGCCGCAGTATTCGTCCACCAGCTCGCGCAGGGTGATGCCGGCTGGAGCGAGCTTGACGCCCGGCAAGCGCACCCGCCCGCTGACGCTGAACGAGCGCAGCCCCCGGCGGCCGTGGCGGCCAAAGCCGGCAAACCACTGCGGCCCGCGCTCCAGGATGTCGCGCACCCAGTACAGGGTTTCAAAGTTGTGGGCCAGCGTAGGCCGGCCGAACAGCCCCAGCTCAGCAATGTAGGGCGGGCGCAGGCGCGGCTCGCCACGGCGGCCCTCGATGCTTTCGAGCATGGCCGACTCCTCGCCGCAGATATAGGCCCCGGCGCCCCGGCGCAGTTCGATGTGCGGCAGCGGGTGGGGCGGGTCGGCCTGCAGTTGGGCCAGTTCGTGGGCCAGCAAGGCGCGCGCGCCGTGGTATTCGTCGCGCAGGTAGATGTAGACGGCATCGACGCCCACCACGTGCGCGGCGATGAGCAGTCCTTCCAGAAAGCGGTGCGGGTCGCGCTCCAGATAGGTGCGGTCTTTGAAGGTACCAGGCTCGCCCTCGTCGATGTTGACAGCCATCAGCGCCCCGCCCCGCCCGGCAGCGGCTGCGCGGGCCGCGTGATCGCGCACGATGCGCCACTTGCGGCCGGCCGGAAAGCCCGCACCGCCCAGGCCGCGCAGGCCCGCGTCTTCCATCGCTTGCAGCACCGACTCGGCGTCGCGCGTGCCGTGGGCCACGGCGGCGGCCAGCGCGTACCCCCCGGCAGCGCGGTAACGCGCCAGGTCAGTGTAGGCCGGGCTGACCGGGTCGTCGGCGGCAGGCAGTGGCTGCCCGGCAAAGTTTGACGCTACAAAATTTATAGCTGCTTGTGCTAATGAATGCTGGGCTGCAACCCGATTTGGCATGGAATCGAGCAGCGCCAGCACCCCATCGACGCTGGCCTGGGGCACCGGATACTGGTGCAGCACGGCCACCGGGGCCTGCTCGCAGCGGCCTACACAGGGCGCGGGCTGCACGGCGATGTCGGCCACGCCCAGCGCGGCCAGGCGCGTGCGCAGGCCGTCCAGCAAGGCGTCGGCCCCGGCCAGGCTGCAGCTGAGGCTGTCGCACACACGCAGCACCAAGCGCGGGGCGCTTTCGCCGTCGGCTCGGCGATCAAAGTGGTGGTAGAAGCTCGCGACCTCGTGCACCTCGGCCATGGAGCGGCCGACGAGCCGCGCCAGCGCGACCAGGTGCCGGTCGAACAGCGCGCCAAAAGTGTCCTGCAGTCGGTGCAAGTGCTCGATCAGCAAGTCGGGCCGGTGGCCGCCGGGTGGTGGCTCGCCGATCAGCGCACGCACCTCGGCCAGCGCGGTATCGTCGGGCTGGCGGCCTTTGAGGTGGGCGCGGCGGCGCAGGCTGGCGCGCAGGTCGTCGGCGCTGCCCAGGACTTGGGCGTTGACAGGCGGGTGTGGGGCGTGGGGCATGGTCTGGGCGATCATCGTAGGGCCATCAAGCCGCCTGGCAGTGGACGGCGCGGCATGCGCGCAGTGTGGCCCTGCGGCCTGCGAGGCGTCAAATCGCGCCGCGGCATGGCCCGATCATGCGGCTGAATCATCCGGCACCGGTTGCGGGCTGCTGTGGGCCCCGGCTTCGCGCTGCCCGCCGGGGCTTGCCGCAACTCTTGCGCGTCCTGCGGCGCGCGCGGCGGGGGCGCTCAGGTGTTCTTGCTGATTGAGATGGTGGGGAACTTGGACGAGAAGTCCTTGGCCTTCTGCGCGATCTTCACTGCCACATCGCGCGCCACCTTGCGATAGATGGCGGCCACCTCGCTGTCGGGGTCAGACACTACGGTGGGCTTGCCGCTGTCGGCCTGCAGGCGGATTTGTATGTCGAGCGGCAGCGCGCCCAGGTAGTCCATGCCGTACTGCGCGGCCATCTTTTTGCCGCCGTCTGCGCCGAAGATGTGTTCGGTGTGACCGCACTGGCTGCACACATGCACGGCCATGTTCTCGACGATGCCCAGGATGGGCACGCCCACCTTCTCGAACATCTTGATGCCCTTCTTGGCGTCGAGCAGCGCAATGTCTTGCGGGGTGGTGACGATGACCGCCCCTGTCATGGGCACGCGCTGCGAGAGCGTGAGCTGGATGTCGCCCGTGCCCGGAGGCATGTCCACGATCAGGTAGTCCAGCTCCTTCCAGTTGGTCTGGCGCAGCAATTGCTCCAGCGCCTGCGTGGCCATGGGACCGCGCCAGATCATGGCCTCGTCCGGGTCGATCAGGAAGCCGATGGACATGACCTGCACGCCGTAGTTTTCGAGCGGCTCCATGGTCTTGCCGTCTTCGCTTTCGGGGCGGCGGGCAATGCCCAGCATCATGGGCTGGCTGGGGCCGTAGATGTCGGCGTCGAGCACGCCCACGCGCGCGCCCTCGGCGGCCAGGGCCAGGGCCAGGTTGGCGGCGGTGGTGCTTTTGCCCACGCCGCCCTTGCCCGAGGCCACAGCGATGATGTTCTTGACCTGCGGCAGCAGTTGCACGCCGCGCTGCACCGCATGCGCCACCACATTCGTCTGGATGCGCACCGACACGTTGTCCACACCGGGCACACCGCGCGCAGCGGCCACCAGGGCGCGGCGCAG
This sequence comes from Burkholderiaceae bacterium, assembly GCA_046289925.1. Taxonomy (GTDB): domain Bacteria; phylum Pseudomonadota; class Gammaproteobacteria; order Burkholderiales; family Burkholderiaceae_C; genus Acidovorax_G. The sequence goes on along the minus strand of JBKBUN010000046.1, from coordinate 221 downwards.
ATCGCCCTCGATGCTGCGCGCCGGATAGCCCAATTCCACATCGAACGCCACGTCGCCGCCATCGATCTGCACGTTGCGCACCGCGCGCGACGATACGAAATCCTTGCCGGTGTGGGGGTCCTGCACGCTGGCCAGCGCGGCCATGAGGGCTTGTTCGGTGACTGCCATTCGAATTCTCCTGTGAGGGGCGTTAGTCTAGGTGCTGCAGCCCACCCTCGCGC
>JBKBUN010000045.1:0-19936 GCA_046289925.1 Burkholderiaceae bacterium | reverse complement strand
CGTGGGCAGCGAAATTGCCACGAGCGACCGCCCCGAACTCACCGCCGCCAAGATCATTGTCTCGGGTGGTCGTGCGCTGGGCAGCGCCGAGAAGTTCACCGAAGTCATCACCCCCCTGGCCGACAAGCTGGGCGCCGCCATCGGTGCCAGCCGTGCCGCTGTGGACGCTGGCTATGCCCCCAACGACCTGCAAGTAGGCCAGACGGGCAAGATCGTCGCGCCGCAGCTGTATGTGGCCGTCGGCATCTCGGGTGCAATCCAGCACCTGGCCGGGATGAAGGATTCCAAGGTGATCGTTGCGATCAACAAGGACCCTGAAGCCCCGATTTTCAGCGTGGCCGACTACGGCCTCGAAGCCGACCTGTTTGCGGCCGTGCCGGAACTGGTCAAGGCCCTCTGAGACCTGCGTACCACGAAAAGGGCATCGTTCGCGATGCCTTTTTTTTGACCCGAATCGCCATTTTTTCCTGATTCCCTCGGATTTGTCCCCTGGAGACCTCCCATGAGCTACACCGCACCCGTCAAGGACATGCTCTTCACCATCGAGCACCTGGCCAATATCGGGCAGATTGCCCAGATTCCGGGCTTTGAAGACGCAGGCCTCGACACCGCCCAGGCGGTGCTGGAGGAATGCGCCAAGTTCAATGAAGGCGTGTTGGCTCCGCTCAACTGGGAGGGTGACAAGAACCCGTCGGCCTGGAAGGACGGCGAGGTCACGACCACGCCGGGCTTCAAAGAAGCCTTTCGCCAGTATGCTGATGGCGGCTGGCAGGGGCTGCAGCACCCGGCCGAATTCGGCGGCCAGGGCCTGCCCAAGACCATCGGCGCCGCCTGCATCGAAATGGCCAACAGCGCCAACATGAGCTTCGCGCTGTGCCCGCTGCTGACCGACGGCGCCATCGAGGCGCTGCTCACGGCCGGCAGCGATGCGCTCAAGGCCAAGTACCTCGAAAAGCTCGTTTCGGGCGAGTGGACGGGTACGATGAACCTGACCGAGCCGCAGGCCGGCTCGGACCTGGCCCTGGTGCGCTCGCGCGCCGAACCGCAGCCCGACGGCACGTACAAAGTGTTCGGCACCAAGATCTTCATCACCTACGGTGAGCACGACATGGCCGAGAACATCGTGCACCTGGTGCTGGCCCGCGTGCAGGGCGCCCCCGAAGGCGTCAAGGGCATCAGCCTGTTCGTGGTGCCCAAGTTCCTGGTCAACGACGATGGCAGCCTGGGCGCACGCAACGACGTGCACTGCGTGAGCATCGAGCACAAGATGGGCATCAAGGCCAGCCCCACGGCCGTGCTGCAATACGGCGACCACGGCGGTGCCGTGGGCTACCTGGTGGGCGAGGAAAACCGCGGCCTCGAGTACATGTTCATCATGATGAACGCCGCCCGCTATGCCGTCGGCGTGCAGGGCATCGCGATTTCGGAGCGCGCTTACCAGAAGGCCGTGCAGTACGCCAAAGACCGCGTGCAGAGCCGCCCGGTGGACGGCAGCATCCAGGCGAGCGCGCCCATCATCCACCACCCCGACGTCAAGCGCATGCTGATGACCATGCGCGCTACCACCGAAGGCTGCCGCGCCATGGCCGCCGTGGCGGCGGCCGCCTACGACGCCGCGCACTTCCATCCCGATGCCGAAGTGCGCAAGCAGAACCAGGCCTTCTATGAGTTCATGGTGCCGCTGGTCAAGGGCTACAGCACCGAGATGAGCCTGGAAGTCACCAGCCTGGGCGTGCAGGTGCATGGCGGCATGGGCTTCATCGAAGAAACCGGCGCGGCCCAGTACTACCGCGACGCCAAGATCCTGACCATCTACGAAGGCACGACCGCCATCCAGGCCAACGACCTGGTGGGCCGCAAGACGGCCCGCGACGGCGGCCAGACGGCCAAGGCCATTGCCGCGCAGATCGAGAAGACCGAGGCCGACCTGCGCGCCAGCGGCACGCCCGACGCCCTGGCCGTGGCCCAGCGCCTGGGCGCGGCCCGCAAGGCCTTCCTGGACGTGGTGGACTTTGTGGCCGGCAACACCAAGGCCAGCCCCAACGCCGTGTTTGCGGGCAGCGTGCCGTACCTGATGCTGGCGGGCAACCTGGTGGCCGGCTGGCAGATGGCACGCGCCCTGCTGGTGGCGCAGGAGCTGCTGCACAAGGGACAGGACGCGCCCTTCATGCGTGCCAAGATCACCACGGCACGCTTTTATGCCGACCACCTGCTCACCAAGGCCCCGGGCCAGCGCGACAGCATCGTGGAAGGCGCGCAGAGCGTGACCGAGCTCGCGCTCGAGTCGTTCTGATCCCTCGGCCCCGCGCGGGCCGAGCCATGCAGACTTGCCCGGCCTGCGCCGCCTGCGGGTGGCCGGGCCGGGCGCCTACCAACACCCAGGAAGACACGCCGCCATGTCGCAATTGCCCCCCGTGCTGCAGAAGCTGTCGCTGCCGGTCATCGGCTCGCCGCTGTTCATCATCAGCAACCCCAAGCTCGTGATCGAGCAGTGCAAGGCTGGTGTGGTGGGCTCGATGCCCGCCCTCAACGCCCGCCCGGCCGAGCAGCTCGACGACTGGCTGGCCGAGATCACCGAAACCCTCGCCGCCTACAACCAGGCCAACCCCGACAAGCCCGCCGCGCCCTTTGCCATTAACCAGATCGTGCACAAGAGCAACGACCGGCTTGAGCACGACATGCAGGTGTGTGCCAAGTACAAGGTACCCATCGTCATCACCAGCCTGGGCGCGCGCGAGGACGTGAACCAGGCCGTGCACAGCTGGGGCGGCGTGGTGCTGCACGACATCATCAACAACAAGTTTGCGCACAAGGCGATTGAAAAGGGCGCCGACGGCCTGATCGCCGTGGCCGCCGGGGCCGGTGGCCATGCGGGCACCAAGAGCCCGTTCGCGCTGATCCAGGAGATCCGCCAGTGGTTCGACGGTCCGCTGGCGCTGTCAGGCTCCATCGCCTCGGGCGGTGCGGTGCTGGCTGCGCAGGCCATGGGTGCCGACTTTGCCTACATCGGCTCGGCCTTCATCGCTACGCACGAAGCCCGCGCCGTGGATGCGTACAAGCAGGCGATCGTGGACTGCAACTCGGACGACATCGTCTACAGCAACCTGTTCACCGGCGTGCACGGCAATTACCTGGCCCCTTCAATCCGCGCTGCGGGGCTGGACCCGGAGAACCTGCCCGAGTCCGACCCGAGCAAGATGAACTTCGGCAGCGGCTCCCAAAAGGCCTGGAAGGACATCTGGGGCTGTGGCCAGGGCATCGGCGCCATCAACGCAGTGACCAGCACCGCCGAACTGGTGGCCCGCCTGCGCAGCGAATACGAAGCCGCCCGCAAGCGCCTGGCGCTATAAGCCTGGTGGTGGCGCTCCGGACTTTCTCGGGTGTTCCAGAGGCGGTTTGAACCTAGGAGTCTGTCGGACTTGGGAATCGTCGGCTGCCAATGGGCCGCTGCGGTCCATTGTTCACCGTCTTTGGGCCCCATAGCCCCGCTATGGGGCTGCAAATACGGCGAAAACGGGCCTCGCTGGGGCGCATGTTCGCTTTCGACGCCCCAAGTCCGACAGGCTCCTAGAAACAGCAGCTGAGCGGGCCCGCCTCTGCAGTCCCTCTGCAGTCCAGCGGGCCTGCCAGTGCTGCGCACCGAAGTGGTCAGCGCCGCCACGTGCACCAGGTGTGGGTGCGCCTAGTCTTCTGCTGCGTGGCAAGCGGTCCACTGCCGTTTCTAGGTTCAACGCGGCAGGCTGCTCGACGGTGGCCTTGTTCGGTGTTGCCTTAGGTGCCGGCCTGCTGCGGCTCGGTGAGCATGGCCGGGGCGGGGCAGCCAAGGGCGGCAGCACGTCGCGCTACCGCCGCCTGCCAGCAGCAGAGCCACGGACAGCCAGGGCAGAGAGGCGAGACGTCCTGGGGCGCGGGGCAGAAGGCAGGCCAGCCCACATGGTGCGCAGAGCACCCTTTGGGGGTGGCCGGTGCGCAGGCCCGCGCGCTACCATCGCGCCATGCCATTGACCGACACCACCGACCGCGCCAGCCCCGCGCTGCCACTGGACGGACAGAGCATCCTGGAGTTGGCCGCGCGCTCCATGTTCCAGTTGTTTTCGAGCGTGAGCCAGGGCATGTTCCTGGTGGACCGCGGTGGCCGCATTGTCTGGGTGAACGAGGGCTACCAGCGCTTCCTGCCCGACCTGGGCTTTACGTCGCTGGACCAGTTTGTGGGACGCACGGTGGAGGAGGTGATTCCCAACACCCAGATGCGCCGCGTGCTGGAGACCGGCCAGCCAGTGCTGATCGACCTGCTGACCAACAAGGCGGGCACCTTTGTGGTGAGCCGCATCCCCTTGCGCGACGAGGCAGGCGAGGTCATCGGGGCCATCGGCATCGTGCTGTTCGATCACCCCGAAACCACGCTGCAGCCGCTGATCAGCAAGTTTGCCCGCCTGCAGCGCGACCTGGACGACGCGCGGCGCGAACTGGCCAGCCAGCGCAGCCGCACACTGGGGGGCGATGGTGAGCGCCGCGCCAAATACACCTTTGCCAGTTTCATCGGGTCGAGCCCGGCGGCGGCAGAGGTCAAGCGCCAGGCCCGGCGTGCGGCGCAGTCGAGCAGCCCGGTGCTGTTGCTGGGCGAGACTGGCACGGGCAAAGAGCTGCTGGCCCATGCGATCCATGCGGCGTCGAGCCGCGCGGCCGGGCCGTTTGTGAGCGTGAACATCGCCGCGGTGCCCGACACGCTGCTCGAAGCCGAGTTCTTCGGCGTGGCTCCAGGCGCCTACACCGGGGCTGACCGCAAGGGGCGCGACGGAAAATTCAAGCTGGCGCATGGGGGCACGCTGTTCCTCGACGAGATCGGCGACATGCCACAAAGCCTGCAGGCCAAGCTGCTGCGCGCGTTGCAGGAGGGCGAGATCGAGCCGCTGGGCTCGAACAAGCTGGTGCCGGTGGACATCCGCGTGGTGGCCGCCACCTCGCGCGACTTGGCTGGGTTGGTGCGCGAGGGCAAATTCCGCGAAGACCTGTTCTACCGCCTGCATGTGCTGCCAGTGCGCGTGCCCGCGCTGCGCGAGCGGCGCAGCGACATTCCTGCGCTGGTGGAGGCGCTGGGCGAAGACCTGGCGTTGCGCAGCGGCACCGCGCCGCCCGAGCTGCTGCCCGACGCGCTGGCCCTGCTGGCCGGGCAGCCCTGGCGCGGCAACATTCGCGAGCTGCGCAATGTGCTGGAGCAGGCGGTGATGCGCAGCGATTCGCAATCCATCGACGCGGCGCAGCTCGAACGTGTGCTGCGCGAAGCTGGCGTGGAGCCGGCTGCGCCCGTGGCCGCCGTGCACGCGCCCGAGTCCGACGACGAGCAGCGCCTGCTGCGTCCGCTGGCCGAGCAGGTGGCCGAACTGGAGCGCAAGGCCATTGCCGCGGCGCTGAAGGCGAACGGCGGCAACAAGCTGGCCACCGCGCGGCAGTTGGGTATCTCGCGCGCTACGCTCTACGAACGGCTGGAAAACCCTGTGTAGATTTCAGACATTTGTCTGAATATCAGACAAACAAACTGTCTGAAAAAAAGACATGGCATCTGCGTGTGTTTTGTAAGTGGTTGTCGCAAAACAGCTTTTGTTCTGGCACGCCTTGTGCAATTTCGGAGCATCACTACAGGAGACATTCCATGCACCGTCGCACCCTGGTTGCCGTGGCCGCTTTGGCCACCGTGTTCTCGGCATCGGTTTTGGCGCAGTCGCGCGAAATCCGCATCGCCCACATCTACAGCAAGACTGGCCCGCTCGAAGCCTATGGCAAGCAGACCCAGACCGGCCTGCTGATGGGCCTGAACTACGCCACTGGCGGCACCATGACGATCAACGGCAAGAAGCTGGTCGTGATCGAGAAAGATGACCAGGGCAAGCCTGATCTGGGCAAGAACCTGCTGGCCGCAGCGTATTCGGACGACAAGGCTGACATTGCCGTGGGCCCGACGTCGAGCGGTGTGGCCCTGGCCATGCTGCCCGTGGCCGAAGAGTACAAAAAGATCCTGCTGGTCGAGCCCGCCGTGGCCGATGCGATCACCGGCGACAAGTGGAACAAGTACATCTTCCGCACCGGCCGCAACAGCAGCCAGGATGCGATCAGCAACGCCGTGGCCATCGACAAGCCCGGCGTGACGGTGGCCACCCTCGCGCAGGACTACGCCTTTGGCCGCGATGGCGTGAAGGCCTTCAAGGACGCGCTCAAGAATGCCAAGTTGGTGCACGAGGAGTACCTGCCCACCAACACCACGGACTTCACCGCCGGGGCGCAGCGCTTGATCGACAAGCTCAAGGACCAACCGGGCCGTAAGATCATTTTCATCATCTGGGCTGGCGCGGGCAACCCGTTCAAGATTGCCGACCTTGACCTCAAGCGCTATGGCATCGAGATCGCCACGGGCGGCAACATCCTGCCTGCCATGGCCGCGTACAAGAACTTCCCGGGCATGGAAGGCGCGACCTACTACTACTTCGGCATTCCCAAGAACCCGGTGAACGAAGCCTTGGTGGCGGCGCACTACAAGGAGTTCAAGACGCCGCCAGACTTCTTTACGGCCGGGGGCTTCAGTGCCGCGATGGCCCTGGTCACTGCGCTCAAGAAGACCAACGGCGAGACCAACACCAACAAGCTCATCTCCGCCATGGAAGGCATGAGCTTTGACACGCCCAAGGGCACGATGACCTTCCGCAAGGAAGACCACCAGGCCATGCAGAGCATGTACCACTTCAAGATCAAGGTGGACCCTGCATTCGCCTGGGGCGTGCCTGAGTTGGTGCGCGAGATCAAGCCGGAAGAGATGCAGATTCCGATCCGCAACAAGCGCTGATCCGGTTGGCGTGGCCCGGCGCACGGCTGGCGAGTCCGGCGCGCCGGGGTACATCCCGCAGGGGCGGCCGCCCCTCTTTTTTCAACACCGCAAGGAACCCCCGGCGCACACGGGGGATGGTTGGTTTCGTTCTCGAAAAACACTTAGGAGACACACCCCATGACGCATGCCTTCCTTCGCGCGGCCGCTGCCAGCGCCGCTTGGGCCTTGGTATCCGGGGCCTCGTGGGCCGCAGTGAACCTGCCCGCCCTCAACATCGACAAGACCCAAACCACGGTGTCCGGCTTGTCTTCCGGCGGCTTTATGGCCGTGCAGCTGCACGTGGCCTACTCGGCCACGTTTGCCAAAGGCGTGGGCGTGGTGGCCGGGGGACCGTTCTACTGCGCCGAGGGTTCGGTGGTCAACGCCACAGGCCGCTGTATGGCCAGCCCGGCCGGCATCCCGACCAGTACGCTGGTGAGCACCACCAACAGCTGGGCCAGCCAGGGCAGCATTGACCCGGTGGCCAACCTGCAGAACTCGAAGGTGTACCTGTTCTCGGGCACGCTCGACAGCGTGGTCAAACCCGGCGTGATGGACGCCCTGCGCACCTACTACAACAGTTTTGTGCCCGCAGCCAATGTGGTCTACAAAAAGGACATTGCGGCCGAGCATGCGATGGTGACCGACGACTATGGCAACACTTGCTCGACCAAGGCCGCGCCCTACATCAGCGACTGCAACTTCGACCTGGCCGGTGCCATGCTGCAGCACTTGTACGGTCCCCTGAATGCGCGCAACGACGCAGCGCTGCCCGCAGGCAACTTCATCGAGTTCAACCAGAGCCAGTTCGTCACCGGCCATGGCATGGCCAGTACGGGCTGGGCGTACGTGCCTCAGGCCTGCCAGTCTGGCGGCACGGCCACCTGCCGCCTGCATGTGGTACTTCACGGGTGCAAGCAAAACGTGAGCGATGTGCAGCAGCAGTACGTGCGCAACACGGGCTACAACCGTTGGGCCGACACCAACAACATCGTGCTGCTGTACCCCCAGACCAGCACTGCTGCCACCAACAGCTGCTGGGATTGGTGGGGCTATGACAGCGCCAACTACGCCAAAAAGAGCGGCCCACAGATGCTGGCCATCAAAGCCATGGTGGACCGCCTGGTCAGCGGCGGCAGCACCACCCCGCCCGACCCGGTGGCGCTGCCCGCACCCACGGGCTTGAGCGCATCCGGCGCCACGGCCAGCAGCATGGCGCTGGGCTGGAATGCCGTGGCCGGTGCGGCCAGCTACAACGTCTACCGTAACGGCAACAAGGCCAATGCGCTGCCTGTGAACGGCACCACCTACACCGACACAGGTCTGGCGGCCGCCACGACCTACAGTTGGACGGTACGTGCCGCCGACGCCAACGGCGCCGAGGGCGCAGCCTCCAGCACCGTGTCGGCCACCACGCTGGCGTCCAGCGGCGGCACGGGCACTTGCACCACGGCCAGCAACTATGCGCACACGCTGGCCGGGCGGGCGTATGCGCTGTATGGCATCACCTATGCGCAGGGCTCCAACCAAAACATGGGCCTGTGGAATGTGTTTACGACTACCACGCTCAAGCAGACCGGCCCCAACTACTACGTGATCGGCACGTGTCCCTGACGCTCCCGCAGCGCTGCGGGGTGGCATGCGCCGCTCTGCTCCCGATCGCGACCGATGATCCTGAAAGAGAACCAGCACCCATGAGCACCTTGGCCACCAAGGACTTGAGCATCCGCTTCGGCGGCCACGTGGCGGTCAATGCTGTGACCTGCTCCTTCGAGCCGGGCACGCTGACCGCCATCGTGGGCCCGAACGGTGCGGGCAAGACCACGTACTTCAACCTCATCTCAGGGCAGTTGCGGGCCACCGCAGGCTCGGTCACGCTGGGCGGGCGCGAGCTCACCTCGCTGTCGGTGTCGGCCCGTACGCACGCCGGGCTGGGCCGCGCGTTCCAGCTCACCAACCTGTTTCCCAATCTGAGCGTGCTGGAAAACGTGCGCCTGGCCGTGCAGGCCACGCGGGGCGGCGGGCACCGCCGGGGGCTGAACCTCTGGAGTGTCTGGAGCGACCACCGGCAGCTCACCGAGCGCGCCGAATCCATCCTGCGCAGCGTGGCCATGCTGGAGCGGCGCGACACGCCCGTGGCCAGCCTGCCGCACGGCGACCAGCGCAAGCTCGAAGTCGCGCTGCTCATGGCGTTGGAGCCGCAGGTCTACATGTTCGATGAGCCCACGGCCGGCATGAGTCACGACGAGGCGCCCGTGATCCTGAACCTGATCCGCGAGCTGAAGAAAGACAAGACCAAGATCATCCTGCTGGTAGAGCACAAGATGGACGTAGTGCGCGAGCTGGCCGACCGCATCATCGTGCTGACCAACGGCACGCTGGTGGCCGACGGCCCGCCGGCTGAGGTGATTGCATCGCCCGTGGTGCAGGAGGCTTACCTGGGCGTCTCCAAAGACGCAGAGAAGGAGGCCGCATGAGCGCCGCAACCGCAACCCAGAACCTGCTCGAACTCAAGGGCGTGCACACCCATATTGGGGCGTACCACATCCTGCACGGCGTGGACCTGGCCGTGCCCAAGGGGCAGCTCACCATGCTGCTGGGCCGCAACGGCGCGGGCAAGACGACCACGCTGCGCACCATCATGGGCCTGTGGCGGGCCTCGCGGGGCAGCATCCATTTTGGCGGGCGGGACATCACGCGACTGCACACGCCGCAGATTGCGGAGCTCAACATTGCCTATGTGCCCGAGAACATGGGCATCTTTGCGGACCTTACGGTGAAGGAAAACATGCTGCTGGCCGCCCGCCAAGCGCGCAGTGCTGCGCAGATGGATGAAGCGCGGCTGCAGTGGATTTTTGGCTTGTTCCCGGCGGTGCAGAAGTTCTGGAACCACCCGGCTGGCAAGCTCAGCGGTGGGCAAAAGCAGATGCTGGCCGTCAGCCGCGCCATCGTGGAGCCGCGAGAGCTGCTGATCGTGGACGAGCCCAGCAAGGGCTTGGCCCCCGCGATCATCAACAACATGATCGATGCGTTCGACCAGCTCAAGCGCAGCGGCGTGACCATTCTGCTGGTCGAGCAGAACATCCACTTTGCCAAGCGCCTGGGCGACGCGGTGGCCGTGATGGACAACGGCCGTGTGGTGCACGCCGGCCCCATGGCCGACCTGGCCGCCGACGAGGCATTGCAGCAATCGCTGCTGGGGCTGTCGCTGTGATGTGCCGCTTCTTCAAGCCAAATCTGGTGTTTGTGCTTATTAATCAAGCACAAGCAGCTATCAAAAGCATAGCAATCGGGTGGATTGCCGGAGGACTCGCATGAATCCGTTGAAGGACCTGGACTGGAAGCCGCTGCTGCTGGTGCCGCTGCTGGCGGTGCTGGTGCTGCCGCTGGTGGGCTCGCCCAGCACCTGGCTCACGCTCACCGTGGCGGGCCTGGCCATGGGCATGATCATCTTCATCATCGCCTCGGGCCTTACGCTGGTGTTTGGCCTGATGGACGTGCTGAACTTCGGCCACGGCGTGTTCATTGCATTGGGTGCCTTCGTGGCCACCAGCGTGCTTGGTGCGATGGGCGACTACACCGGCAGCGGTGATTTGTGGCGCAACCTCATGGCTGTGGTGCCGGCCATGGTGGTGGCTATGCTCGTGGCCGGAGCCTTGGGTCTGGCATTCGAGCGCTTCATCGTGCGGCCGGTGTACGGCCAGCACCTCAAGCAGATCCTCATCACCATGGGCGGGATGATCATTGGCGAGGAACTGATCAAGGTCATCTGGGGGCCGCAGCAGATTCCGCTGCCGCTGCCTGAGGGCATGCGCGGCTCGCTGCTGGTGGGCGACGCGGCCATCGAAAAGTACCGCCTCGTGGCCGTGGCCGTGGGCCTGGTGGTCTTCGGCCTGCTAGCGTGGACGCTGTCACGCACCAAGGTGGGCTTGCTGATCCGCGCTGGCGTACAAGACCGTGAAATGGTGGAAAGCCTGGGCTACCGCATCCGCCGCCTGTTCGTGGGCGTGTTCGTGGCGGGTTCGGCGCTCGCGGGCCTGGGCGGCGTGATGTGGGGCCTGTACCAGCAGAACGTGGTGCCGCAGATGGGCGCGCAGGTCAATGTGCTGATCTTCATCGTGATCATCATCGGCGGCCTGGGCAGCACGGGCGGCGCGCTCATTGGCGCGTTGCTGGTGGGCCTGATGGCCAATTACACCGGCTTTCTGGCGCCCAAGGTGGCGCTGTTCTCCAACATCGCGCTGATGGTGGCGGTGCTGCTGTGGCGGCCGCAGGGCGTGTATCCGGTGGCGAACCGTTGACCCGCGGAGGAACCCATGCTCAATCGACTTCTTTCGGGCGACTATCCGCGCAGCAAGCCGCTGGCCGCCATCCTCATCGTCCTGTTCCTCGGACTGGCGCTTGCGCCCTTCCTGTTCCCAGGCGTCAAGCCACTGTCGGTGGCGGCCAAAGTGCTGGTGTTCGTCGTGCTGGTGGCCAGTTTTGACCTGCTCTTGGGCTACACGGGTATCGTGAGCTTTGCGCACACCATGTTCTTCGGCATCGGGGCCTACGGCATTGCGATTGCCACCACGCGCATGGGGCCCACCTGGACTGCGCTGGCGGTGGGCCTGGCCGGGGCCCTGCTGCTGTCGCTGTTGCTGTCGCTGGCGGTCGGCCTGTTCTCGCTGCGCGTTCGGGCCATTTTCTTTGCCATGATCACGCTCGCCGTGGCCGCGGCCTTCCAGACACTGGCCTCTCAACTCTCCGACATCACCGGCGGTGAAGATGGCCTGACCTTCAAGGTGCCCGAGCTGCTTTCGCCGAGCTTCGAGCCCTTTGAGGAGCCCTTTCTGGGCGTGACCATCGACGGGCGGTTGATCTGCTACTACCTGCTGTTCGTGGCGGGCGTGGGGCTGGTGCTGGCGCTGCTGCGCATCGTGAATTCGCCATTCGGCCGCGTGCTGCAGGCCATCCGAGAAAACGAGTTCCGCGCCGAGGCCATTGGCTACCGCGTGGTGGTGTACCGCACCATCTCGAGCGTCCTGTCGGCCTTGTTCGCCTGCATGGCCGGGGCCATGCTCGCGCTCTGGCTGCGCTACAACGGGCCCGACACATCGCTGTCGTTCGAAATCATGATGGACTGCCTGCTCATCGTCGTGATCGGCGGCATGGGCACCATCTACGGTTCTGTCATCGGCGCGGTGCTGTTCCTGGTGGCGCAAAGCTACCTGCAAGACCTGCTGCGTCTGGGCCACGAGGCGACGGCGAGCCTGCCCTGGCTGTCGGCCCTGCTGTCGCCCGACCGCTGGTTGCTCTGGCTCGGCCTGTTGTTCGTGCTCTCTGTCTATTACTTCCCCACGGGTGTCGTCGGGCGCCTGCGTGCCGCGGCCCTGCGCCGCGCCGGGGGCTGATCTCTGCCGCATCGCCGGGCAGGCCCGCCGCACCTGCGGCGCGTGGCCGGGCGAAGCGCAGCTTTTCACGCGCGTGTCAGACCCACAACACACAACGAGGAGACAGGCACATGCAAACGATTTCAAATTCTGGGCACGCCTCGCGCCTGCGTTGCCTGCCTGTGGCGCTGGCCGCGACCCTGGCGGCGCTGCTGACCGGCTGCGGCGGATCGGGCAGCTCTGAAGCGATCAACGAGCGGCCTGGCTACCTGGGCGACATTCTGGAAACGGTCTACGACGGCAACACCGACGACCTGCTCACCGCAGGCCTGGGCGCGAGCGGCCTTGCATCGCCCGTGTCTCCGGCTTTTGCCGACCCGCTCAAGCCCACGGCAGCCGAGTTGCGACGTCTGGCCATCTATACCAATTACCGCGCCATGCTCGACATGACGCCCGCCGGTGGCTACGGCGTGTTCTACGGCCCACAGGTCGATGCCCAGGGTCGCCCGACAGGCGCAGAGGGCAAAATCGCCGGCACCGAATATCTGGCCTATGCCGACGATGGCACCGGGCGCCGCAATGTCACGCTGATGGTGCAGGTGCCGGCCGGATTCAACCCACGGCGTGCGTGCGTGATCACCGCCACCTCGTCCGGCTCGCGCGGCGTCTACGGCGGCATCTCCACGGGCGAGTGGGGGCTCAAGCGCGGCTGTGCCGTGGCCTACACCGACAAGGGCACGGGCGCGGCCCCGCACGATCTGACCAACGACACCGTGCCGCTGATCGATGGCAGCCGCGCCACGGCCGCTGCGGCGGGCACGCGCGCGGCCTTCCACGCGGGCCTGTCCGAGGCCGAGCGCCAGGCCTTCAACACCGCGACGCCGCAGCGCTTTGCCTTCAAGCACGCGCATTCGGGCCAGAACGTCGAGAAGGACTGGGGCCGTTCCACGCTGCAGGCGGTGGAGTTTGCGTATTACGTGCTCAACCAGCGCTACGGCGCGCTCGACAGCAGCGGCACGCGTCGCCTGCGCACGCTGAATCCGTCCAACACCATCGTGATCGCGTCCAGCATTTCCAACGGCGGCGGTGCGGCCATTGCGGCGGCCGAGCAAGACACACAGGGCTTGATCAGCGGCGTGGCGGTGTCCGAGCCGGCCGTGCAACTGCCCGCCAATGCGGGCCTGAGCGTGCGCCGCGGCGGCTCTGAGGTGCCGCTGTCGGCCCGTACGCTGATCGACTACACCACGCAGGCCAACCTGTACCAGGCCTGCGCTGCGCTTGCGCCCTCGGTGGCCAGCGCGCCGTTTGCAGCTGCCTTTGCCGCGGGCTTTGCCAGCCCGGCACTGCCCATCGCGCCCAACCGCTGCGCCAGCTTGCGCGCAGCCGGCCTTCTGACGGCCAACACCACGGCAGGCCAGGCCGAAGAGGCGCTGGCCCGCCTGCGCGCGCTGGGCTGGGAGCCCGAGTCTGACGCACTGCATGCCTCGCTGGCCGCCTTTGAAGTAGCGCCTGCGGTGGCTGTGACCTTTGCCAACGCCCTGTCGCGTGCCAGCGTGAAGGACCACCTCTGCGGCTTCAGCTACGCTGCCACCACAGCGACTGGCGCGGTCAGCACGCTGGCCCCCGCCGCGTTGGCCGGCATGGCCGCCACGGGCAACGGCGTGCCGCCCGCCGCTGGCGTGCAGCTCATCAACAACCTGGGCAAAGGCGGTGCGGTGCGCGATGTGTTCTCCGTCTCGGCCGACACGGGCCTGGCCGACTGGAACCTGGCCGGAGCGCTGTGCCTGCGCAATCTCGTGACGGGCACCGACGCGGCGGCCCGCCGCTTGCAGTCCGGGCTGGACGAAACCCGCCGCAACGGCCACCTGCGCGGCAAGCCGGCGATCATCGTGCACGGCCGCGCCGACGCACTGCTGCCTGTGAACCACACCTCGCGTCCGTATGCGGCGCTCAACCGTCAGGTTGAAGGCGCAGGCAGCCGTCTGAGCTATGTGGAAGTGACCAACGCCCAGCACTTTGACAGCTTCATCGGCCTGCCCACGGTGCTGCCAGGCTACGACACGCGCTACATCCCGCTGCATGTGTACCTGAACCGCGCGCTCGACGCCGTATATGCACACCTGACAGAAGGCACGCCGCTGCCGCCCAGCCAGGTGGTGCGCACCACACCGCGCGGCGGCACACCGGGCAGCGCCCCAGCGCTGCGGCCCGAACAGCTGCCACCGCTTGCCATGCGCCCGGCCGTGGGCGATGCGATCGTGCTGAGCGCTGGAGCCATCCATGTACCGGACTGAATCGGCAGCGCAGAGCGCAAGTTCCGGCCTGCGCCGTCGCCTGACGCTGGGTGCCGTGGGGGCGCTGGCAGCCTCGGCCTGGCCGGTGCGCGCCAGCCTGGCGCGCTCTGAGGTGGTGATCGGCCAGGTCGCACCGCTGTCGGGCGTGCTGGCCTCCACCGGCGCGCAAATGGTGCTGGGCGGCAAGCTGTGGTTTGATGAGGTCAACGCTCAGGGCGGGTTGCATGGCAGCCCGCTGCGCACCGTGGTGCTGGACGATGGTTACAAGGTAGACCAGACGGTGCGCCACACGCGAGATCTGCTCGCTCAACCGCAGGTGGTGGCGCTGTTCGGCTTTGCGGGCACGGCCAACATCACCCAACTGTTGAACGACGGCGTGCTGGAGCAGGGCGGGGCGCCACTGGTGGCGCCGTACACGGGTGGCGAGTCGCTGCGCAACCCGTTCAACCCTTGGATCTTCCATGTGCGCGCGGGCTACTCGGACGAGACCGAGCACATGGTGCAGCAGCTCACCACCCTGGGTATGCACCGCGTGGCCGTGCTCTACCAGAACGACGGTTTTGGCCAGGCCGGACTGGAAGGCGTGCGCGCAGCGCTGCTGCGCCGCAAACTGCCGCTGGTGGTGGCCGCACCCTACGAGCGCAACACCGACGACGTGGACGACGCCGTGCGTGCCATCCGCGCGGTGGACGTGCACGCGGTCATCATGATCGCGGTGAACCGCCCGGCGGCGGCCTTCATCCAGCGCTACCGCGAACAGGGCGGTGCGGCGCGGCTCTACAACATCTCGGTGGTCGATCCGGCCGAGCTGGTGCGCCTGGCGGGGCTGCGCCATGCGCACGGCCTGGGCATCAGCCAGGTGGTGCCATACCCCTACCGGCCCCTGTTGCCTGTGGTGCGCGAATACCAGGCCCTGCTGCGCAAGCATGCGCCCGAGGCCGAGGTCAACTACACGAGTTTTGAGCAATTTCTGGGCGCAAAGGTCTTGGTCGAAGGTCTGCGCCGCGCCGGCCCCAACGCGACCCGGGAACGCTTGCTGCGAGCGCTCGAGTCCATGCAGTCCTACGACCTTGGCGGCGTCAACGTCAGCTACTCCCCCCGCAACCGCATCGGTGCCCGTTACGTCGAGCTCACCGTGATCGGGAGCAACGGTCGGCTCATGAAGTAGCCGTTGCCCCCTGTTTTTTTGATTGAAGGCTTTCACCATGTCGCCCCAGTCCCGATACGTCACCTGCGCTGGCTACGAAATCCATTGCACCGAATGGGGCGCGCCTGATGCCCCGGTGGTGATCGCCTGGCATGGCCTGGCGCGTACCGGGCGCGACATGGACGAGCTGGCTGCCCACTTGGCGCCACGTTACCGCGTGATCTGTCCCGATACGCTGGGTCGGGGCCTGAGCCAATGGTCACGAGATCCCGTGGCCGAGTACCAGCTGCGCTTTTACGCACGCTTGGCTGCAGACCTGTTTGCGCAACTGGGCATTGTTTCGGCGCATTGGGTGGGCACGTCCATGGGCGGCGCGATCGGCACCGTGTGTGCATCCGGCTTGTTTGAACCCGGGCTGCGCGGTCGCATCCGCAGCCTGCTGCTCAACGACAACGCCCCGCAACTGGCCGACGCAGCGATCGAACGCATCAAAGCCTATGCGGGCCAGCCGCCGGCATTTGACACAGTGCAGGAGTTGGAAGCGTTTTTCCGGCAGGTGTACGCGCCCTATGGCTGGCTGAGCGACGCGCAGTGGCGCCGCCTCACAGAAACATCCACGCGCCGCCTGCCTGACGGACGCGTCACCCCGCACTACGACCCGGCCATGGTGCAACAGTTCACGCACCATGCAAACGACTACCTCATCTGGGAGCACTACGACGCGCTCGACATTCCAGTGCTGTGCCTGCGGGGCGCAGAGTCCGATCTCGTGCTGCCCGAGACCACGGCCGCCATGCAGGGGCGCGGCCCCGGGGTACGGGGCCTGCTGGAGGTGGTGGAGGTGCCAGGCTGCGGACATGCCCCGGCGCTGAACGTGCCAGAGCACTACGCGCTGGTGGACAGGCTGTTGGCCCGCGCCGAGGCGCTCGGCCCCGTTTGATCCCGGCAGATCAGCGGCGGAAACGCTCGCCGTTGAAGTAGGTCAGTTCCACGAAGTCGGTGCCGTTGTGGTCTTGCGGCCCGTAGCGCAGGTCGAACCCGCCCATGTCGAAGGGCCGCATGGTGTGCAAGGCCTCCACCAGCTTCTCGCGCGTGGCAGTGCGGCCCGCACGGCGCAGGGCCTCGACCATCAAGCGGCCGCTGATGTATCCCTCCAGCGACGAGTAGTTGGGCAGGGCACCGTCTACACGTTTGAGCGCGGCTTGGTAGGCCTTGACCAGTGGAATGGCGACCGCGTCTGGGTTGGGCACCACCTGCGCCACCGTGATACCCGTGGCGGCCTCGCCCAGTGCGGCCAGCAGCGGACGCGTGCCCAGGAACGAGATGGAGAACGGTGGCGCTTTCACCCGCTGGCGCAACTGCTGATAGAACGGAATGCCCAAGGCCCCAACGCACAGCGACACCATGGAGTTGGGCTGGTAGTTGAATATGTCATCCACAGCCTTTTTTAGGCCATCGGGCGTCTCGGCCACCAGGAACGACCGCCACTGGGTGTTGTTGTGCTGTTTGGCCGCAACCTCAAAAGCCGCCAGGGTGGCCTTGCCGAAGGGGTTGTCGAAGTAGGCGACGGCGCAGCGCGTGGCACCCGTGGTGCTCAGGTGCTGGGCGATCTTGTTCAACTCCTGTCCATAACTGGCGCGGGCATGGAACACCAGTGGGTTGAACGGGCGCAGCGCGTCTGAGCCAGTGGCCGGCGCGATCAGCGGAATGCGGGCAGCTGCCACGACCGGCAGAGCGCCCATCGCACTGGTGGTGCCGCCGCAGGCCAGCAGTGCGAACGCGCGCTCTTGCTCGACCAGACGTTTGGCGTTTTCGGTGGCCTTGGCAGGGTCGCCACCGTCGTCCAGGCTGAGAAATTCCAGGCGACGACCTTCTACGCCACCACGTTCGTTGGCTTCTGCAAACGCCGCAGCAATCCCCTTGTTCATCTCGACAAACGGAAAGGCCAGCGGACCTGTGAGCGCGGCCGTTTGACCAATGCGCCAGGTGTCGGCCTGCTGCGCCTGCACGGCCCACGGCGCAGCCAGCGTGGTGGCCGATGCCCAGGCAAGGGCCTTGCGGCGGGTGGTGCGGACAGTCTGGACGTTGGGATGCATAGGGTCTCCTGGGCATGTAGGGCAGGGCTTGGCAGTCCTGCGGTTTTGCGCAGCAGTATGAAGGGATGGCATCACGGGGTGTGTGCGGGGAAACACCTGCAGCACTGGGCGTTTCGTCGCCTGGGCGACAACCCAGGCTGCTGGCCGAACCTCCACGCATTGTCTGGGCCTTTGCACAGGCTTTGGGGGCACGGACGCCCTGTGGGAAGGGGATGCGCTACATTTGTCCAAGACAAAACCAATGGACTTGGATCAACCGATCGGGCCCATGGCCGCATGACCCCTTCTCTGCCCATCACCTCGCACATCGCCATGCTTCTGCGCTGGTGCGTGCTGCTGGCTGCGGCCGCGTTGTCAGCCGGATGTGCCACCGGACTGCCCGCAGGTCTTACGCCTGTCAAAGGCTTCGAACTCGCCCGTTACGAGGGGCGCTGGTACGAAATCGCCCGGTTGGACCACCGTTTTGAGCGCGGCTTGACCGATGTAACGGCCCAGTACCGGGGGCAGTCGGACGGCACCGTGGAAGTCGTCAATCGCGGCTGGGACGCGCGCAGCAACCAGTGGAAGGAGGCGCGCGGCCGTGCCGTGTTCCAGGGCGATCCGGGCACAGCTTCGCTCAAGGTGTCGTTTTGGGGCCCGTTTTATGGCGGCTACCACGTGATCGCGCTGGACACCGACTACCGCTGGGCGCTGGTGTCTGGACCGAACCGTGACCACCTGTGGATTTTGGCCAGGGAACGGCACATAGAGCCAGCGGTGCGCGAACGCTTGTTGGGGCAGGCCCGCCAAGCGGGCTTTGCGGTGGACCAGCTGATGTGGGTGTCTCACCTGCGGGAGATGGCACCATGAGTGCGCAGCGCAGCGTAGCGGTGGTCGGGGCTGGTTTGTCGGGGCTGGCCTGTGCGGCTGCCGTCGAGGCCGGTGGCTGGACGGTACGGGTGTTTGACAAGAGCCGTGGTCCTTCGGGCCGCATGAGCACCCGGCGCGGCCAAGGGTGGCAGTGCGACCACGGAGCCCAGTACTTCACCGCGCGGGACCCGGACTTTCGCGCCGTGGTCGCGCGCTGGCAGCAGGCCGGTGTGGCTGCCTTGTGGATCCCTCGCATCGCCAGTTGGGATGGTACGCAATGGCGCTCTCCCAGCACGGCCCTGGACCGCTTTGTGGGCACCCCCCGTATGACCGCGCCAGCCGGGTGGCTCGCGCAGCAGCTGGCGCATCCCGTTCAGACCAGCACCACAGTGCGCGCCTTGAGCAGAGACGGTGACCGGTGGGCGCTCGACACGCTGGAGCATGGGCGGTTGGCCGAGCGCTTCGACCATGTGGTTCTGGCCATGCCTGCGCCGCAGGCCAAGGTATTGTGCGCGCCTGTGGCGCCCGCGTTGGCCGCCTTGGCAGAAAGCGCCCGCATGCGTGGCTGCTGGGCCCTGATGCTGCAGTACGGTAGCCCCTTGGCGCTGCCGGTTGATGCGGCTTTTGTCAACGCCGGCCCGCTGCGCTGGGTGGCCCGCGACAGCGCAAAGCCCGGCCGTACTGGAGCGGAAACTTGGCTTTTGCACGCAAACCCCGAGTGGAGCGAGGCGCACATCGAGGACGCACCTGAAGCAGCGGCTGCGGCCTTGATCGAGGCATTTACAGCGCTGGGAGCCCCAGCGCCCGACAAGTGGACGGCGCACCGTTGGCGGTATGCCGATACCGAAGTCCCTTTGGAATGCGGCCATGGCTGGGATGCGACCAGCGGTCTTGGTGTGTGCGGCGACTGGCTTGCAGGCGGCAAGGTGGAAGGGGCTTGGCGCAGCGGCTGTTCGCTGGCCTCGGCCTTGCTCGCTGCAGCCGGCTCCAGTACCTGAGCAGCTTGCGGTGCGCATGCGCAAGAAGTCCGAACTGCCCCACAAACTGTGCCAGCATTGCGGCCGCCCGTTTGCCTGGCGCAAGAAGTGGCAGCGCGACTGGGAGCAGGTGCGTTACTGCTCCGACCGCTGTCGCAGCGCTGGTCCAGCGAAGACCGGAGGCCCAGCATGAGCGGTACGGCGCTGTACTGGTTTCGCAACGATCTGCGCCTGCACGATGCCCCGGCGTTATGGGCTGCAGCTGCGTCGGCTCCATGTCGTTTCGTGTGGAAAGCAACACTGTCACTGGGGCATCGCCGGCGCGAACGGACTGGCCGGCAGGTG
>JBKBUN010000044.1:0-20062 GCA_046289925.1 Burkholderiaceae bacterium | reverse complement strand
GTGATCGCCAGCCCGCGCTTGAGCACGGGCTGGCGCGCGTTCCATGCGGCAATGGCCTGCTGGCGGGCGCGGTAGTCGGCGCGCTGCTCCAGCGCCGGCATCAGCGCGTGCAGGATGTTGTCTTCCACCTGCATCTGGTAGTGGGTGACGTTGCGGCCGCTGGCGGCGTCGGTGCCGTACAGGTTGTGCAGGCGCACGTCCTGCGCGTCCAGGCCCAGGCGGCGGGCAATGTCGCCCAGGATGGCCTCGATCACGATCACGCCCTGCGGGCCGCCAAAGCCGCGGAAGGCGGTGTGGCTCTGGGTGTTCGTCTTGCAGCGGTAGGAGCTGATCTCCACGTCGCTCAAGAAGTAGGCGTTGTCGGCGTGGAACACTGCGCGATCGGCCACGGGGCCCGACAGGTCGGCGCTGAAGCCGCAGTTGACCGCCATCTGCAACTGCAGCCCCAGGATGCGTCCGCGGTCATCAAAGCCCACGGTGTAGCGGTAGGCAAACGGGTGGCGCTTGCCGGTGATGAGGAAGTCATCGTCGCGGTCGAGCCGCAGCTTGACGGGGTGGCCCGTTTTGTGCGCAGCCACGGCCGCCCACACGGCCATGTGGCCGGCCTGTGTCTCCTTGCCGCCAAAGCCGCCGCCCATGCGCCGGCATTCCACCCGCACCGCGTGCTGGTCGATGCCCAGCGCATGGGCCACCCAATGCTGTACTTCGCCCGGGTGCTGCGTGCTTGAATAGATGTGCCACTGGCGCTGCTCCAAGGGCAGCGCGTAGGCGATCTGGCCTTCAAGATAAAAGTGCTCTTGCCCGCCGACTTCGAGCGTGCCTTCGAGCCGGTGCGGCGCGGCCTGCAGCGCGGCCTGTGCGTTGCCGCGGCGCACATGCACCGGGGGCAGCACAAAGCTCTGCGCAGCCAGGGCCTGCTCCAGCGTGAGCACGGCGGGCAGTGGGGTGATGTCGAGCTTGACCAGCCGGGCTGCGCGGCGTGCGAGCATGACCGAATCGGCCACCACCAGTCCCACGACCTGGCCGCAGAACTGCACCGTGTCGCGCGCAAAAATCGGCTCGTCGTGCGCGAAGGCGGCCAGGATGGGGTCGCCCGGAACGTCGCCAGCCAGCACCACGGTGCGCACGCCCGGCAGGGCCAGCGCGGCCGAGGCGTCGACACCGTGGAGCCTGCCATGCGCCACCGGCGAGCAGATGGGCGCGGCATAGAGCGTTCCGCGCACTTCGGGCAGGTCGTCGATGTAGTGCACGCGGCCTGCCACCTGGGCGCGGGCGCTTTCGTGGATGTGCGAGCGGCCCACGGCCGGGCCTGAGGCCCCGGCCGCAGGTTGCGTGGCCAGCGAAGTGTCGGGCGCGTTCATGCGAGTTCCTCCAGGCGCAGGCATTCCACACTCACCAGGGTTTCGCCCTGGCTTTCGCGCCACAGGCGCTCCAGCAGGTTGCGCAGCACAGTGCGGCGGTAGGCGCTGCTGGCCCGCATGTCGCTGATGGGCTGGAACTCGTCCGCCAGCGCCTGCTGGGCGCGGGCCAGGGTGGCGACTGTCCCGGGCTGGCCCCCCTGTGCCGCCTCGGTGGCGCGGGCCCGCGCCGGGGTGGCGGCTACGCCGCCCGCGCCAATGCGGGCCTGCTGCACCATGCCGCCTTGCAGTTGCAGGTGCACCACCAGGCACACGGCCGAGATGTCATCGTCAAAACGCTTGGAGATTTTGTAGGCCCGCAGCAGCGCGGTGGGCGCGTCGGGCCCTTTCGCAGGCTGCGGCAGCGGCACGCGGATCTGGGTGAGCAGTTCGTCGGCGGCCATCACGTTCTGGCGGTAGCCGGTGTAGAAATTCTCGAGCGGCAGCACGCGCTCGCCGCGCACGCTGGCCAGCACCACCGAGGCCCCCAGCGTGATCAGCAGCGGCATTGAATCCCCGATGGGCGAGCCGTTGGCCACGTTGCCGCCTAGCGTGCCTGAATTGCGCACCGGCAGGCCGGCAAAGCGGCTTGCAAAGCTGCGCAGCTGCGGCCACGCGGCAGTGAGCGCGGCAAAGGCCGCGGTCAGCGTGGCGGCCGCGCCGATGTGCAGTTGCCCGTCCACGGTGTCGATGCGGCGCAGTTCGGCCGCGCGGGTCACGTCCAGCACCTGCTCGAAGCGGCGGTGCTGCTTGGTCACCCACAGGCCTACGTCCGTGCATCCGGCCACCACCTGCGCGCCCGGATGGGCAGCGCGTGCTTGCAGTAGGGAGGGCAGGCTATCGGGAGCCATGTAAGCACTATCGGGTGATTGTGCTTGCCCCTGCTCATTGAGCTGCTTCAGTTTTAATAGCAAAGCGCTTTCGTTGACCTGCATGGGCGGCAGCGTGCCCATGCGCTCTGCGGCATCAAGGATGGGGCGGTAGCCGGTGCAGCGGCACAGGTTGCCCGAGAGGTCCTCCTGCGCGCGTTCGCGCGTCACAGTGCGCCCCTGGCAGACCTGGTTCTGGTACATGCCGAACAAGCTCATCACAAAGCCCGGCGTGCAGAAGCCGCACTGCGATCCGTGGCACTGCACCAGGGCCTCTTGCACCGGGTGCAGCGCGGGCAGGGGCTGACCGGGCAGGGGTTCGATCAGCGGGTCTTCGGTCAGGTCCTCCACCGTCCACAGCGCCATGCCGTGCACCGAATGCGCCAGCCGTATGCAGGCGTTGACGGCGCTGTATTGCACGCGGCCGTCGCGGGCTTCGCCCAGCACCACGGTGCACGCGCCGCAGTCGCCTTCGCCGCAGCCTTCCTTGGTGCCGGTGCAGCCCAGGTCCTCGCGCAGCACCTCCAGCAGCGTGCGGTCGGGTGGTACATTGCCCAGCGCTACCGGCTGGCCTCGTCGAAGAAATTGCAGGGGGCGGGTGGTCATGACGGATGCAGACTCGATCTTTGGGTAAGCATCTGAGGGTAGGGCGTGCAACCGCGCCCGGCATACGCCCAAGCTTATGACATCAATGCGCGTACTGCTATGAGAGATCAAGCCCTTTTCGACAAGATAGACCTCCACTTGATCAGGGTCTTGCACACCGTGTTGACTGAGCGAAGCGTTTCGAGGGCCGCCGTGCGGCTGGGCATGCACCAGCCGGCGGTGTCGGCTGCGCTCAAGCGGCTGCGCGACCTGTCGGGCGATCCGCTGCTGGTGCGATCGGGTGTGGGCATGATGCCCACCGACGCCGCGCTGCGCATGATCGAGCCGGCCGCTGCGATCCTGCGCTCGGCCGAGGCTTTGTTCTCGGACGCCCGCGGCTTTGACCCGCGCACTGCCACGCGCACCTTCCGCGTGGCTGCGAGCGACTATCTCGACCCGCTGTTCTTGCCCCAACTGGTCGCGCGCATCAAGGCGCAGGCGCCGCTGTGCCCTATCGAGGTGCTGCCGCTGTCGCCCGACACGCACTACCACGCGCATCTGGCGCAGGGCGAGGTGGATGTGGTGATCGGCAACTGGCCCGCCCCGCCCGAGGATTTGCACATGGGGCGGCTGTTTGGCGACGAGGTGGTCTGCCTGGTGCACCGCGACCATCCAGCCGTACGCCGCGGCTGGGATGTGGCCGACTGGCTGGCCGCCGAGCACATCGCGCCCACCCCCATGCACCCAGGGGCGCGTGGCGTGATCGACGCGCACCTGGACAGCCTGGGCCTGGCGCGCAACATCACGGCACGCTGCGCGCATTTCAGCCTGATTCCGGACATCGTGGCATCGAGCTTGCTTGTGATGACCACCGGCCGCCAGTTCTGTGAGCGCTACCTCGACCGCCTGCCGCTGGCCATTTTGCCGAGTCCAGTGCCGTTTCCGCGCCTCATGTATTACCAGCTCTGGCATGCCCGCACGCACCATTCGGCGGCGGCCATGTGGCTGCGCGACTGCGTCAAAAGCGCGGCTGCGTCGCTACGAAAACAATAGCTACATACGCTGGCAGGGAAAGCACGAGTCCCCCTTTGGGGCTCTAAACAATTTGTAAAACTGAGAGACAATTCCCGGCATGAGTTCCAACCCCCCTCCCCAGGCTGGCGGCGCACCGCCGCCCCGGCTGCAACTGACTGGTATCACCAAGCGCTATCCGGCGGTGGTGGCCAACAGCGGGGTCTCGCTCGCGGTGCGTCCGGGCGAGATCCACGCGGTGCTCGGCGAAAACGGCGCGGGCAAGTCCACGCTGATGAAGATCATCTACGGTGCCGTCAAGCCCGACGAGGGCAGCGTGCACTTCAATGGCCAGCCCGTGCAGGTGCGCAACCCGCAAGAAGCCCGCGCGCTGGGCATTGCGATGGTGTTCCAGCATTTCAGCCTGTTCGACACCCTCACGGTGGCCGAGAACGTGTGGCTTGGGCTCGACAAGTCGCTGGCCCTGGCCGAGGTGACCGAGCGCATCCGCGCCAAGGCGGCCGAATACGGGCTCGACATTGACCCACTGCGCCCGGTGCACACGCTGTCGGTGGGCGAGATGCAGCGGGTGGAGATCATCCGCGCGCTGCTCACCAACCCGCAGCTGCTCATCCTGGACGAGCCAACCTCGGTGCTCACGCCCCAGGCGGTTGAAAAGCTGTTCGTGGTGCTCAGGAAGCTCGCATCCGAAGGCTGCAGCATCCTCTACATCAGCCACAAGCTGCATGAAATCCGCGCGCTGTGCACGGCCTGCACGGTGTTGCGCGGCGGCAAGGTGACGGGCGTGTGCAACCCGGCCGACGAGTCGAACGCCTCACTGTCGCGCCTGATGATCGGGGCCGAGCCCCCGGCGCTCACGCACCGGCCCCAGCAGCTCGGGGCCACCGTGCTGCGCGTGCAGGGGCTGTCGCTGGCGCGCCAGGACCAGTTTGGTGTGGATCTGATCGACGTGGACTTGCAGGTGCGCGCGGGCGAGGTGGTGGGCATTGCCGGGGTGTCGGGCAACGGCCAGAAGGAGCTGCTGTATGCGCTGTCGGGCGAAGACCCGCGCGCCGACGCGGCCTGCATCGAAGTGGCAGGGCAAAAGGCTGGACGGCTCGGGCCTGCGGCACGGCGTGCGCTGGGCCTGCACTTCGTGCCCGAGGAGCGCTTGGGTCGCGGTGCCGTGCCCAGCATGGGGTTGGCGCACAACCTGTTGCTCACGCGTACGGGGGCGGTATCGCGCAGCGGTTGGATCCGTGTGGGGGCCTTGCAGGCCCATGCGCGGGACATCATCGCGCGCTTTAACGTCAAGGCCGGTGGTCCGAACGCGGCGGCGCGCTCGTTGTCGGGTGGCAATCTGCAGAAGTTCATCGTCGGGCGCGAGATCGACGCCAACCCCCGGTTGTTGATCGTGTCGCAGCCCACCTGGGGGGTGGACGTGGGCGCAGCCGCGCAGATCCGCGGCGAAATTCTGGCCCTGCGGGACGCGGGTTGCGCTGTGCTGGTCGTCAGCGAAGAGCTCGACGAGCTGTTCGAAATTTGCGACCGCCTGCATGTGGTAGCCAAGGGACGCCTGTCGCCCTCGATCGATCGGGCCGATGCAACGGTAGAGCGCATTGGCGAATGGATGAGTGGCCTGTGGCACGCCGATGTGCAGGCCCACCTGGCCCAGGCCGCGCAGGCGGCATCGCAACAAGAGGGAGCTGCGCATGCTCAAGCTTGAACCCCGTCCCGAAGCCTCGCGATGGTGGACGTACGGCTCGCCGCTGTTGGCGCTGGCCATTACCGTGGTGGTGGGCATCACGCTGTTCGCTGCGCTGGGCAAAGATCCGGTGCGCGGCCTGCAAATCTTCTTCTGGGAGCCGATCAAGTCGGCCTACGCGGTGGGCGAGCTGATGGTCAAAGCCACGCCGCTGCTGCTGATCGCGCTGGGCCTGGCCGTGTGCTTTCGCTCCAACGTCTGGAACATCGGGGCCGAGGGGCAATTCGTGATCGGCGCCGTGGCGGCCGGTGGCGTGGCGCTGATGGCCGACAAGACCACGGGCCCCTGGATCGTGCCGGCCATCCTGCTCGCCGGTATGGTGGGCGGCATGGTGTGGGCGGGGCTCACCGCCTTGCTGCGCGACAAGTTCAACGCCAACGAGATCCTGGTGAGCCTGATGCTGGTGTACGTGGCCACGCTGGTGCTCGGCTATCTGGTCTACGGCCCCTGGAAGGACCCGATGGGCTACAACTTCCCGCAGACCAAGATGTTCGAGAAGGTCACGCAGATCCCGCGGCTCATGCAGGGCTCGCGCGTGTCCATCGGGCTCGTGATCGCGCTGGCCGGGGCGGCTGCCCTGTGGGTGTTTTTGTTCCGCACGCGGGCCGGGTTTGCGCAGCAGGTGGGCGGTCTGGCTCCGGCTGCTGCGCGCTATGCGGGTTTCTCGTCACGCCGCGCGCTGTGGCTGGCGCTGCTGGTGTCGGGCGGCGCGGCCGGTCTGGCCGGTGCGCTGGAGGTGGCCGGTCCGATCGGGCAGCTCACGCCTTATGTGCCGGCCGGCTATGGCTTTGCGGCCATCATCGTGGCCTTCGTGGGGCGGCTGCATCCCGTGGGCATGGTGCTGTCGGCCATCCTCATGAGCATGTTCTACATCGGCGGCGAACTCGCCCAGTCGCGCTTGGGCTTGCCCAAGTCGCTGACCGGCGTGTTCCAGGGCTTGCTGCTGTTCTCGCTGCTGGCCTGCGATACGCTGATCGCCTACCGCATCCGCTGGGTGCCGCGCCGCGCTGCTGCGCCAGGGGCGAGCGTATGAGTGCGCTGCTGCTGACCACCATTGGCCTGGGCGCGGTGGCGCTGGGCGCCGCCGGTGCTGCCGGCAGGAAGGGCTGACCGTTCCATGGAATCGTATGCATTGCTGCTGGGCGCCACGCTCAGCGCAGGCACCGTGCTGGCGATTGCCGCGCTGGGCCTGCTGATCAACGAAAAGGCCGGAATCGTGAACCTCGGGGCCGAGGGCATGATGCTCTGTGCGGCCATTGCGGGGTTTGCCACGGTGGTGCACACCGGGCACTTCGGCCTGGGCCTGTTGGCTGGCATGGCGGCCGGGGCGGCGCTGGCCGCCATCTTTGGCGTGCTGGTCATCTGGCTCAACACCAACCAGTACGCCACGGGGCTTGCGCTGTCGTTGTTTGGGGTGGGTTTCTCGGCCTTTGTCGGCATTCGCTACGTGCAGGCCAAACTGCCCGAGCTGCCCAAGTTCGCCATTCCAGTGCTGTCGGATGTGCCCCTGCTCGGCCCGACATTGTTCCGTCAGCATCCGATGGTGTACCTCACGGTGCTGTTCACCGGGGCGCTGATCTGGTTCCTGTACCGCACGCGCGCCGGACTGGTGCTGCGCTCGGTGGGCGAATCGCCCGAATCGGCGCATGCGCTGGGTTATCCGGTGCGCCGTATCCGTCTGGCGGCGGTGGTGGCGGGGGGCGCGCTGTGCGGGCTGGCCGGGGCCTACATCTCGACGGTGTACACGCCGCTGTGGGTGGAGGGCATGGTCGCAGGCCGTGGCTGGATTGCGCTGGCACTCACCACCTTCGCCACCTGGCGCCCGGCACGCGTATTGCTTGGGGCTTACCTGTTTGGCGGTGTGACCATGCTGCAGTTTCACCTGCAGGCCGCCGGTGTGCAGGTGGCCAGCCAGTTGCTGAGCATGCTGCCCTACATCGCCACCATCGTGGTGCTGGCCCTGATCTCGCGCAATCCGATCTGGATCCGCGTGAACATGCCGGCCTCGCTGGGCAAGCCGTTTTATCCGGGTTCGTGAGGAGCTGATTCCGTCCGCTGCGCAGGGTTTCTGCTCGCCGGTCGAACAGCCCATAATCGACGCTTTTGTAACCGCCTCTGTCGCCAACCTCGTCCTTAGAAGGAACCAACATGACCGATCTGCACAAACGCTCCCTGCTGAAGGTGGCCGCACTGTCTGCCGTGGCCGCTGCCGCCTTGGTGGGTTGTGGCAAGAAGGAAGAGCCCGCACCGGCTCCTGCGCCCGCTCCGGCTCCTGCCGCCGAAGCCCCAGCACCCAAGCCCGAGCCGCTGAAGATCGCATTCGCCTACGTGGGCCCAGTGGGCGACGGCGGCTGGACCTTTGCACACGACAACGGCCGCAAAGCGATCGAGAAGGAATTCGGTGACAAGGTCGTGACCAGCTTCGTGGAAAGCGTGCCCGAGTCGGCCGACGCCGAGCGCGTGCTGCGCGACATGGCCAGCCAAGGCAACAAGCTGATCTTTGGCACCACCTTCGGCTACATGGAGTCCATGCTCAAGGTCGCGGGCGACAACCCGAACATCAAGTTCGAGCATGCCACGGGCTACAAGACGGCCGACAACCTGCGCACCTACGACAGCCGCACTTATGAAGGCGCGTACATGGCCGGTGTGATCGCCGGTGCCATGACCAAGTCCAACACGCTGGGCGTGGTGGGTTCGGTGCCGATCCCAGAGGTGATCCGCAATATCAACAGCTTCACCTTGGGTGCGCAGTCGGTCAACCCCAAGATCAAGACCAAGGTAGTCTGGGTGAACGAATGGTTCAGCCCGCCGAAGGAAACCGAAGCCGCCACCAGCCTGATCAATGGCGGTGCCGACGTGCTGTTCCAGAACACCGATTCGCCTGCCGTGCTCAAGACCGCCCAGGAAAAGGGCAAGCGTGCGTTTGGCTGGGATTCGGACATGACCGCTTACGGTCCCAAGGCCCACCTGGCCTCGGCCATCATCAACTGGGGCCCGTACTACATCAAGGCCACCAAGGATGCGCTGGAAGGCACCTGGACCACGGGCCAGAGTTGGTGGGGCGTGAAGGAAGGCGCCATCGACATCGTCTCGATCGCCGACGACGTGCCGGCCGACATCAAGGCCAAGGTCGAAGAGATCAAGAAGGGGCTGGCCGCTGGCACCTACCACATCTGGAAGGGCCCGATCGTGGGGCAGGACGGCAAGGAAGTGCTGGCCAAGGATGTGGTGGCTGACGACAAGTTCCTGTCGGGCGTGAACTTCTACGTCAAGGGCGTGGAAGGCAAGATTCCTGGCGGCGAGAAGAAGTAAGCACCGCTGCGCACGGGCCTGCTGCGGTAGGCCTGTGGTGCTCTCGGGCCGCCTGCGGGCGGCCTTTTTCATGGGGCCGCATGTGCCTGCGGTAAGGGCATGTGCATGTGGTCCTTCCGTGAGGAGCCTTGCATGCTTTATTCGGTGGAATCCAGCCTGTGGCACCCGGTGGCGGCCTGTGGCGACGTGGCTGAGGCGCCGGTGGCTGTCACGCTGCTGGAGCAAGCGCTCGTGCTCTGGCGCGATGACCAAGGGGCCGTGCGGGCCTTGTCAGACCGCTGTCCGCACCGGGGTGCGCGCCTGTCGCTGGGCCGTGTGTGCGGCGCTCGCATCGAGTGTCCGTACCACGGCTGGCAGTTCGATCACCAAGGCCAGTGCCGCCATGTCCCGGCCTTGCCTGGCTTTGTGCCACCGAGCACCCACAGGGTGGCCTGCCATGCGGTACAGGAGGCGTATGGCCTGGTGTGGGTGCGCCTGCAGGGCGCTGGCGGCATGCTGCCAGCCTTTGCGGCCGAGCACGAGCCTGCGCTGCGCACGGTGCTCTGCGGTCCGTACGACGTGGCCTCCAGTACGCCGCGCGTGGTGGAGAACTTCCTGGACATGGCGCACTTTGGCTTCGTGCACGAGGGCTGGCTGGGCGCCCGTGCGCACACGGCCGTGCCTGATTACCGGGTGGAAGACACGCCCACGGGGCTGCGGGCCTTCGACTGCCGGGCCTGGCAGCCGCAGTCCCACCTGCATTCCACGGCCCCGGCTCTGGTGGTGTACGGCTACGAGGTCACGGCACCGTATGCCGCGCTGCTGACCAAGGAGCCGCCTCCGGGCACCACGGCCGTGGCCGGCTGGCGTGAGACCATCGGCCTGTTCATCTGCCCGGTCACTCCAGAATCTTCGCGTGTCTGGTTCCGCTTGGCCGTGGCCGATGTCCAGACGCCCGAAGATGCCTTGCGGGCGTTTCAGCACACCATCTTCACGCAGGACCAGCCCGTGCTGGAATCCCAGCGGCCCAAACGGCTGCCGCTGGATGTGCGGGCAGAGTTGCACACTGCCGCAGACCGTGCATCATCGGCATACCGCCGATTCCTGCAGCGCAGCGGCATCACGTTTGGAGTTTGCTGATGTTCAAGGTCCCGCCCATTCCCGCCCGCCGTCTGCCCGAACTGCTGCGCGCCATGCCCAAGGCCGAACTGCACATTCACATCGAGGGCTCGCTCGAACCCGAACAGATCTTTGCGTTGGCGCAGCGCAACGGCGTAGCGCTGCCCTATGCCAGCGTGGAGGCACTGCGCAGTGCCTATGCGTTCACCAACCTGCAAAGCTTCCTCGATATCTATTACGCCGGGGCGAGCGTGCTCTTGCACGAGCAGGACTTTTACGACATGGCCTGGGCCTACCTGCAGCGCGCAGCGGCCGACCAGGTGGTGCGGGCCGAGATCTTTTTCGACCCGCAAACGCATACGTCCCGGGGCGTGTCGATGCAGACGGTGGTGCAAGGCCTGCACCGCGCCTGCGAAGACGCCCGTGCGCAGTTGGGCGTGAGCGCTGCGCTGATCCTGTGCTTCTTGCGCCACCTGAGCGAGGAAGACGCTTTCGCCACGTTGGAGCAGGCCCTGCCATACCGCGACCGCATTGTGGGCGTGGGCCTGGATTCAAGCGAGTTGGGACATCCGCCCGAAAAGTTTGCGCGCGTTTTTGCCCGTTGCCGTGATCTGGGCCTGCGCCTTGTGGCCCATGCGGGCGAAGAGGGGCCTCCGGCTTACATCTGGAGCGCACTGGATGTGCTCAAGGTCGAGCGCATCGACCATGGCGTGCAAGCAGTGCACGACGCTGCGCTGATGCAGCGCCTTGCGCGCGATCGGATTCCGCTGACGGTATGTCCGCTGTCCAACCAGAAGCTCTGCGTCTTTCCGGATCTGCGCCAGCACAACCTGGGCACCTTGCTGGACGCAGGGCTGGCCGCCACCGTCAACTCTGACGACCCGGCTTACTTTGGCGGGTATATCAACGAGAACTTCACGCAGGTGTTTTCGGCCACCGGGCTCAGCGCCCGGCACGCCTATCAGTTGGCGTTCAACAGCTTCGAAGCCAGCTTTGCCAGCGACATCGAAAAGCGCGATTGGGAGCATCGCCTCAAGGGCGTGTTCGAGCGCTTCGTCGAACACGACTGAGCCAGAACACGACGGAGCCATATCGCACGGAACAGGCCTGCAACCCTGTGGGGTGCGTGGGGGTGTGCAGGCCGCCGTTGCCGCCCGGTCAGACGGCCAGGCCCCGGACGGCTGCCGCTCGCTCAAGGGGTGCTTTCGGTACAATCGCGGATGCAAAGGCTGCTGTCCCGGCAGCCTTTTGCTTTTTCTGTCCCCGGGACCATGTAGAGGAACACCATGTACAAAAACCTCGCTGCCGCGCTCGCGGCCGCCTGTTTTTTCCTTCCCTTTTCCCTCCAAGCCCAGCAGCGCAGCGCCCCGACCGCAGAGCCGCTGAAAGCGGGCTTCGTCTATGTCTCCCCGATCACCGAGGCCGGCTGGACGCGCCAGCATGACGAGGGCCGCAAGGCCGTGGAGGCCGCGCTTGGCAACCAGGTGAAGACGACCTTCGTCGAAAACGTCGCCGAAGGCCCAGATGCCGAGCGCGTGATCCGCGACCTGGCCGCCACAGGCCACAAGATCATCTTCACGCCCAGCTTTGGCTATATGGAGCCCACATTGCGTGTGGCGCGCGACTTCCCGGACGTGCGCTTCGAGTCGATCACCGGCTACAAAACGGCAGCCAATGTCACCGCGGCCAATGCGCGTTACTACGAAGGGCGCTATCTCGCCGGCATCGCTGCAGGACGCATGAGCAAGACCGGCGTGGCCGGCTACGTGGCGGGATTTCCGATCCCCGAGGTGCTGCAGGGTATCAATGCGTTTGCGCTGGGCATGCGCTCGGTGAATCCGCAGGCCAGTGTCAAGGTGGTGTGGCTCAACGTCTGGTTCGACCCGCCCAAGGAGCGTGATGCGGCCATGGCGCTGTTCAACCAGGACGTGGATGTGGTGGCGTTTCACACGGGTTCGACCGCGGTGATGGCCGCCGCGCAGGAGCGCGGCAAGATGGCCGTGGCCTACCACTCGGACATGCGCCGGGTGGGGCCAGACGCGCAGATCGTGGCCGTGACCCACCAGTGGGGCGACTACTACACCCAGCGTGTGCGTGCGGTGCTCGACGGAAGCTGGAAGAGCCGCACCGTGTGGGGCGGGGTGCGCGAAGGCATGATCCGCGTGGGCGATTTCGGCAGCCGCGTGCCGCAAGCCGTGCAGGCCGAGGTGCTGGCTGCGCAAAAGGCCATCGGCGAGGGGCGCCTGCACCCGTTCCATGCGCAGCGCGCGGCGGTACGCGATAACGAAGGTCGCGAGGTCATTGCCAAGGGCCAGACGCTGAGCGACGAGCAGATCCTGCAGATGAATTGGCTGGCCGAGGGGGTGGTGGGTCGCCTGCAGCGTTGATCCGCAGCGCATACCCGCTATAGGCCGGCGCATATGCGCGCCGTGCCGGCCGCGGATAAGCTCGCGTCCCATGAATGTCTATCGCGCTGCGCTGCTGCGCTTTGCCGACGACGGGTCGGCCGTGTACGAATCCGATGGCCTGCTGGCCACAGAGCGGGGGCCTGACGGCTTTGCCCGGGTCGTGGCGGCCGGGCCGTGGTCTGTTCTGTCGGCCACTTATGGCGGCCACCCGGTGACCCATTGGCCGGATCGCTTGATCTCGCCCGGGTTTGTGGACCTGCATGTGCACTACCCGCAAACCGATGTCATCGGCTCGCCGGCCGAGGGCTTGCTGCCCTGGCTGGAGCACTACACCTTTCCGCACGAGAGCCGTTTTGCCGACCCGGCCTACTGCGATGCGGTGGCGGCGTTCTTTCTCGATGAACTGCAGCGCAACGGCGTGACCACGCCGCTGGCCTTTGCGACTTCCCATCCGGCCTCGGTCGATGCGCTGATGGGGGCTGCCCGGGCACGCGGCATGCGGCTCATTACGGGCAAGGTGCTGCAAGACCGCCATTCGCCCGATGGCGTGCGCGACGATACCGAGCAAAGCCTGCGCGACACCGAGGACTTGATCCGGCGCTGGCACGGTGTGGACCGTCTGGGCTACGCGATCACGCCGCGCTTTGCTCCCACCAGCACCCCGGCCCAGTTGGGCGGCGCGGGCGAACTGGCCGCGGCCTACCCGGACGTGTGGATCCAGTCCCACGTGGCGGAAAACCGCGACGAGATCCGCTGGGCGCGCGAGCTGTTTCCGCAGGCCAGCAGCTACCTTGCGGTATACGACGATTTCGGTTTGATGCGAGCGCGTGCGGTGTACGCCCACTGCATCCACTTTGACGATGAGGACCGTGCACGTATGCGCGCCACGGGCGCGGCGGCCGCGGTCAGCCCCACAAGCAATTTGTTCCTGGGCAGTGGTTTTTTCGACTATGCAGGGGCCAACCGTGTCGGCTTTCGCTACGGTCTGGCCAGCGACGTGGGCGGGGGCACGAGCTTCAGCCCGTTCCACACCATGCTCGCGGCCTACTATGTTGGCCGGGAAGGGCAGACCAAAAGCGGCATCAGCCTGTCGCCACAGCATCTCTGGTGGCAGCACACGGCAGGTGCGGCCCAGGCCTTGGGCTTGGCCGGCGTGGTTGGAAACCTGCAACCTGGGTGCGAAGCCGACTTCGTGGTGCTGAATCCGACCGCAACCCCCTTGCTGGCCCGCCGCACCCAAGCAGCCCGCACTTTGGACGAGCTGTTGTTCGCCCTCATCGTGCTCGGCGATGACCGATTGGTCGAGCGCACCGTGCTGGCAGGCGCGGCCTGAGGCGGGCGCGCGGCCCTCGGCGGCTTCGTACAATCGCGCCAAACAAGGGCCACCCATGACCATCAAGAGCGACAAGTGGATCCGCCGCATGGCGGAGCAGCACGGCATGATCGAGCCGTTCGAGCCAGGCCAGATCCGCGAGGCAGACGGCCGCAAGATCATCAGCTACGGCACTAGCAGCTACGGTTATGACATCCGCTGCGCGCCCGAATTCAAGGTCTTCACCAACATCCACAGCACGGTGGTGGACCCGAAGAATTTTGACGAGAAGAGCTTTGTCGACTTCCAAGGCGACAGCTGCATCATCCCACCCAACAGTTTTGCGCTGGCGCGCACGGTGGAGTATTTCCGCATTCCGCGCAATGTGCTGACCATCTGCTTGGGCAAGAGCACCTACGCCCGCTGCGGCATCATCGTCAATGTCACGCCCTTCGAGCCCGAGTGGGAGGGCTATGTGACCCTGGAGTTCAGCAACACCACGCCACTGCCGGCCCGTATCTACGCGGGCGAGGGCTGTGCGCAGGTGCTGTTCTTCGAGAGCGACGAGGTCTGCGATGTGTCGTACAAAGACCGTGGCGGCAAGTACCAGGGCCAGGTGGGCGTGACGCTGCCCAAGGCCTGAAGCGCGCACCCCCACGTTGCCATTGCACTGGCCCCGGGCTGTGCGCGGCACGCGCCCCTCGTTTTGCATGTGGCCAGGGCCATGGTTGGGCTGCTGTGGCGTCCACTGCCCTTGGCAGCTTGTGGCGGTGAGCCCGGCTCAGTGCAGCGTGCCGCCTGCCACCGTCAGGTCGTGTGGCTGCAGCGCAGCCGCCCAGAGCGCCTCGTATACGCCGCGCACCATGGTGGCCAGGGGCAAGCAGGGCTCGCCTTGACCCGGCAGCCAGGGCACATGGATGAAACCGCAGCGCGGACGCGCCGCAGGCGCTTGCTGCGCCACATGGTGCAGCAGGCCGTACAGCACATGGTTGCAGACAAAGCTGCCCGCCGTGTACGACAACTCGCATGGCACACCGGCCCGCAGCAGGGCTTGGCGCATGGCCTTGACCGGTAGGGTGGCAAAGTAGGCGGCTGGGCCGCCGGGCACCACGGGCGTGTCGATGGGCTGCGCGCCGAGGTTGTCGGGAATGCGTGCGTCCTGCAGATTGATGCCTACACGCTCCAGCCCGATGGCAGCCCGGCCGCCGGCCTGCCCCAGGCAAACCACCAGGCGCGGTTGCCAGCGTGCCAGGGCCTGCTCCAGCACCGGCAGGGCGGTGGCAAACACCGTGGGCAGCGTCTGCGCCTGGACCTGTAGACCCGCGATGCGCTGGCCCTGCAGCGCCTGGGCGATCTGCAGGCTGGGGTTGTCGGTGGCACCCCCAAACGGATCGAAGCCCGTGAGCAAAAGGGTTGGCGGCAGCGGCGCGGCGGTTGTGCAAGGGGTCATGTGCCGATGGTAGCCTCAGACCACAACCTGTGAACGCTCCGGGGGGCTCTGTGCAAAATAGGGGGTTGTGCTTGATTTATATGATTGAGTTGCTATTAAAAAAGTAGCGACTGCATGCCAGTTCTTTCCGGGCCATCCGCCCCTAGCCGACCGCTTGACCCGCTGGAGGCCCGGAGTGCGACAATCTGAGGCTCAGATGACAAGCTCCTTTTCCACTCTATCGCTGGCAGAACCGCTGGCACGCGCCGTCGCAGAAATGGGCTACGAGTCCATGACGCCGATCCAGGCGCAGGCAATCCCCGTGGTGCTGACCGGGCGCGACGTGATGGGCGCAGCCCAGACCGGCACCGGCAAGACGGCGGCGTTTTCGCTGCCGCTGCTGCAGCGCTTGCTCAAGCACGAAAACAGCTCGACCTCGCCAGCGCGCCACCCGGTGCGTGCGCTGGTGCTGCTGCCTACGCGCGAACTGGCCGATCAGGTCGCCCAGCAGATCGCGCTGTACGCCAAGTACAC
Source organism: Burkholderiaceae bacterium (assembly GCA_046289925.1). Classification (GTDB taxonomy): domain Bacteria; phylum Pseudomonadota; class Gammaproteobacteria; order Burkholderiales; family Burkholderiaceae_C; genus Acidovorax_G. The sequence goes on along the minus strand of JBKBUN010000044.1, from coordinate 4,339 downwards.
CAAGCTGCGCAGCGCCGTGGTGTTTGGCGGCATGGACATGAAACCGCAGACCCTCGAACTGAAAAAAGGTGTCGAGGTGCTGGTGGCCACGCCGGGCCGTCTGCTCGACCACATCGAGGCTAAGAACGCAGTGCTCAATCAGGTGGAGTACGTGGTGCTCGACGAAGCCGACCGCATGCTCGACATCGGCTTTCTGCCCGATCTGCAGCGCATCCTGAGCTACCTGCCCAAGCAGCGCACCACGCTGCTGTTCAGTGCCACGTTCTCGCCCGAGATCAAGCGCCTGGCCAGCAGTTACCTGCAAGACCCGATCACCATCGAAGTCGCTCGCCCGAACGAGACCGCCTCGACCGTCGAGCAGCGTTTCTTCAGCGTGTCGGACGATGACAAGCGCCGCGCCGTCCACCAGATCCTGCGCGCGCGTGGCATCAAGCAGGCGTTCATCTTCGTCAACAGCAAGCTCGGCTGTGCGCGTTTGGCGCGCAGCCTGGAGCGCGAAGGGCTCAAGACCGCCGCACTGCACGGCGACAAAAGCCAAGACGAGCGCCTGAAGGCCCTGGATGCGTTCAAGCGTGGCGAGGTGGATCTGCTGGTGTGTACCGACGTGGCAGCACGCGGCCTGGACATCAAGGACGTGCCTGCGGTGTTCAACTTCGACGTGCCTTTCAACGCCGAGGACTATGTGCACCGCATCGGCCGCACAGGCCGTGCGGGCGCGTCGGGCGTTGCGGTCACGCTGGTGTCGTCGTCGGACGCACGCCTGGTGGCCGATATCGAGAAGCTCATCAAAAAGAAGATCGACCTCGAAGCGCTGGAGTGGGATGAAGACCGCCCGCGCCGCCGCATCAACGACGGCCGCCGCGCCTGGCGCGAGGGGGACGAGGCCCCGCGCGAGCGTTCGACGGAGCGAGCCCGTGAACCGCGCGAGCCCCGTGAGCCGCGCTACGGCCGGCCGGCCCCTGCGTCGCGCGATCCGTTCTTCGAGCGGCCTTACGAGCCCGGCAATACCGAGACTCCGCCCGCGTGGGAGTCCTCGGTGCGCACGGCCGCGCGCAGCCCCATATCTGCCAACATCAAGCCGCGGCGCAAGGTGGCGGCGCTGTTTAAATCGCCGACGCCTCCGACCACTGCCGGCTGATCCGTCTGCGCTCAGGCGTGCGGGTCTTGCGCCTGCTCGCAGCGCACCTGCAGGCGCTCGCGCTCGTCCAGCGTGGCGCCAAAGCGCACGGCGGTGAGGCAGCCCCCCCAGACGCAGCCGGTGTCCAGCCCGAGCAGGTCGGGACGGCTGAGCCATCCCAAGGTGGACCAGTGCCCGAACGCGACCAGCGTGCCTGCGGCCGCACGGCCTGGCACGCTGAACCAGGGCATGAGCCCTGCGGGCGCGTCGGCTGCGCTCTCGGAACTCTCGAAATCCAGCGTTCCGTCGGCCGCGCAAAAGCGCATGCGCGTGAACGCGTTGACCACGAAGCGCCAGCGGTCGGGCCCTTCGAGGCCCTCGTCCCAGCGCGCTGGCGCGTTGCCGTACATCTGCTGTAAAAAGCCTGGCAGTTGCGGCCCGCGCAGCACCTGTTGGACCTCCTCGGCCAGTGCGCTGGCTTGTTCGGGCGTCCAGCCCGGCCAGAGTCCCGCGTGGGCCAGTACCAGTCGTTGCCCGCCATGGGTGTGCAGGCGCAGCAGGGGTTGCTGGCGCAGCCAGCCCAGCAGCATGTCCCGGTCCGGGGCCTCCAGCACGCTGGCCAGGGTGTCGCGGCGTGAGGGTTTGCGGGCTCCGTGCGCAGCGGCCAGAAGGTGCAGATCGTGGTTGCCCAGCACGGGCCGCAGCGCACCGTCGTGACGCAGGCAGCGGCGCAGAACTTCCAGCGAGCGGGGGCCGCGGTTGACCAGGTCGCCGAGCAGATACACCGTGTCGCAGCTCGGGCTGAATCCCATGTCGGCCAGTAGTCGCTCCAGGGCATCGTCGCAGCCCTGGAGATCACCAATGCAGTACAGTGCCATGCTTCCCTTCAGATGATGGATTCATGGATTTTCTGCTGATTGCGTTGCTGACCTTGCTCAACGGCGCCTTCGCTATGTCCGAAATGGCGCTGGCCTCCAGCCGCAAATCCCGTTTGCTGGCCTTGGCCGAAGGAGGCGACCGCGGTGCCAAGGCTGCGCTGGATCTGCTGGAGCGGCCCACGCAGTTCCTTTCGTCGGTGCAGGTGGGCATCACCTCGATCGGCATGCTCAACGGCATCTTGGGGGAAGCCGCCTTCAGCGCCGGGCTCGGGGCGTTGCTCCAAGGGCTGGGCATGCCCGAGAAGGCTGCCGACATTGTCGCCACTGCGCTTGTGGTTGCGGTCATCACCTACGTGACCATCGTGTTCGGCGAACTCGTGCCCAAGCGCATCGGCCAGTTGTACCCGGAGGCCGTTTCACGGCTCATGGCGCAGCCCATGGCCTGGGTGGCCCGCGTGGCGGGGCCGTTCGTGCGCTTGCTGTCGCTGTCCACCCAGGGCGTGCTGACCGTGCTGCGCGTCGGTGACGGCGCTGACCGGGCCGTGACCGAAGAGGAAATCGTGGCCAGCCTTGAGGAAGGTCGCGATGCGGGTGTGATTGAACACCACGAGCACCAGATGGTGCGCAATGTGTTCCATCTGGACGATCGTCCGCTGATTTCTCTGATGGTGCCGCGTGCCGACGTCCAATGGCTCGATGCCAGCCTGCGGGTGGCCGATGCCCTGCGCCTGGTGGGCGAGCGTGGCGGCCATGGCGCGCATTCGTGGTATCCGGTGTGCCGGGGATCGCTGGACGATGTGGTGGGCATTGTCAGCGTGGCGCGGCTGCTCGAACTGCGTGAACAGAGCGATGCCGTGCTGGAAGACCACGTTCAGCCAGCCATTTATGTGCCCGAAACCCTGAGCGGTCTGGAACTGCTGGGCCAGTTTCGGGCCCGCTCGGGGCGCATGGTGTTCGTGGTGGACGAATACGGCGTGCTGCAGGGCATCATGACGCCGCGCGATTTGCTGGAAGCCATCACCGGAGAATTGCAACCCGGTGCGGCGAGCGAGGCCTGGGCCACGCCATCGGCCGATGGCAGTTGGCTGCTCGATGGCTTGATGCCGGTGGCGGAATTGCGCGCACGTCTCGATATTCGGGAATTGCCCGGAGAAGACCGCGGTCTGTACAACACCCTGGCCGGTCTGCTCATGGCGGAGTCGGGGCATTTGCCATCTCAGGGTGAAACGATTAAATGCGCAGGCTGGATATTTGAGGTCTTGCGGCTTGAAGGCAAGCGAATCGACCAGGTGCGCGCCAGGCCCGAAGACTGACTGCGCGTGCGTCGATGGCCCGGGCTTGGCAGGGCTGAATGCTTCGACGTCTGGTGCCGATATAGGCCCATAATCGCAGTCGGATTCGCAGTCGGAGGTCAATATGGATTCGAAAGGCGGGATAATCGCGCTGACCCTACAATATGGCTCCCAGCTAAACCCACGCAATCCAACGCAATCCACGCATCATGACCAGCTACAAAGAACTGTTGAAGCAGCGCGAACTTTTGGAGCAGCAAATCGCCGAGGCACGCCGCCGCGAACTATCGGACGCCGTGGCCAAGGTCCGTGCTCTGATCGAGGAATATGGTTTGAAAGCGGAAGACATTTTCCCGCCCGCGCGCGGGCGCAGTGCTGGCAGCAAAGTGGCTCCTAAATACCGCAATCCGGCAACGGGTGAAACCTGGACGGGCCGCGGCAAGGCTCCGAAGTGGATCCAAAACGAGAACCGCGAGAAATTTGCCATTTGATGGCGAGGGGGTACCACCCCCGGGATCTGATCCCTGAAATGGTCGGCGGGCTTGGGGCTCGTTGCGACCCAAGGCCCGCAATTGCGGGCCTTTTTCATGCGAGATTCTCATGCGAGATTCCACAGGCGGTAGTGGGGCTCAGGGCGATTCGAGGCGTATGGGGTCGCCCGAGCCCAAGGAGCCTGTCGGACCAGGGAATCGTCGGCTGCCAATGGACCGCAGCGGTCCATTGGCCACCGTTTTTTGCCCCATAGCCTGCGATGGGGCCGCAAATACGGCGAAAACAGTCCTCGATGGGGCTCATTTTCGTTTTCGGCGCCCCAAGTCCGACAGACTCCTAGAAACGGCAGTGGACCGCTTGCTGCGCATCGAAAGTCTCGGTGCATCCACACCTGGTGCACATGGCGGTGCTCACCACTTCGGTGCGCAGCGCTGCGGGCCCGCTCCACGGCCGTTTCTATGTTGACAAAAACCCTGAATCACCAGGGCTCTTCGTCATTTCGTGTGGAACCCAACAGTCACAATGACTCCTGGTCGTCGAGCCCGGTGGGCATGTGTGCA
>JBKBUN010000043.1:0-20149 GCA_046289925.1 Burkholderiaceae bacterium | reverse complement strand
GCAGGAAGGCACAAGGCCGCATGGCGCAGCCAGCATAGTGCTGGCAGGCGCATAGCGCTCTGCCCCAGAAGGTGAGTGTGCCCACAAGGCGCAACTTCAATGGACATCAGAACTGATCAGAACTGTTCAGTGTAAACAAGCGCTCAACCTTCGGTGCGCAGCGCGGCATCCCCTCAACCTGCGCGACGCGCCAGCAGCGCCCGGGCCACACGCGACTGCGTGGGGCGGCCCAGTTGCTCGCTGATGAACACCCCGGCGTCGATCAGCGCATCAAGGTCGATGCCCGTGTCGATGCCCATGCCCCGCAGCAGGTACACCACATCTTCCGTGGCCACATTGCCGGTGGCACCCTTGGCATACGGACAGCCGCCCAGGCCCGCCACCGACGACTGGAAGTTCCACACCCCCATCTGCAGCGCGGCCAGGGTGTTGGCCAGCGCCTGGCCGTAGGTGTCGTGGAAATGGCCCGACACGTGGTCAAGGTCGAAATGCGCAAGCGTGGCCTCGAACGCGCGCTGCACTTGGCGCGGGGTGCCCACGCCAATGGTGTCGGCCACGTCCACGCGCTGCACGCCGATCTGCTTCATCAGGCCCGCCAGGTAGCCCACGCGCTCGGGGGCGATGTCGCCCTCGTAAGGACAGCCGACGGTACAGCTCATCGCACCGCGCACGGCGATGCCTGCAGCCCGCGCGGCCTGGACCACCGGCGCAAAGCGCTCGATGCTCTCGGCAATGCTGCAGTTGATGTTTTTCTGGCTGAACGCCTCGCTGGCGGCACCGAACACCACGATCTCGTCCGGGCGCGTGGGCACGGCCGCCTCGAACCCTTTGAGGTTGGGCGTGAGCACCGAGTAGCGCACGCCCGGCTGGCGCTCGATGCCGGCCATCACCTCGGCGTTATCGGCCATTTGCGGCACCCATTTGGGGCTCACGAAACTGGTCACCTCGATCTCGGTGAGCCCAGCCGCCTGCAGGCGGTGCACCAGGGCCACCTTGACGGCGGCAGGCACGGGGTTTTTCTCGTTCTGCAGCCCGTCGCGCGGGCCGACGTCGATGAGTTGGACGCGGGTAGGAAGGGTCATGGTGAAGGGTTGCGCAGCGCAACGGTTAAGAGACAGAACTGGGAACAGCTGCGGCGCAGGCCTGGGCCATGGGCCGAAGTCGAAGACATGCTTTCGGTACGGACGCCGCAGCAGCGCGCACAGGCCAGTGGGCGGCGCACTTCAGCCCACTGGCGGGGCCTGCACGCGATGCCCGGCGCTGCAGCCCGCGCATGGGATCAGTAGCCACGCTGGACATCCACCACCCCGGCAATCGGCTCACCCTGCTGCAACGCGCGGATCTTGCGCGCAATCTGCGCAATACTCTCATCGCGCAGGGTGCGCGCCGCGGTGTGCGGCGTGACGGTGATGCGCGGGTGGCGCCAGAACGGATGGTCCGAGGGCAGCGGCTCGGTGCGGAACACGTCGAGCGTCGCGCCCGCCAGGTGGCCGCTGTCTAGCAGGGCCAGCAGGTCTTCGTCCACCAGATGCGCACCACGCGCCACATTGACCACATAGCCGCCGGGCTGCAACTGCGACAGCGTTGCGCGGTTGAGCAGGTCGCGGGTTTCGGGCGTCAGTGGCAACAGGTTCACCAGCACCCGGCTGGCGGCCAAAAACGCGGGCAGCCCCTGGCTTCCGTGGTAACAGCGCACCCCTGGTACCTCGCGCGGGCCGCGGCTCCAGCCGTGCACCGGGAACTCGAACTGCGCCAGTGCCTTGGCCACCCGCTGCCCCAGCACGCCCAGGCCCAGCACCCCCACCGGAAAGTCCTGCCGCTGGCGTGGTTTGCGAAACGCCCATTGCGCCTGCGCCGCAGCCTCGTCGTATCGGTCCAACTCCCGGAAGTGCCGGATCACCGCATGGCACACGTACTCGGCCATCTGCACGGCCATGCCCGCATCGTCGAGCCGCACCACGGCCACGCCCGGCGGCAGCCGCAGCTTGAGCAGTGCATCCACGCCCGCACCAATATTGAACAGCGCCCGCAGGCGCGGCTGTTCGTCCAGAAACTGCTGGGGCGGGGCCCAGACCACCGCAAAGTCGGCAGGCGGCGCGCCCGGCGCCCAGACGCAGACATCGGCCCCAGGTAAGGCGGCCGACAGCCCCTCCAGCCAGGGCTCGGGTTTGGTGTCGGTGCAGCAGAACAGGATTCGCATGGCATCAAGCGTAGCGCGGCGTACATATCGCGGCTGTCGCAAGGGCACGCCCACCCACTCAGGCGGCGGCGAGCTTGAGCAGTTCAGCCCCTTCGGCGACCTGGTCGCCCGGGGCGTACAGCAACTCCTGCACCACGCCATCGGCGGGTGCGGCAATGGTGTGCTCCATCTTCATGGCCTCCATCACCGCCAGCGGTTGGCCCTTGCGCACGCTGTCGCCCGCCTGCACAGCAAACGACACCACCTTGCCTGGCATTGGGGCCGTGAGACGTCCGCCTTCGGTCTGGGTATCGCCCGCATGGGCCAGCAGATCGATGGCTTCGATGCGCGTGGCACCGCGTGGCGTGAAGACATGGTCCACCTCGCCCTGCGCGTGCACCCAGGCGCGGGTGCGCTCGCCCGCAAACTTCAGCAGCAGGCCGCCGTCGGACAGGGCTTCGAACTGCAACGCGCCCTGCACGGCCGCATCGCCCTCCCCCACCCGCAGGTGCAAGGCCGCCGGTCGCCCGTAGGTCAGCACGGCCTGTACTTCGGCATCCTGGAAGCGGAAGGCAAAGCGCCGCTGCGTGCGCCCGTGCGAGCGCCAGCCATCGCGGCGGCTGAACGGGTCGGCGGTTTCCTGTGCACGCTCTGCCTGCAGTGTCTGGGCCACCACGGCGGCCGCTGCCAGCGGCAAGCCCACGGATTCCTGCTGGAACAGCACGGCCTGCTCGCGCTGGATGAGCGCCGTGTCCAGCCGCGCCTGCACAAACGAGGCGCTGCGCACCACATGCCGCAAAAACTGCACGTTGGTGGCCAGGCCCACGATACGGGTCTGGGCCAGCGCTTCATCCAGACGCGCCAGCGCCTGCTCGCGGGTGTCGCCATGCACGATCAGCTTGGCCACCATGGAGTCGTAGAAGGGGCTGATGGCATCGCCTTCGCGCACGCCGTCGTCCACGCGTACGTTGCCGCGCTCAAAGCTGGTACAGGCCGGCTTGCGATACACTGCCAGAGTGCCGGTGGCAGGCAGAAACTGGTTGTCCGGGTTCTCGGCGCAGATGCGCGCCTCGATCGCATGGCCGTGGATGCGCAGGTCTTGCTGCTTCAGCGGCAGCGGCTCGCCCGAGGCCACACGCAGTTGCCACTCCACCAGGTCCAGGCCGGTGATCGCCTCGGTCACCGGGTGCTCGACCTGCAAGCGGGTGTTCATCTCCATGAAGTAAAACTTCATCTGGTCGGGCCGGTCGTAGCCGCCCGGTTGTTCCACGATGAATTCCACCGTGCCCGCGCCCACGTACTGCACAGCCTTGGCGGCGGCCACCGCAGCCTCGCCCATCTGCTGGCGCAGTGCGGGCGTCATGCCCGGGGCGGGGGCTTCTTCCAACACCTTCTGGTGGCGGCGCTGCACAGAGCAATCGCGCTCGAACAAGTACACCACGTTGCCGTGCGTGTCGCCAAACACCTGGATCTCAATATGGCGCGGGCGCTGCACGTATTTCTCGATCAGTACAGCGTCGTCGCCAAAGCTGTTGATGGCCTCACGCTTGCACGATTCGAGCGCCGCAGCAAAGTCTTCGCTTTTCTCAACCGCGCGCATGCCCTTGCCGCCGCCACCTGCGCTGGCCTTGATGAGCACCGGGTAGCCAATGCGGTCGGCCTCGCGCTGCAGCAGCGCAGGGTCCTGGTCGCTGCCGTGGTAGCCGGGCACCAGGGGCACGCCCGCCTTTTCCATGAGCTGCTTGGACTCAGCCTTCAGGCCCATGTCCTTGATGGCCGAGGGCGGCGGACCGATGAACACCAGTCCGGCCTCGGCACAGGCCTGGGCGAAGTCCTCGTTCTCGCTCAGAAAGCCATAGCCGGGGTGAATGGCCTCGGCCCCGGTGGCCTTGGCCGCCTCGATGATGCGTTCCCAGCGCAGGTAGCTCTCTTTGGGCGCGCTGCCGCCAATGTGCACCGCCTCGTCGCACACCGCCACGTGCTTGGCACGCGCGTCGGCGTCGGAATACACGGCAACGGTCTTCACGCCCAGGCGCCTGGCCGTGGCGGCCACACGACAGGCGATCTCGCCGCGGTTTGCGATCAGGATTTTTTTGAACATTCAAGCCACCTTGGCAGAAGCAGAAACAAAGAAAGACGAAGACCGCGGCAGAACACACCGGGACGCAGAGTGGGATGTCATAGCCAGCCTGGCTTGCGCTTGTTCAGAAAGGACTGCACGCCCTCCCGGCCCTCAGCGCTGGCGCGGATGTTGGCGATGCCCTCGACTGTGGCCGCAATCAGCCCGGCGTTGATTTCACGCTCGGCCACGTCGATCACCAGCTTCTTGCACACGCGCACAGCGTTCGGGCTGGCCGTGGTCAGGGCCTTGAGCCATTCGTCCACCTGGGTGTCCAAATGGTCGGCGCTCACGACCGCGTGCACGAAGCCGATGCGCAGCGCCTCGGCAGCACCGAAGCGCTCGGCCGTCAAGAAGTAGCGGTGCGCAGCACGCGGCCCCATCGCTCTGATCACGTAGGGGCTGATGGTGGCTGGGATCAGCCCGAGCTTCACCTCGCTCAAGCAGAAGCCCGCCGTGTCCACCGCCACGGCCATGTCGCAGGCCGCCACCAGGCCCATGCCCCCGGCGTACACGTCGCCCTGCACGCGGGCAATGGTGGGCTTGGGGCACTCGTAGATCACGCGCAGCATCTCGGCGAGCTTGCCTGCGTCCTGCAGGTTCTCGTCGTACGTGTAGTCGGCCATGCGGCGCATCCAGTTCAGGTTGGCACCTGCGCAAAAAGCGGGACCTTCTGCCGCCAAGACCACGGCGCGCACTTCTGCGCGGCTGCCCACTTCCGTAAAGGCTGCGGTGATCTCCGCAATGACCTCGTCGCTGAAGGCGTTGCGGATCTCGGGCTGCGTCAGGGTGATGCGTGCGACCGCGCCTTCGTATTGGATCTGCAGATTGCTGCTCATGATGGTGTTGCGGCCTGCTCGGCCTGAAGAAAGTAGACAAGGTCCAGCTCGGGGCAAGGTTGGCCCAAAGCGGTCAGGGCTGCGGTGACTTGGCCCCGGTGGTGGGTTCCGTGGTTGAACACATGCGCCAGCGTGGCGGCCAACGGCAGCGACACCGCCGTGCCCCGCAGGGTGGTGTAGTCCAGGGTAGATCCCCAGCGCTCCAGGGGCCAGCCCGCAATCAAGGGCTGCCAGCGCGCTGCCCCCTCGCGCAGCCGTTGCGCCAACAGTTGTCGGTCTGTCTCGACCTCCGCATCCAGCGCCACACGCGGTGAAGAGCCCTCAGAAAACCGAACGAACCACAGCAGGTGCTCCGCCACCAGCAGGTGGTTGAGGGTGCCGTGGATGCTGCGGAAAAACAGCCCCATGTCGCGGCGATAGTCTTGGTCAGGCAGCCTCGCGACCGCATCCAGCAGGCGGCCTGTGGCCCACTGGTGGTAGCGGGCCAGTTGACTGAAATGCTGCGGGGGGTTCATGGTGCCTTGCGGGTGCCCAGCACCCGGCTCCAGAAAGATTGCAGCGCCGCCAAAGATTCCGTCCGTGCCTGGGGGTTGCCGCCTTGGTGCACCCCTTGGGCGGATGTTCCGTTGGGCACATCGCCGCGCAGGCGCACGGGCCCTTGGCCGTCAAAGCCGTGGTAGCTGCCTGCGTAGACATGCACCGTCACGTCGCTGCCAGCGCGCTCCCTGAGGGTCTGGGACCAGTCCACGCAAGGCTGCGCCGGGGTCCAGTCGTCCAGCGCGCCCAGTTGCATGAGCAGAGGCACGCGCTCTACCTCCGCGCGCCGCTTGAGCAACGGAGCACAGCCGGGATAAAACACCGCAGCCCCGGCCAGCGGTGGCTCGCCCGCCTGCGGGTGCGTGTGGCGCTGCTCCAACAGGTGGAGTGTGGTGGTGCCCCCGTTGGACCAGCCCATCACGCCAAGCCGCTGGGCGTCCACGCCCGGCTGCGCCGCCAGCCATGCCAGTGCGGCGCGCGCGTCCTGCACGCGGTCGTTCACGTTCAGGCTGCGGTCGCTGTAGCGTGTCTGGCATACCTCCCGCAGGCCACGAGAGCCGAAGCTGTCGGGCAACAGGACCGCATAGCCCGCCGCATGCAATGTCTCGGCAGTCTCGCGGTAGCGGGATGACAGTGCGCCGCCCTTGGCGTACAGCCCGCCACAGCCATGCAGGGCCATGACGGCAGGTTGGGCAGCCACGCCGGTCTGCGCCTCCGCTTGTGCAGCCTGCGGGGCTGGCAGCCAGTGGGCGCGCAGCACTACACCAGAGGGCAAAGGGATCTCCACACGCTGCATGGAAGCCGCCTGGGGAGTCGATTGCGCCCACGCCGCCATGGCACTGCCGCACAGCGCAGCCGCCCAGGCCAGTCGCTTGATAGCGCGTGGAATCGAGGAAGAAAAGAAGGGCATGTCGGTTCTTTCAGTGGCTCAGCACTTCAGGGGCGGCTTACCGCCTTGAACCCGTTGGCGTCCAGAAACTCTGACACCGCTGGCTGCCAGACTTCCGGAAAACGCGTGAAGAGGGAATGCCCGTCCTCCCCATGCGGCGGGAACTGCACAAAACGAGCCTTGCCCCCGGCCTGGGTGAAGGTGGCATGCCATTGCCTGGGCAGCTGCGGGCCAAAGAACATGTCGTTTTCGGTGTAGATCCAGAGCATGGGCACACGGGCCTTCGCGCCGTATTGCGCATAGGTGCGATCCAGCGCGGCCTGCGAGCACGGGTTCTGCGGCCGGCCCTTGGGGTCGCCACCGCTGCCCCCGGCAAAGTTGATGGCGGCCTGCACGCCGGGTGGGTTCATGGCCGCCAACGCCACCGTGCTGGCCCCGCCAAACGATTGGCCTATGACCAGCACGCGGTCCGGGTCCACATCGGGGCGCTGGCGCACTGCGTTCAGCGAAGCCACCATTTGCTGCGCCGCTGCAGCGAAGGCAGGTGGAAAGTTGCGGTTGTTGCAAGCGCCGGTGTCTTCCACATCCTCACCGCCACTGACACCGTAGCCCACGCGGGTGGGCACCACCACCACAAAGCCCCGGCGCAGCAGGTAGCGGGATGCATCGGCATAGCGTGCGCGGCCCAGGGCTGCGCGCCCCTGGGCGTCGGGAGCACGCCCGTGGTTGACGATGGCAATGGGCGCTGGCCGGGGGTTGGAATCATCAGACCACACCGTCACGCGGATGTTCTGCGCAACCTCCTTGCCCCAGATGTTTTTCACCTGGACGGGTACATCCATCTGCTCTTCCACCACGCGGGCCTGCGCCACACCTGTGGCAGTCGCCAACACCCATGCCAAACCACCAACCCACCATGCGCGCATGCCTTGATCCCTGGGAACGTGTTTACATGCGGAAGATGCCGAACCTGGTGTCTTCGATCGGCGCGTTGCGCGTGGCGGCCAGGCCCAGGGCCAGCACACGGCGCGTGTCGGCCGGGTCGATCACGCCGTCGTCCCACAGGCGTGCGGTGGCGTAGTACGGGTGGCCTTGCTCTTCGTACTGGCGGCGAATCGGGGCCTTGAAGGCTTCCTCCTCTTCCAGGCTCCATTGGCCGCCCTTGGCCTCGATGCCGTCGCGCTTGACGGTGGCCAGCACGCTGGCGGCCTGCTCGCCCCCCATGACGCTGATGCGTGCGTTGGGCCACATCCACAAAAAGCGCGGGCTGTAGGCGCGGCCGCACATGCCATAGTTGCCCGCGCCAAAGCTGCCGCCGATGATGATGGTGAACTTGGGCACACTGGCCGTGGCCACGGCCGTGACCATTTTGGCGCCGTTGCGCGCGATGCCTTCGTTTTCGTACTTGCGGCCCACCATAAAGCCGGTGATGTTCTGCAGGAACACCAGCGGAATCTTGCGCTGGCAGCACAGCTCGATGAAGTGCGCACCCTTGAGCGCGCTTTCCGAGAACAGGATGCCGTTGTTGGCAATGATGCCGACCATCATGCCTTCGATGCGCGCAAAGCCGCAAACCAGCGTGGTGCCAAAGCGCGCCTTGAATTCGTCGAACTCCGAGCCATCCACGATACGCGCAATGATCTCGCGCACGTCAAACGGCTTGCGCGTGTCCACTGGGATCACGCCATACAGCTCCTCGGCCGCAAAGCGCGGTGGCACGGGCGGCACATCGGCCGGGCAGGCGGGCTTGGCGCGGTGCAGGTTGCGCACCGCCTGGCGGGCCAGCTGCAGCGCGTGCAGGTCGTTCTGCGCCAGGTGATCGGCCACACCCGACAGGCGCGTGTGCACGTCGCCACCGCCCAGGTCTTCGGCACTGACGACCTCGCCCGTGGCGGCCTTGACCAGCGGGGGACCGCCCAGAAAGATCGTGCCCTGGTTCTTCACAATGATGGTTTCGTCGCTCATCGCGGGCACGTATGCCCCCCCGGCCGTGCAAGAGCCCATCACCACTGCGATCTGGGCAATGCCCAGCGCGCTCATGCGGGCCTGGTTGTAGAAGATGCGACCGAAGTGGTCGCGGTCCGGGAACACCTCGTCCTGGTTGGGCAGGTTGGCACCACCCGAGTCCACCAGGTAGATGCAGGGCAGGTGGTTCTGCTGGGCCACTTCCTGCGCACGCAGGTGCTTCTTCACCGTCATAGGGTAGTAGGTGCCGCCTTTGACCGTGGCGTCGTTGCACACGATCATGCAGTCCACGCCGCTCACACGGCCGATGCCCGCAATCACACCCGCGCAAGGCGCTTCGTCGTTGTACATGCCCAGAGCTGCCAGCGGGGCCAACTCCAGAAAGGGCGTGCCCGGGTCGAGCAGGTTCGTGACGCGCTCGCGCGGCAGCAGCTTGCCGCGGGCCACATGCTTGGCGCGGGCGGCCTCACCGCCGCCTTGCGCCACACGTTCGATCTGGGCCTGCAGGTCTTCCACCAGGCGCTGCATGGCCTGGGCGTTGGCCAGAAAGTCGGCCGAGCGGGGGTTGAGTTGGGTGTCGAGAATCGTCATGCGTCGCCTTGGGCTTGCGGGTTGCGCGAACTGATGGAAAAAGGTAGCGGCGGGATCAGGCGGTGGCCTGTTCGGACAGCCCCAACTGCTCCTTCATGGCCTCGCGGATCTTGAACTTCTGGATCTTGCCGGTCACGGTCATGGGAAATCCGTCCACGAAGCGCAGGTAACGCGGCACCTTGTAGTGCGCGATCTGCCCCTTGCAGAAGTCGCGGATTTCGTCTTCGGTGATCTGCTGGCCGGGCCGCGGCACGATCCAGGCGCACAGCTCTTCGCCAAAGCGCGCGTCGGGCACGCCCACGACCTGCACATCCTGCACCTTGGGGTGGCGGTACAAGAACTCCTCGATCTCACGCGGATAGATGTTTTCGCCCCCGCGGATCACCATGTCCTTGATGCGGCCGACGATGTTCACATAGCCCTCGGCGTCCATCGTGGCCAGGTCGCCGGTGTGCATCCAGCCTTCGGCGTCGATGGCCTCGCGGGTCTTGGTCTCATCGCCCCAGTAGCCGTGCATCACCGAATAGCCGCGCGTGCACAGCTCGCCCGATTCGCCGCGGCCCACCACGGCCCCGGTCTCGGGATGCACGATTTTTACCTCCAGGTGCGGCTGCACCTGACCCACGGTGGACACGCGCTTTTCCAGCGGCGTGGTGGTGCTGCTCTGGCAGCTCACGGGGCTGGTTTCGGTCATGCCGTAGGCGATGGTGATTTGCGACAGGTGCATCTGGTCGACCACACGCTTCATCACCTCAATGGGACAGGGCGAGCCCGCCATGATGCCGGTGCGCAGCGTTGAGAGGTCGAACTCCGCAAAGCGGGGGTGGTCCAGCTCGGCAATGAACATGGTGGGCACGCCGTGTAGGCCAGTGCAGCGTTCGGCTTGCACGGTCTGCAGCACCGACAGCGCATCGAAGCCGTCGTTCGGGTACACGATGGTTGCACCGTGCGTAAGGCAGGCCAGATTGCCCAGCACCATGCCAAAGCAGTGGTACAGCGGCACGGGGATGCACAGCCGGTCTTCGGGCGTGAGCTTCATGCACTCGCCGATGAAAAAGCCGTTGTTCAGGATGTTGCGGTGCGTCAGCGTGGCCCCCTTCGGAAAGCCCGTGGTGCCGCGGGTGAACTGGATGTTGATCGGGTCGTTCACGCGCAGCGCCGCACCAATCGCCGCAAGGCGCGTGTCGTCCGCACGGCCGCTGGCCAGCAGGTCGGAAAAGCGCATCACGCCGGGCTCGTCGGCACCCTCGCCCGCCACGTCGATCCACACGACCGTGCGCAAATCGGGCAGGCGCGCCGCCTGCAGCGCGCCCGGCGCAGAGGTGGCCAGCTCGGGCGCCAGTTCGCGCAGCATCGCCAGGTAGTCGCTGGTCTTGAAGCGCGGCATGGTCACCAGCGCTTTGCAGCCCACCTTGTTGAGGGCGTACTCCACCTCCGATGTGCGGTAGGCAGGGTTGATGTTGACCAGCACCAGACCCACCTTGGCCGTGGCCAGTTGCATCAGCACCCATTCAGCGTTGTTGTGTGACCAGATGCCCACGCGGTCGCCAACGGCCAGCCCCAGGCCCAGCAAGGCGCTGGCCAGGCGGTTGGCCTCGGCCTGCAGGCTGCGGTAGGTGTAGCGACGGCCCTGGTGCACGCTGACCAGCGCCTCACGCTCGGGCTGGCGCTCCACCATGGCATCAAAGAAGGCCCCGATGGTCTGCTCGATCAGCGGGGTGTCGGTCGCGCCGCGGGCCCAGCTGGGGGCGGAAGCACTTGCACTTGTCGTGGTCGCGGTCATGGGCGTGTCTCCTGCAAGGGAAGGCGCGCCGAACGCTGCGGCGCACCCGGGAAGCAAACCGCAAGGATAGGAGCGCAGCGCCCTCGGCGGGTTGCCAGCATGGTTGCAGATCGTGCCAGTACTCGGCACACTGCCCGCATGCCTGCCCGCCACCGCCCGCCCGCCGACGCAGCCCCAGTCCACACCCACACCCCCCCGCCGGTGGCGCCATTGCCTCTTGCAATGGCCGAAGGTAGCCCGGCACGCACGCCCATGGCGTTCGTGCAGGCCATCGTGCTCGCCTACGCCCGGCGCGGTCTAGACGCCAGTGGCGCGCTGGCGCAGGCACAGATTGCGCCCGATCAAGTGGCCAACAGCCACGCGCGCATCACCGCATGGCAGTTCGAGCGTCTGTCGGGTGCGGCCATGCGCGAGCTGGACGACGAGGCGCTGGGCTGGTTTGCGCGCCGCCTGCCCTGGGGCAGCTACGGCATGCTGGCGCGCGCTTCTGTCAGCGCCCCCGACCTGCGCGTGGCCCTGCTGCGCTGGTGCCGCCACCATGCGCTGATCGCCGACGACATCACGCTCGACCTCACGGTGAACGGCGAGCGCGCCACGCTGTCCATCACCGAACACCGCGACCTGGGCCCGCTGCGGGAGTTCTGCCTGGTGTCGGTGCTGCGCAATGCGCTGGGCCTGTCGTGCTGGTATATCGACTCACGCATTCCGGTGCTGCTGGTCGAGCTGCCCCTGCCCGAGCCTGCACACGCCGACGCCTACGAGGTGCTGTTTCCGAGCCCGGTGCGCTTTGGCGCACTGCGCACAGCGCTGCACTTTGACGCGCGCTACCTGGCCCTGCCCCTGCGGCGCGACGAAGCCGCGCTGCGCCAGATGCTGCAAAACGCCCTGCCCCTGACGGTGCTGCAGTACCGCCGCGACCGCCTGCTGGTGCAGCGCGTGCGCCAGCTGCTGGCAGCACCGCAGGCCGGCCACCCGATTCAGGCGCTGCCCCAGCACAGCGCCGAATCACTGGCCGCGCTGCTGCACGTCTCGCCCCGCACGCTGCACCGCCAGCTCAAGGAAGAAGGCGCCACACTGCAGGGTCTGAAAGACGAGGTGCGCCGCGCCCGCGCGGTGGAACTGTTGCAGCGCACGCAACGCCCTATCAAACAGGTGGCCGAGGCCGCAGGTTTCGGCAACGAAAAGAGCTTCATCCGCGCCTTTAAGGCCTGGACGGGCCACTCACCAGCCGAGTTTCGCAAAAGCCTGCGCCTGTAGCCCCAGGCCCCCCCGCACACCAGCCCGCCGCCACGGCCAGCGCGGCAGCGTCCACCCGCGCTCCATCGGCCCCCATGCTTCAGCGCCTGCTCGTTTCGCCCCTTGTGGAGGGTCTATATGTCCCAGCGCCTCGATGACCCGGCGAATGCCTGCGTCCTGCCCGGCGGCGGCGCGGGCCATCTGGGCCATCTGGGCCATCAGAGAGGCCACCTCCCGGAGGCAGCCTGCCACATCGTCGATCACCACGCCCACCGGCTGCACGACTGCCCTGGTCCACGCTTTGCACACCAGGCGCGATGAGATCGCGGATCTCGTGCGCAGCAGAAGCGGAGCGAGCGACCCGATGGGGGCGTGTCAGGAGGCGCAAACCGCGACAGATACGCATGACGAATGTGCGCACCCGCAGGCGCCCCCACAGGCTCAACGCGGCGGGCTGCGCCGAGCGGCCGATCAGACCAAGGCCAACAGCCCGCGCAAATCGTGCAAGATGTGCTGCGCCCCGGCGGCGCGCAGCGCCTCGGGCGCACTGTGGCCCACGGGCGAGGGGCTGTAGCCCACCACCGTGGCCCCGGCGGCCACGCCAGCGCTGACGCCGGTCACGGTGTCTTCCACCACCAGGCAACGCGCGGGGGGCACGCCCAGGGCTGCGGCTGCGGCCAGGTACACGTCGGGCGCGGGCTTGGTGCGGGGCATTTCGTGGCCGCTGAACACGCGGCCGGCAAACAGCGGCGCAAGGCCCACCTGGGCGAGTTGCATTTCCACCTTGAAGCGATCGGCCCCTGACGCACAGGCAATGCGGCCGGCAAGGCGCGCGTGCACAGCGGCCACCGTTTCCAGCGCGCCGTCGATGGGTTGCAGTTCGGCTGCCAGCCGTGCATTGCGGCGTGCATAGAAGGCGTCCATCCACGCATCGGTCAGGGGCTGGCCAGTGTGCGCCTCGATGCGCGCGGCCTCGCTGCGCACCGTTTTGCCGATGAAGATCCGCATGCACTCCTCGGGCGAGAGGCTCCAGCCGGCCTCTTCCAGCATGTCGCGCAGCACGCCGTTGGTGATGGGCTCACTGTCTACGAGCACGCCGTCGCAGTCGAACAAAATGGCTTCAAAGGTCATGGGGCAAAGGGGCTGGGCCTAACGGACAAGGTGCGGCCAGGCAGAACAACGATGGCAGCCGGCCCTGCGCGCGCCGGTCCGCAGGCAACGGCCTGGGCTGCGCCCACGGCAGCATCCGGAACCCCGCCCAGAGTGGCACCCGATGGTACGTCAGCCCGGACGGGCCGGATGGCGGTGGCACCCGCAGGCTTCGGTCGCTCCTCTTTTAATAGCTGGCCGTGCTTGAATTTGCTGGTCCAGCGTCGGTTTTAGCTTGCAAAAATGGGGGGTGGGGCGGTTGGGCGGTGGGGCTGTGGGGCTGTGGGG
The DNA here is from genome assembly GCA_046289925.1 of Burkholderiaceae bacterium. Lineage (GTDB taxonomy): Bacteria > Pseudomonadota > Gammaproteobacteria > Burkholderiales > Burkholderiaceae_C > Acidovorax_G. Next base: position 6,574 of record JBKBUN010000043.1, on the reverse strand, counting down.
CTGTGGGGCTGTGGGGCTGTGGGGCTGTGGGGCTGTGGGGCTGTGGGGCTGTGGGGCTGTGCGGGTTGCGCGTGCAGGCGCCGTGGCGTGCAGACCGGATGCCGAGGTCCGTGGGGCTTGGTCGCTATTAAATCAATAGCTGCTCCTGCTTGAATTTGCTGAGCTGCAGGCCGATGGAACGTCAAGCCGCGTTGCCGTCCCGAAAGTCGCCGTCCACATACCACCAGCGGCCCGCCTCGCGCACGAAGCGGCTGCGTTCGTGCAGGCGCACACCGCGCCCGCCCTGGCGGCTGCGGGCGACGAATTCAACCTCGGCCGTATCCGCCCCCGTGACCCAGTGGCCGCGCACCTGCAGCCCCAGCCAGCGCACGGCCGGGTCCAGCACCAGATCGGCAGGGCGCGTGCTGGCATGCCAGGTGGCCTGCAAGTAGTCGGCCCGCCCGAGCACGAAGGCGCTGTAGCGCGAGCGCATGAGCGCCTCGGCATCGGGCGCGGGCGCGCCGCCGGACGCCAGCCAGGGGCCGCAGCACTGCCCATGCGGGCGCGGGCGGCCCCGGGCGTCCTGGCGGCCGCAGGGGCAGGGCTCGGTGGCGGCAACCGAGGCGAACAGGGAAAGCGGCGCAGCGGGCATGGCGGGCTCAACGCAGTTGCAGCGCGCGGCGCAGCAGGCTGGTGGCGGCGTCGGCTGGGTTGTCGCGCAGACGGCGTTCGTGCTCGGCCACGGTGGCAAACAGGCCGTCGAGTGTGCGCGCGGTCACGTACTCGGCCACGCTGCCTTCGCCCGGGCGCAGCAGGCCCATGCGTTCGGCGCGGCCGGCCACGGCGTCGTACTGGCGGGCCAGGCCCACCTGCTCGGTGGCGCGCTGCACCACGGGCTTGAAGCGCTGGGTCAACGGCTCGCGGGTGCGGCGCTCGAAAAAGGCGGTGACGGCCGTGTCGCCGCCGCGCAGCAGCGCCAGCGCGTCGTCCACGCTGATGCGCTGCACGGTCTGCAGCAGCAACTCGCGCCCCAGGGGCACGGCGGCTTCGGCAGCACGGTTGAGCGCGCGGTGCAGCTCATCGAGCCGTTGGCGCTGCCCGGTGGAGCGCAGTACGGTGGCGGCGTCGTCCAGGTACGGTGGCAGACCGATGCGCACGCGCGGACGCGACCAGAAGCCGTCGGCCTGGCCCAGCTCGTCAATGGCGGCCTGCACGCCCTGCTGCAGCAGACTGCGCACGGCGCGCGCAGCTTCGGCAGGCCGCAGCGCCGCCGACTGGGCTGCGGCCGGCCGGGTGGCGGCAAGGGTCAGGACGGAGACGACAGCAGGCAGAACGTGGCGGCGCAGCATGGAGCACGGCAGGCAGGTGAAGGGGCTGATTGTCCCACTGCTCACCGCCGGCTGCGCCCCAACCTGCGTGCGCAGGCCACCCCGGCATCGGTCATGCGGCGCGGGGCGGCTGCAGGCTTACTCCAACGTGTAGCACAGGCGGTTCGGGATCACCAGATCGACATAGCTTTCCACGCTGGCGGCGCTGGGGAACACGCTGGGGGTCTGGTCGGCCATCAGGCACAGGCGGCCGTTCTTGCGGCCCCAGACCACGCGCGTGCTCTGGCCCGAGGGCTGCGTCCACAGGCCCCAGAAGGCGGTGAGCGCCGGGGTGCTGGCGTTGCGGTCGAACACGATGGTGCCCACATCGGTCAGCGGCGTAGGAATGGTGGGCGTTCCCGAGCAGCTCGAGCTGCCGTAGAGCGCTGCGCCCATCTGGGCCGTGACGCGGTTGTCGCCCTGGCGCGTGACGCGCCAGAGGTTGCGGCCCCACTGGCCCGGGCGCACCTGGGTGCACAGCTCCACCTTCCAGTCGCCCACGGGCAGGTCGAGCGTGTTGCCGCAGGTCACCTCCACACTGCTGACCGGGGCGGTGCCCACCGTGCCCGTGCCGTTGCGCACCGAGCAGCTTTGCCCGGCTGGCTGGCTGCGCACGGTGACGGCGTAGGCCGTGCCACCGGCCAGCGCCGTGCCAAAGGTGAAGCCCCCGTTGCTGCCTACGGCCAGGTCGTCGCGGCCGTTGTTCTGCAGCACCAGGCCCGCGCCCGACAGCCCGATCACCGTGCCGCCCACGGTGTAGGTGCCGGCGGCCACGTTCTCGCAGCGCACGGTCACATTCTCGACCGGGCCGGTGGCGTTGCCGCTGCCCTGGCTCACGATGCAGCGCTGGCCCGTGGGCTGGGTCTTCACCGTCACGGCATAGGGCCTGGTGGCGGATACCGTGGCGCCGAACACGAACCGGCCGTTGGTCGCCACACTCAAGTCGTCGCCGCCATTGTTTTGCAGCACCACGCGCTGCCCGGCGACCAGGCCCGAGAGCTGCCCGGCAATGGTGTAGCCCACGTCGGGGCCAGTGCCAGGGCCGTCACTGCCGCCGCCCCCGCAGCCGACCAGGGCCAGGGCGGCCGCGCCCGCGGACCAGACGGCGGCATGGCGCACTGGGCGCCGCGTGCCCGCGACTTTTGCTTTGCTGTGCATGTCATCACTCCTAGGTTTTCCCCAAAACAGCAGGCCATTCTCGAAACCGCCCCGCGCAGGACACAACCCTCCGCCCGGAGGGTTGTCGCAGCCCTCCAGGACGGCGACAGTCTGGCTCCACGCCGCGCACCGGCGCACGGCCATCGGCTGCGCTTGCGCGCTCCGTTTCGTCGGCCCTTTCCTGCACCCTCTTGCTCCATTTGCACCATGACCCCTGAGCACCGGACTGCCCGCGCGCCCACCCTTGACCACGCCCCGGCACTGCGCATCGCCCTCCGTTGGGGCGTGCCGGCCATGGCAGCGTGCGCCGCACTGCTGCTGACCGGCTGCGAAACCATGTCGCCTATGCGCATGGGCAGCCCGGAGGCCAAGACCGTGGCCACCGGCAGCGCCGCCGGTGCGGCCAGCAGCAACACCAGCAGTGAACTGGAGCGCTGCGACAGCCCGCTGGGCACGGTGTCGCTGATCGAAAACCAGCAGGCCGGCTGGTACACCATCCTGCGCGACCAGTACCGCCTGCCACCCACGGCCAACCTGCTGCGCCTGCTGGTGCAGCAGTCCAACTGCTTTGTGGTGGTGGAGCGCGGTGCGGCTGGCATGCAGGCCATGCAGCGCGAACGCGCGCTGATGCAGGCTGGCGAGATGCGCCAGGGCAGCCAGTTCGGCCAGGGCCAGGTGGTGGCGTCGGACTACGGGTTGTCGCCCGAGATCGTGTTCCAGAACCACAACGCGGGCGGCGCTTCGGCTTCGCTGGGCGGGCTGGTGGGTGGACGCGCTGGCGGCCTGCTGGCGGCCGTGGGCGCGAGCATGAACACCAAGGAAGCCAGCGCCCTGCTCACACTCATCGACCACCGCTCCGGCGTGCAGGTGGCGGCATCGGAAGGCAGCGCGGCCAAAACCGACTTCGGCGCCATCGGCCAGCTTATGGGTGGCTCGGGCGGCGCACGCCTGGGTGGCTACAGCAACACGGCCGAAGGCAAGGTGATTGCCGCCGCTTTCATGGACGCCTTCAACCAGATGGTGCGCTCGCTGCGCCAATACCGCGCGCAGACGGTGCAGGGCCAGGGCCTGGGCGGCGGTGGCCGCCTGGCGGTGGATGGCGCAGCCGCGCCCTCACAGACTGCGTCCCCACGGGCGGCCCCGCCGGCCGCGGCTTCCGCTGCTGGCGGCCTGTCGCTGCGGGATGCGCAGGAGCGGCTCAACGCGCTGGGCTACACGGCAGGCACGCCCGACGGCGCCATGGGCCAGCGCACCGCGGCTGCGCTGCGCGCCTTCCAGAAAGACAAGGGTTTGCCGCAAAGTGGCCGCCTGGATGCGGCCACGGCTGCTGCGCTGGCCCGCTGAGGCTGCGCCCCATGCGCGCCATCGTCTGCACGCGCTACGGCGCGCCGGATGTGCTGGAGTGGGCCGATCTGCCCACGCCCGAGCCTGCAGCGCACGAGCTGCGCGTGCGCGTGCTGACCACCACCGTGAACAGCGCCGACTGGCGCGTGCGCGCCTGCGCTCTGCCCCCGGGCTTTGGCCTGCTGGGCCGGCTGGCGCTGGGTTGGCGCGGCCCGCGCCGCCCGGTACTGGGCACCGAGTTTGCGGGCATCGTCGATGCGGTAGGGGCCGCGGTGCAACGCTTTCGGGTGGGCGATGCCGTGTTCGGCTTCCCTGGTGGGCGCATGGGCTGCCACGCCGAATACCTGTGCGTCGCTGAGCACGGCCCGGTGGCCGCCATTCCGCAGCGCCTGGGGCTGGAGCACGCCGCCGCCATGTGCTTTGGCGGCAGCACCATGCTGGACTTCTACCGACGCGCACGCCTGGGCGCGGGCGAGCATTTGCTGGTGCTCGGTGCGAGCGGCACCGTGGGCACCGCCGCCGTGCAACTGGCGCGCATTCTGGGTGCGCGCGTCACAGCCGCCTGCAGTGCACCGCGCCGGGCGCTGATGCACCGGCTGGGCGCGCAGCAGTGCATCGACCTCCATGCAGAACCGATGGCGCAGCAGACGCAGCGCTACGACGTGGTGGTGGACTGTCACGGCGGACGTGGCGTGGCACCGCTGCTGCGGCTGTTGAAGCCCGGCGGACGCTTGCTGTTGCTCACGGCCACGCTGGCCGAACTGCTGACCGCACCCTGGCGCGGTCGGCTGCAGGGCCTACGCGTGATTGCAGGCCCCGCCGAAGAGCGTGCGGACGATGTACGAGAGCTGGCACGCCTGGCGGCGCTGGGCCTCTACACCCCCGTGGTGGGCACGGTGCTGCCCTGGTCGGCATTCCGCGAAGCCCATGCCCGGGTAGAGGACGGCCACAAGTGTGGCAGCCTGGTGCTGCGGGTAGAACCGCTTGACGACTCTGCCGCGCCGATTCACAAACAAGCCTTGCCGCCAGATGTCCAACCGGCCTGGCTGGACACCCCAGGCAAGATAGCGCCTGTCGCACCCGCTCAAGCCCCATGCACCCAGCCCCGTACGCGCTGATCCTGGACGACCACCCGCTGGTGGCACGTGGTATGGCCGAATTTTTGCGGGCCTTGCTGCCCGGCACCGAGGTGCTGGCGCTGCAAGGCATGGCGTGCCTGGAGGCAACACTGACCCAGCGGGGCACCCCCCAGTTGGCGATCGTGGATTTCTGGCTGGCCGACGGCGCGGCCCTGTCGGCGCTGCAGGCGCTGCGCCTGCACTGCCCGGACACCCCTGTGGCCGTGGTCAGCGGCGATGACGACCCGCAGATCGTCGAGCGCGCACGTGCGGCCGGCGCCCGCGGTTTTTTGCACAAGCAGGAGTCGCCTGACACTTTTGCCACCGCTGTGCAGCGCTTGCGTGCAGGCGGCTCCTGGTTTCCCGTCTGTTTCGCTACAACTGCGGCGCCCCGCGCACGAGAGCTGCCCGTCACCCCGCAAGAGCTGGGGTTGTCGATGCGGCAAGGAGAAGTATTGGCCCGGGTGCTACAGGGACAGCCCAACAAGCGCATTGCGCAGGCGCTCGACATCTCGGAGGCCACCGTCAAGGAGCATGTGACGGGCATCCTGCAAAAGCTGGGGGTGCGCACGCGGGTGGAGGCGATCACACACCTGCGGGGCCGCCAACTGGTTCTGCCCAACGCCGCACGATGAGCACCGTGGCCGAGCCGAGCGACACGCCGGCCGCAGAAGGCGATGGCATCACACCGGAGGGCAGGCTTGAACTGCTGGAAACCTCTTTTGCGCGCCTGCGCCTGAGCGTGCTGACGATGCCCCCCATGGGTGCGCTGATGGGCGCTTTGCTGCACTGGCATGGCGGCGATGGCTGGGTCCTGTGGGTCTGGGGGGCGGCCTACGCCGTGGTCGCATTGGGCGTGAACATGGTGCGTCGACGCTATCGCCAGGACAAAGGCTGGCAGTCCCCAGCGGCGCAACTGGCGCGGTGGATGCCGCGCATGCATGCTCTGGCCATCGGGCATGGTGTAGGCCTGTCGCTGACCGTGGTCTTGTGCATAGGACACGCCCCGCCGCAGTTCATGCTGCTGCTGCACGTGACGCTGCTGGCCATCCTGACCGTGAATGCGGCCCAGATGCCAGCGGTGCTCTCGATCTACCGCTGCTTCTTCTTGGGCACGGTGGGCATCGTGCTACTGAGCCCCTGGACTTTTCCGGAGTATTCCTATTTTCTGGTGCCCATGGCGCTGGTGATGTCGGTGGTCATCGACCGCAGCGCGCTGCAATCCCATCGCTTCTTCGTGCGCCAGGTGGCGCTGGGCGAGCGCAGCCGCGATCTGGCCGTGCGCTACCGTGCGGCCCGGGACGCTGCGGAGGTGGCCTTGGCCGAGAAAAACCGCTTCATCAGCACCGCTGCTCACGACCTTCGCCAGCCCGTGCATGCGATTGCCTTGCTGACCGAGGCCGTGGTGCTGCGCAACCGCGACCCGTCGCTGGCGGAACCCCTGCACGATCTGCGCCACAACCTGCGGGCCGTGCAGCGCATGTTCGACTCGCTGCTCGATCTGTCGAAGATCGAATCGGGCACGCTGGCGCTGCGCCCCCAGCCGGTTCTGCTCGCGCCGCTGCTCGACGATCTGCTGCTGCAGTTCACCCCCGAAGCCCGTGCCCG
>JBKBUN010000042.1:0-20186 GCA_046289925.1 Burkholderiaceae bacterium | reverse complement strand
GCTATGGGGCTGCAAACACGGCGAAAACTGTCCTCGCTGGGGCTCATTTTCGCTTTCGACGCCCCAAGCCCGACAGGCTCCTAGCCCAGCAAAGTAGACCACGAGCAGCTATCAAATCAGGAGCGCCACCCAGCCGGAGCAAGCGCTCCGGCATCGCCGTGGGCGGCGCACCGCGATCAGTAGCGGTAGGTGTCGGGCTTGTACGGCCCCTGCTTGGGCACGCCGATGTAGGCGGCCTGCTCGTCCGACAGTTCGGTGAGCTGCGCGCCGATCTTCTTGAGGTGCAGGCGGGCCACCTTTTCGTCCAGGTGCTTGGGCAGCACGTACACCTTGCCGTTTTCGTAGTAGTCGCTGTGCGTGAACAGTTCGATCTGCGCGATCGTCTGGTTGGCAAAGCTCGACGACATCACGAAGCTGGGGTGGCCGGTGGCGCAACCCAGGTTCACCAGACGCCCCTTGGCCAGCAGGATGATGCGCTTGCCGTCGGGAAAGATCACGTGGTCCACCTGCGGCTTGATCTCTTCCCACTGGCACTTGGCTTCGAGTTCGGCCACTTCGATCTCGTTGTCAAAGTGGCCGATGTTGCAGACGATGGCCTGGTCTTTCATCTTCTGCATGTGCTCGAAGGTGATGACCGACTTGTTGCCGGTGGCCGTCACGAAGATGTCGGCCTTGTCGGCGGCCCAGTCCATGGTCACCACGCGAAAGCCCTCCATGGCCGCCTGCAGCGCGTTGATCGGGTCGATCTCGGTGACCCACACCTGGGCCGACAGCGCGCGCAGCGCCTGGGCCGAGCCCTTGCCTACGTCGCCGTAGCCGGCCACCACGGCCACCTTGCCCGCGATCATCACGTCGGTGGCGCGCTTGATGCCGTCGACCAGCGATTCGCGGCAACCGTAGATGTTGTCGAACTTGCTCTTGGTCACCGAATCGTTCACGTTGATCGCGCGGAACATCAGCGTGCCCTTGGCCGACATCTCCTTGAGGCGGTGCACGCCCGTGGTGGTTTCTTCGGTCACACCGATGATCTGGGCGCTCTTGCGGCTGTACCAGGTTGGGTCTTCGGCCAGTTTCTTGCGGATGGCGGCGAACAAGATGCGCTCTTCCTCGCTGCTGCCGTTGCCGGCCACCAGCGACGCATCTTTCTCGGCGCGCTTGCCCAGGTGCATCAGCAGCGTGGCATCGCCACCGTCGTCCAGGATCATGTTCGGGCCTTCGCCCTCGGTGCCTGCGGCGCCAAAATCAAAAATGCGATGGGTGTAGTCCCAGTAGTCTTCGAGCGTTTCGCCCTTGACGGCGAACACCGGCGTGCCGTTCGCGGCAATGGCGGCGGCGGCGTGGTCCTGCGTCGAGAAGATATTGCACGAGGCCCAGCGCACCTGCGCGCCCAGCGCCTGCAGGGTTTCGATCAGCACGGCCGTCTGAATGGTCATGTGCAGCGAACCCGCGATGCGCGCCCCCTTCAGGGGTTGCTTGGCCGCATATTCTTCGCGGATGGCCATCAGGCCGGGCATCTCGGTTTCGGCGATGCGGATTTCCTTGCGGCCCCAGTCGGCCAGGCCGATATCGGCCACGATGCAGTCGGTGTTGACGGGGGTTTGGATGCGTGCGTTCATTTCGGGCTCCAGATCAAAGATGGAAAGCCACCCAAACGCGGGGGAAGGCAAACTCACCACACGCGCAGGTGGATGAGCGTCGTTGCGAGATGACTCCGAGCCTCACGCCCCGCCATGGTAGGGGGCGCTGCAACGCTCCTCGGAAGGCGGGATTATAAAACCGCACGGAGCACAACGAGGGCTTGATATCGGTACACGATATCGGCAAACAGGCACGCGTCCACCACCGTCGCATGGCCGACGCGGCCTCAAAGAACGCCCAGGCCCTGGCAAAGCCACGCGTGCTCACGGTGCCCATGCCCTCCTCAAAACTGGCATACGCCCCACTGCCGGAGACCATCGCCCGCCCCAAGTGGTGAGCGCCGCCACGTGCGCAAGGAAGGTATTGAGCAAGGTATTGATTCACCGAGACTTTCGATGCGCAGCAAGCGGTCCACTGCCGTTTCTGGGCTGAAGCACAGCCGCCCCCTGGCCTGCGATCAAGGCTTGCGATGATGGCGGTCGCGTTGGCGGGCCTGGCGGTGATAATCGGGCCCTTCTCCCGTGCGCTTGCTGCACCCGTGGAGCCGCCTGCACCGCCAGGACGGGCCCCACCAGACCCTTCTTCTTGGAACACCATGTCGTACACGGCCGAAACGCGGCGCCGCCGCACCTTCGCCATCATTTCCCACCCCGACGCGGGCAAGACCACGCTGACGGAAAAGCTGCTGCTGTTCTCGGGCGCGATCCAGATCGCCGGAGCCGTCAAGGGCCGCAAAGCCAGCCGTCACGCCACGTCCGACTGGATGGAGATCGAAAAGCAGCGCGGCATCTCGGTGGCCAGCTCTGTCATGCAGATGAGCTACCGCGAGCATGTGGTCAACCTGCTCGACACCCCCGGCCACAAGGACTTCTCGGAAGACACCTACCGGGTGCTCACAGCCGTGGATTCGGCGCTGATGGTGATCGACGCAGCCAACGGCGTGGAAGCACAGACGCGGCGGCTGATCGAAGTATGCCGACAGCGGGACACGCCCATCATCACCTTCGTCAACAAGATGGACCGCGAGGTGCGCGAGCCGCTGGACATCCTGGACGAGGTGGAACGCGAACTGGGCATGCCCTGCGTGCCCATGACCTGGCCTGTGGGCCAGGGCAAGCGCTTTGGCGGCATCATCAACCTGCGCACACAGACCATGACGGTTTTCGAGGCCGGCAGCGAACGACGCCCACAGGACTTCGAAACCATACCGCTGTCGGACACCGACACGCTGCGTGCGCGCTTTGGCAGCGCGTTTGACGAAGCGCTCGAGAGCATGGAACTGGCCGTGGGCGCGTCTCCCGCCTGGGACCATGAAGCCTTCCTCGCGGGCAAGCAGACGCCGGTGTTCTTCGGCTCTGGCGTCAACAACTTCGGCGTGATGGAAGTGCTGGACGCGCTGGTGGACCTGGCGCCCTCGCCGCGCCCACGCATCAGCCGCCTCACGGTGAACCGCCAGACCATCGAAACCGAAGTCAAACCCGAAGACACGGGCTTTGCGGGTGTGGTCTTCAAGGTGCAGGCCAACATGGACGCCAACCACCGCGACCGCATCGCCTTCGTGCGCGTGGCCTCGGGCCGCTACACGCCGGGCATGAAGCTCAAGGTGCAGCGCACCGGCAAAGAGCTGCGCCCTACGAGCGTGGTGACCTTCATGAGCCAGCGGCGTGAGGCTGTGGAAGAGGCCTACGCGGGCGACATCATCGGCTTTACCACGCACGGCGGCGTGCAGTTGGGCGACACCATCACCGACGGCAGCAACCTGCAGTTCACCGGCCTGCCCTTCTTTGCGCCGGAAATGTTCATGACCGTGGTACTCAAAAACCCATTGCGCACCAAACAGTTGCAGCAAGGCCTGGCGCAACTGGGCGAAGAAGGCGCGATCCAGGTCTTCAAGCCGGACGCCGGCGGCAACATGCTGCTGGGCGCGGTGGGCCAACTGCAGTTTGAAGTGGTGCAGCACCGCCTGAAGGCCGAGTACGACTGCGACGTGCGCCTGGAGAGTTGCCAGTACACCGGCGCCCGCTGGATCACCGCCGACAGCGCGGCCGACCTCAAAGCCTTCACCGACGCCTATCCGACGCGGCTGGCCCACGACGCGGCCGACACCCTGGCCTACCTGTGCACCAGCCCGTACGACGTGCGGCTGGCGCAGGAGCGCTTCCCCAAGATCCACTTCCATCCGCTGCGCGAGCATGCAGGGCTTGCGCTGAGCCATGCGCACTGACGGAGCCCCCCGGGCAACCGCCGTGCTGGAGCGTGTTGCTTGGCGGCCATTCGGGGTGCTGCTGGCGCTGTTGGCGCTGGTCTATGGCACCTGGCTCGTCGCGTTCTGGCCCGGCGTGCTGGGCGAGGACAGCTTGGCCATTCTGCTCGAGGTGCAGAACCCCGCGGTGCACCACTCGGGCAAGCCCGACTTCTGGTACGGCTTCGTGCGGCTGCTGTACGCCGGCACGCAGCGGGTCGAGGTACCGATTGCCGTGCTGCTGCTGCTCACAGCCTTGGTGTTTGCGCGCTTGCTGGCCTGGCAATGGCAGCATGGCCTGCGCAAGACCACCGTGGCTTTGCTGCTGCTGGTGTGCGCCGCGCCGCAGATGGTGTTCTTTGCGGGCTCGCTCTATCCCGACGGCTACTACGCCGTGGCTGTGACTGGGCTACTGTTTGAGCTGTGGCGCGCAGTGCGCGCCCGGCGCATAGATGCCAGCGGCCTGGTGTTCGTCGCCCTCACACTGCCATTTGCCGCCTTCTTGCGGCCCAACGGCATCGTGTTCCTACTGCCGGTGGCCTTGGCGCTGTGGTGGGTGCAAGGCAGGGGGCGCTTGGGTCTGGGCGTCATTGCGCTGTCATCCATCGCACTGAACATGGCCGCTGGCCAGGGGCGGCAGGACGTGCCGCCCCACAGCGTGCTCTACCCGCTGGCCATCTACGAAACCGCGAACTTCCTGCAACCGCGGCCCATGCACCTGTGGACGGCATCGCCCCGCGTTCATCCCGACACCGTGCAACTGCTACAGCGCCACGGCATTTACGACAAAGTGATTGCGTTCTACGACCCGGACTACTGGGACCCGCTGACCTTCAGAGCCGACGGCCCGCGCGTGATGGCCTTGCCCGAGGAGGATCGCAAGGCCGTGGTGGAGCAGTTCTTCCAGTACAACCTCTGGCACAACATGCCCAAGTTCGTGGGCAGCCGCGTCAACCTGCTGCTGGTGGCCGGCTTTGCGCAAGGCGGTTTTCCGTCGCACAGCTATGCCGCGCACGTACTGCGGCAAATCGAGACGAAATCGCGGTTCCGCAAAACCGACTGGCTCGCGGGCGGGATTGCGCTGTTTACCCTGTACGAATGGTCGTTCCAGTGGCGCTGGCTGCTGTGGACCCCCTTCGCAGGCGTGGCGCTTGCCTTCTGGGCGCTGCGGGCGGGCTGGCAGCGCCGCGACCGCGCCACGGTGCTGGTGGCCGCGCCCATGGTGCTGCAGTTTGGCGCCATCACGGTCTTCTCGATCGCAGGCGAGTACCGCTACCTGTTACCGTTTTTTACCTTCACCGTTCTGTGGGGTCCGCTGTGGCTCGGGGTACGCTCCAAGGCCGTCTGACACCTGCCCCTGGGCTTTTTGCTGGTCTATGCCGCTTTCCACCGTCCTCGCCACCCTCAGCTGCGTTCTGGGCATCTCACTCGGCCAGCTGCTGTTCAAGAAGGCGGCCATGAGCCTGCCGCCCCATGCGGGTTGGGCCGACTGGGTCTTCAACGGCTGGCTGCTGGCGGCGCTGTTGTTGTACGGGGTGACGACCCTCGGCTGGGTCTGGGTGCTGCGCCATGCGCCGCTGTCGCTGGCGTATCCGTTCATGGGCCTGGCCTTTCTCCTCGTGCCCTTGCTCGGGCAGGTGTTGCTGGACGAAGCCGTGTCGATGCAGACCCTGATCGGCGGCGTGCTGATTCTGGCGGGCGTGACGCTGGCCGCGCGCTCGCAATAAGGGCGGAGCATCCGATGCAGATCGCTGTGGCCATACCCTGCTTCCGCGTCACCCGCCACGTGCTGGAGGTCATCGCCTCCGTGCCCCCCGGTGTGGCGCGCATCTACGCCGTAGACGACGCCTGCCCCGACAACAGCGGAGCGTTCATCGAGGCCCGCTGCCGCGACCCACGCGTGCAAGTGCTGCGCCACACGCAGAACCAGGGCGTGGGCGGGGCGGTGCTCACCGCCTACCGCCAGGCGCTGGCCGACGGCATGGACATCGTGGTCAAAATCGACGGCGACGGGCAAATGGACCCGCGACTGATTGCGCAGTTCGTCGCTCCCATCCTGCAAGGCCGGGCCGACTACACCAAGGGCAACCGTTTCTTCCGCCCGGAATCCGTGCGCGGCATGCCGCCTGTGCGTCTGTTCGGCAACGCGGTGCTGTCGTTCGTGACCAAGCTCAGTTGCGGCTACTGGCCTCTGATGGACCCGACCAACGGCTACACGGCTGTGCACACGCGGGTGCTGCGCGAGTTGCCGCTGGAGAAGATCGAGCGCGGCTATTTCTTCGAGACGGACATGCTGTTTCGCCTCAACACCGTGCGGGCCGTGGTCAAAGACGTGCCCATGGACGCGGTGTATGCCGACGAGGTGTCGCACCTGAACGTGCGCAGGGTGGTGCCCGAGTTCCTGGCCAAGCACTGGTCGCGCTGGTGGCGGCGTTATGCCTACAGTTACCTGGTGCGCGACTTCAATCCAGGCACTTTGTACAGCGTGGCCGGGCTGTTGATGCTCGTGTGCGGCCTGGTTTTCGGCCTGGCGCACTGGATCGAAAGCGCCCTCAGTGGCCAGCCAGCTTCCAGCGGCACGGTCATGCTGGCGGCACTGCCGGTGCTCATCGGCATCCAGTTCCTCATTGCCTTTCTGCACTACGACGTGGACAGCGTGCCCACCGAGCCGCTGAGTACCATCCTCGGACATGAGTCACCGTTTCACCAACTGCCGGCTGCTGCTGGCCAGCCTGCTGTGGCCCACTCTGACGCTGGCCGCCCCCGCCCCGAAAGCGCCACCGCCGAGCCCACCGACCTCAGCGCCGCCCTTCATCGTCGCCCCGACGGTGGAGGGTCTGCTCGCCTGTGAATCGGCCGAGCGCGCGCCCGAAGTTGCTTCGCTGAACCAGGCGCAGGCCTATTGCCTGCAGCGGCGAGAAAGCGCCGCCCCGGCCCTGCGTCGCCTGCTCGACACCCTGGAGCCCGGCGGGCCGAAAGGCGCTGTGCAGGTGGGCTACACGGTCACGATCCAGCTCCTGGCCCTGTACCAGCGCACGCCCCAAGGCTGGGCGCTGGATCCCGTGCAACTCGAGACCTGGATGCGGCTGATCAACGAGGTGCAGCGCCCCGTGGTGGTGTACCTCTCGGCCGGGCATTTCGACTCCACCGGCCCGCTGACCGACACGCTGCTGGCCGACCCGCGCAACCTGATGGCGCTGCGTGACGGACAGCCGCCGCAGCTCGGCTATTTCGGCTACAGGATCGCGCCCTACACCCTGCGCACCGACGCCGACATTCCGGTCAATCGCTACCGCTATGCCGCACTGGAGGCCGTGGCCAAGCGCCTGCTGGCACTGCCCGAGGCCACCCGCAAACGCATCGTGGCGGTGACGCTGGCGGGCGAACTGCACCACCTGTTTCCCGACTTTGAAAGCGGCATGGGCCGCCACCAGGACGTGCGCGTGACCGACTACCGGCCCGAATCGGTGGCCGACTTCCGCCGCTGGCTGGCGCGCGAGTACGGCAGCGTGGACGCCTATGCCCGCGCGACCGGACTGCCCTGGCGCAGCTTCGACGAGGTGCCCGCGCCCTCACGCGACATCCGCAAGGAGCCGCTCAAGGGCTTTGCCGAACATTACGACGCGTATGCCGATGGCACGCTGCCGCTGTCGGGCTGGCTATGGGACCCGCAAGGCAAGGTGCAGCGCCTGCAGCTGCACCTCGATGGCCAGCCCCTGGCCGACGTGCCACGCGGCCTGCACCGGCTGGATGTGTACCGAGCGGTGGACGAAATCCGCAACCCCAACACCGGCTTCCGCTACGACCTCGACTACCGCAGCCTGGCCCCAGGCCGCCACCGCGCACAAATCATGGCGCACACGGCCGAAGGCCTGTTCGAGCTTGCGCAGACCGAATTCGTGGTCATGGAGCGCGACCAGCGCCCACCGCGTGCGGACAGCCCGGCCGCCACATCGGCCAAGCCACTGGCGCGCCTGCGCGGCGTGCGGGCCTGGATGGACCTGCCCCAGCCCCCGCTGGACCTGTACTACAACCCGGTGGCGCGCGACTGGAACCGTTTCCGCAGCCACCAGGCGGCGGCATTCCTGGCCGAATTCCACCGCCGCGCACGCGCCGCAGGCCTGCCCGCCGCCTGGCTGTTCTCGCACCAGATCGTGCCGCGCGCCAACGGCACCTGGAACCCGCAGTTGTTTGCCATGGACGACACGCTGCGCGGCGACGCGGCCTGGAACCACGGACTGAACCTCTACGGCGGCATGACCGACAGCGACTGGATGCAGGCCTACCTCCAGGCCCAGGGCATCCGCGGCTACGGAGTGCCGGAGTTCCACCCCCAGCAGTGGAAAGAGCCTGGCGCGGCCCTGCGCGCACTGCAGCGCCACCAGAAGGCCGGGGCGCGCTTTGTGAGTCCGTACTACTTCACGGTGGTGCCCCCGCGCTTCAAGGGCGGGGCCGAGCATGGCGTCAACCGCATGGAGCTCACGCCCACCAACACCAAGGACGGCTCGGACCAGTTCTACCGCGCCATCGTCGAGTTCGCGCGCCAGTAGAGCACGACACCGCCACGCCTTTCGTGGCACACTGCGCGCCGCCCGGGTCGGGCCTGACCGCCCCCCCCCGGCCCCCCGCCCTCGCCCTGCACAGTTCGCCCTCACCGAATGCCCTCTGCCCTGCCCCCTGACCGACTCCAACCCCTGACCCAGGCCCACGCGCTGCGCGGGCGGCGCTGGGTGGGCGTGTTCACCGACATCGACGACACGCTGACCACCGACGGTGCGATCACGCCCGATGCGCTGGCCGCGCTGGCGGCGCTGCAGAGCGCAGGTCTGCACGTGGTGCCCATCACCGGCCGCCCGGTGGGCTGGAGCGAGCCGTTTGCGCTGCAGTGGCCGGTGGATGCGATCGTGGCAGAAAATGGCTCAACCGCCCTGAAACCTAGCGGAGACAAGCACAAGCCGCTATCAAAACTGTATCAACAGGACGCAGCAACGCGGGCTGCGAACCATGCCCGCATGCAGCAGGTGCTGGCGCACATCGAAGCCACCGTGCCTGGCGCACGGCGCGCCACCGATTCCGCAGGCCGCGAAACCGACATCGCCATCGACCACAGCGAATGCACCCAGCTGCCGCAAGCCGCCATCGACCAGGTCGTGCGCCTGATGCAGGACGCGGGCATGAACGCCAGCGTGAGCAGCATCCACATCAACGGCTGGTTTGGCGATCACAACAAGCTCGAAGGTGCGCGCTGGATCGTGCGCACACTGTGGGGGCGGGATCTGGATGCGGAGATGGATCGCTGGGTGTATGTGGGCGATTCGACCAACGACCAGTTGATGTTCCAGCACTTCCCGCACAGCGTGGGCGTGGCCAATGTGGCGCGGTTTGTGCCGCAGTTGCAGCATCTGCCCCGCTATGTGACGGAGGGGGAGCGGGGTGCTGGCTTTGCCGAAGTGGCGCGGGCTGTTCTGGCAAGTCGGTAATCTGCGCCTGTCATCACAGATGGGGCTAAGCACCTCATATCAAAACAGACTGTAGCGCTCATAAACAGGGCGCAAGCAGCTATTAATAAAGTAGCACCAGAATACCGACGGCGCTGCGCAGGCCTTAGGCCTTGAGAAAAATCTCGTGGTCAGGCGCAAAGCAGGCGTGCAGCGGCAACAGGGCACCGCCCAGGGCACGCGCGTCGGATCCGATGCTGCCCAGTTCCAGGCGCGGCGGCTGGTGCAGGCCTTCCCAGTTGTAGTGGCCCAGGGCGCTGCGGGCGCCGTCGCACAGGGCCTGAAGCAGTTCGGGGGCCGCCGCGCCGTCCAGCACCACGGCGTCCAGGTCCAGAAATGCGGTGGCAGAGACGATGCAATGCGCCAGGCCTGCTGCAGCGCTGGCGATCCACGCACGGCTGTGTTCCACCCAGGGAGCCTGCAGCACGCGCTGGTCGTAGGCGGCCATGGGGTCCAGGCCGTGCTCTCGAAAGCGCTGCTCCAGATCCCAGAGCGATGCTTGGCTGATGAGCTGTGCGGGGGCCTGGCCCCGCCCCCCTGGATCGGCAGGCGACAGCGGCAGCGAGGCCACGGCCCCCGCATTGCCGTGCAGCCCCCGGTGCAGGTGAGAATCGATGACCAACCCGCCGCCCACAAAGGTGTCCATGAACAGGTACAGAAAGCTGGGGATGTCGCGCCCGCGGCCCTGCAACAGCTCGGCCACACAGGCGGCGGTGGTATCTTTGGCAAAGCTCACGGGCAGGTCGGTCATCTGCTGCACCTGCTCGGCCAGATCGATGCGGTTCCAAGCTTCGGATTGCACCTCGGTCAGCCCCAGCATGCGGTGCCAGCCACCCAATTGGAACGGTGCAGCCACCCCCACCCCCACCACGCGCGAGCGCAACGGGCCCAGGCCGTCAAGCAGCTGATTCAGGTGTGTGCGGATGGCGGGCAACAGCACGTCGATGTCGGGAAAGGCGTAGTCGAGCACCACGCGCTCACGCACATGGCCTGTGAAGTCCACCAGCAGCCAGTCGGCGCTGCGGCGGCCGATTTTGATGCCGATGGCGAACGCGCCGTCGGGGTTCAAGCCAATGGGCACCGAGGGCTGGCCCACGCGGCCACGCACGGGGGCTTCGCGGCGCAGCAGCTGGTCTTCATCCAGCCGGGCGGTGATGAGGCCGATGGTCTGCGCGGTGAGGCCCGTCACCCGCGCCAACTCGGCCTTGGCCAGGCTGCCGTGGGTGCGCAGGGCCTGCAGCACCACGCGCTCGTTGAACTGGCGCAGCCCTACGTGGTTGGAGCCGCGCTGGCGCAGCAGGGCCGGCCCCTGCGAGGTTGCATCTGCAGGTTCCGTGGCAGAAGGGACGGGGTCGGTCTCAAGCATGGTGGCGGGCGGTTCAGACAGGCAGGCTCAGTCCCGCAGAGTGTCGCCGATGACGCCCTTGCGCAGCAGGAAGTTGCCCCAAGGCTGCATCTCGCCCGTCACCACGATGGCGTAGGCCTTTTTGACGCGTTCGTAGAAGGCAAAGCGCTCCACGCTCTCGGCCTGTTCGCTGCGCACACCCTCACGTGCCAGCACGGCCAACGTCTCGCGTTGCAGGGCAGAGCGGTAGGGCGGCTCGGTGCCACCCACCTGCATGTAAGCCACGGGGTGCGGCACATCTTGCGCCAGGGGCAGCACGCTGGCCACGGCCTGTACAGCGCGCACCATGCCAATGCCGGGCAGGCGCAGCACGGGCTTGCCCGCGCCCAGGCTCATGGCGGTGAAGTTGGCATCCGCCAGCACGATGGCGTCGTCGTGGCCCATCTCGGCCAGCACCTTGAGCAGGTCGGGGGTCAGCAGGGGGTCGATGTTTTTGAGCATGGAAGTGTGATCAGGCAAGGCATTCAGCGGGCAAGTCGGATGCAGCCATGGCCCCGGTCATCACGGCCACGGTGTCGCTCATGCTGATCTTCTTGGGGTTGACCACCGCCGCGCGCTTGCCCAGGCGGGCGATGTGGATGCGGTCAGCGATCTCGAACACATGGGGCATGTTGTGGCTGATGAGGATGACCGACAGGCCCTTGTCGCGCACGCGGCGGATCAGCTCCAGCACCATGTTGCCCTCCTTCACGCCCAGGGCGGCGGTGGGCTCATCCATGATGACCACATGCCGCGCAAACGCCGCCGCACGGGCGACGGCCACGCACTGGCGCTGGCCGCCCGAGAGCGTCTCCACCGCCTGCGTCATCGATCGAATGCCCACCTTCAGCTCGGCCATGCGGGCAATGCTTTCTTCGAGCATTTTTTTCTTGTCGAGCATGCGCAGCGCGCTGCCCAGAAAGCCGGGGCGCAGCAGTTCGCGACCCAAAAAGAGGTTCTCGGCAATGGTCATGGCCGGGGCCACGGCCAGGTCCTGGTACACGGTTTCGATGCCCGCCCTGCGCGCATCGATGGGGCTTTTGAACTGGATGCGCTGGCCGTCGAGCAGGATCTCGCCTTCGTCAGGCACGGTGGCACCCGACAGCGCTTTGATGAGGCTCGATTTGCCCGCACCGTTGTCGCCGATCACGGCCAGGATTTCGCCTGCGCGCAGTTCAAAGTCTGCGCCGTCGAGCGCGGTGACCTGCCCGTAGCGCTTGACCAAACCCTTGGCCTGCATGACCAGCGGGGCGTTCGTTGCGTGGGTGGAGTTGCTCATGATCAACGCACTCCTTTGCGCGAGAGTTGGTCGGTGGCCACGGCCAGGATTACAAGGACGCCGGTGACGAGAATCTGGTAGACCGAAGACAAGCCCATGAGCGTGAGCCCGTTGCGGAACACGCCCACAATCAACGCCCCCACCAGCGTGCCCAGGATGACGCCACGCCCGCCAAACAGGCTGGTGCCGCCCAGCACCACGGCGCTGATCGCGTCGAGGTTTTCGGTCTGCCCGGCGTTGGGGTCACCCGCGCCGGTGCGCGCCACCGACAGCAGCGCGGCAATGCCATAAAAAACCCCAGCCAGCATGTACACGCCCAGCAGCACCTTGTCGGTGGCAATGCCGGTCAGGCGCGTGGCTTCGGGGTTGTTGCCCACGGCATAAACATGGCGGCCCGGAGCCGTGTCGCGCAGAAAGAACCACATGGCCAAGTACAGCGCCAACATCAGCACCGCGCCCCACACCACGGCCGTGCCGCCCACCTGAAAGGTGTTGCCCAAGGCGGTCATGCCTTCAGGAATATCGGTAATGGTCTGTGCGCCCGAATACAACTGCGTGGCAGCAAACGCGATGTTGAGCGTGCCCAGCGTGACGATGAACGGGGGCAACTTCACCTTCGTCACCAGCAGGCCATTGACCAGCCCAAACAGCGTGGTCACCGCCATGCCGCAGGCAATCGCAGCGGGGGCTGAGAGGCCATAGTCCGCGGCCACCTTGGTCATGACGACACCGCCCAGCGCCATCACCATGCCGCACGACAGATCAATGCCCGCCGTGAGGATGACCAGCGTCTGTCCGATGGCGATCACGCCCACCACCATCACCTGCTGCAGGATGAGCGCGAAATTCTGTCCGGTCAGAAACCGGTCGCTCTGCAGCGCAAAGAAGCCGCAGGCCAGCAGCAGCGCAATGAAAGGCCCGAGCGTGGCCAGCGGCGGGAGCTTGGAGGCGGTGGTGTTCATGGCTTGGAAACGGGTCAGTCCATCGGCCCGCCGGGCATGCGCCCGGCGCTGCAAAGAAAGGAGCGGCGGGCAGTGATGCCAATCGCTTTACTTGTTGCCCCAGCACAGGTCGGTGCCGATCTTCACATCCTTGCTGTCGACGCCAGGCAGAGGCTTGGCAGAGATCAGCGTCACCCCGGTGTCGGTATAGCCACTCACCTTCTTGCCAGTCTTGGCGTATTCCACGCCAGCCGCCACACCCAGCGCGGCCATGCGAAGGGGGTATTGCTGGCTGGTGGCGGCAATCACGCCCCGGCCCACATCGGCAATCCCGGCGCAGCCGCCGTCCACCGACACGATGAGGGCGCTCTTGTCCTTGCCTGCGGCCTTCAGGGCGTTGTAGGCGCCGGCTGCTGCGGGTTCGTTGATGGTGTAGACGAGGTTGATGTCGGGATTCTTCTGCAAGCAGTTTTCCATGGCGGTCTGGCCCTTGGCGCGGTCACCAAAGCTGTCGGCCATGCAAACCACTTCGGCGGGGCGCGAGAGTTCGTTGCTCTTGGCATCGTTGGCCTGCAGGCCAAAGCCCTTCAAAAAGCCGTTGTGTCGCTGCGCACCCACGGGGTGGCCGGGGTGCAGGTCCAGCATGGCAATCACGGGCTTCTTGCCCGCCAGCGCGGCCTTGGCGTACTGGCCGATCAGCTCGCCGGCCTTGTAGTTGTCGGTGGCAAACAGGGCGTCGGTGGCGTCAGCGGGGTCGGTGGGGCTGTCGAGCGCAATCACCATCACGCCCTTGGCCTGGGCTTTCTTGATGGCAGGGACGATGGCCTTGGCGTCGCTGGGCGTGATGAGAATGGTCTTGGCACCGGCAGCGATCAGGTTCTCCATGGCTGTGACCTGGCCTGCGTTGTCGCCATCGGTCTTGCCTGCGGCGGCCACCACCTTGGCACCCAGCTTCTTGGCCTCAGCCATCGCGCCTTCTTTCATCTTCACGAAGAAGGGATTGGTCTCGGTCTTGGTGATGAGACCGATCACGGGCTCGGAGCTTTGCGCCTGGACCATGCCGCAGCCGAGAGCTGCGGTAAGGGCGAGAGCAGTAAACGCGAAGGCGGTGGCACGTTGGGTCACGGTTGTCTCCTGTGATGAAGGGAAGGTTCACACCCCGGCGGCGCTGCACTGGCGGCCCCTCGGGTTCACCACCTTGCAGGGTGGATGGGATCGAACTATATTCCCCGGCAAATTAATAAATCAAGTGGATTTAATTATGGTTTTCCCTAGCGATTTAGCCACCGGCAACCCCTCTGCAGAGCTCTGTGCAGCCCTGTCTGCGGTGCGTGTCGCCACAGCGGGTGAAGCCTTGTTTGATCTGATCGAAGAGGCCGATGGCCGCCTGCAACCCTGCGCAGGCGGGGCCGTGTACAACCTCACCCGCGCCCTGGGGCTGCAGGGTGTGGGCACGGCCTACCTGAATCCGCTCTCCAACGACCTGCTGGGGCGGCGACTGACGCAAGGCCTGCAGGACGCCGACGTTCAACTGGTACACGCCGCCCCGGTGCGCGCGCCCACGGCGCTGGCAGTGGCCACACTGGATGCGCAGGGCAAGGCCAGCTACAGCTTCTATCGCGATGGCGTGGCCGACCGACAGGTCACCGCCGAGCAACTGCAAGCCGCCTGC
The DNA here is from genome assembly GCA_046289925.1 of Burkholderiaceae bacterium. Taxonomy (GTDB): domain Bacteria; phylum Pseudomonadota; class Gammaproteobacteria; order Burkholderiales; family Burkholderiaceae_C; genus Acidovorax_G. The sequence goes on along the minus strand of JBKBUN010000042.1, from coordinate 5,532 downwards.
GCCGCCCTGCCCGCCCTGCAGGTGGTGGCCACCGGCTGCCTGGCGCTGGTGGCAGAAGACGCGGCCATCTACCAGCCCTGGCTGGCGGTCCAGCGCGCCGCAGGCCGCATGGTGGTGGTGGATGCCAACCTGCGCCTGTCTGCCGTGGACGACGCCCCGGCCTACCGCGCCAACGTGATGGCAGCGCTGGCACAGGCCCACCTCATCAAGGTGAGCGACGACGACCTGGAGGCCCTGCGCACCCCTGGCACCGACGCGCTGGCACGCGCTCGCCACCTGCTGCAGCACACGCAGGCCCAGTGGGTGGCCCTGACCCTGGGGGCGGACGGCGCATGGCTGCTGCAGCGCGATGGGGTGGAGGTCCATGCCCGCGAGGCCGCTGCGCTGAAGGTGGTGGACACCGTGGGGGCGGGCGACTGCTTTCTGGCTGGGCTCATCACTGCCTGGCTGGCGGGTTCTGCGCCCACAGATTCACTGACCCACCTGAGAACCGAGCAGGACCTGCGCGAGGTGCTCCACCACGCACTTGCCAGCGCCAGCTACTGCGTGGAGCGCGCTGGCTGCACACCTCCCACCCATGAGGCCGTGCGCCAGCGCATGACCGCTGCGGGCTGGGCGTGACGAGCCCCGCGTCTGTTTGCCTCCTCAGTTATTCGCCTGCCGCCTTGCGGGCACGGCTGCGGGGGCGTGCGGGCTTCTTGGCGGCGGTGGGCTGATCTGCATCGCCCTTCTCTGCGACTGGCTCTGCTGGAGTGGAGGCGTCAGCAGCCTCTTCTGCAGCCGCTGTACGCCGCGTGCGGGGGGCGCTTTTGGTAGAACTGGCCGCCTGCCCTTTGGCACCGCTGCGGCCACGTCCACGCGCGGGGCGAGGGGCATCTGTGGTCGATGCGTTTGATGGCCCTGGCACTGCCAGCACTTCTGCAGCAGCCCCCTCTTCCTGCACTGCAGCGGAGGAATGGTCTGCCACCTCTGCATCTTCATCGCCTGAAGCCCGGGCAGGCGCCGCTGCCACCACAGGCGCGGTCGGCTGGCTGAAGTAACGGCTGGGTGGGCGTTTCATCGCGGCGTCGGCGGCAAAGTGCTCCGCACCCTGAGCACGCGAAGCGTGGCGTTCAGCCCTGTCACTGAAACGGGACACTGCGCGGTCTGCGCCCAGCTCCCTGGTGGATTCCGTGCGGGGTGCGGGTGAAACCGCAGATGAAACGGCAGTCGACACAGGCGCAGCCACCGCAGGCACGGTCGCTGCAGCGCCATGGCTGCGGAAGACATAGGCCCCCGATTTTTCATCGCGGCCAAACTCCAGCAGACCGCGTGCCTGGGCTTCTTCCAGCAGGTTGCCAAACGTGCGGAAGCCGTAACGCCCTTCGCTGAAATCAGGCTTGCGGCGCTTGATGGCCTCTTTGAGCACCGAGGCCCAGATCTTGCCGGTGTCGCCGCGCTCGGCCAGCAAGGCTTCAAACGTCTCCACCGCCAGCTCTACCCCCTGGGTGCGACGTGCGTCCTGCGTTTCCTTGCGATGACGCTCCTCCTCGGCTGTGCGGCGGGGCGCGGGTGGGTTGCTGCCGGGGTTCTGGCGGCGGGCCTGGGCATGCTGGTTCTCACGCACCAGGTCGTCGTAGAAGATGAACTCGTCGCAGTTGGCAATGAGCAGGTCGGACGTGGACTGCTTCACTCCCACGCCAATCACCTGCTTGGCGTTCTCGCGCAGCTTGGAGACGAGCGGAGAAAAGTCCGAATCCCCGCTGATGATGACGAAGGTGTTGACGTGCGATTTGGTGTAGCAGAGGTCCAGCGCATCCACCACCAGGCGAATGTCTGCCGAGTTCTTGCCCGACTGGCGCACATGCGGAATTTCGATCAGCTCGAAGTTCGCCTCGTGCATCGTGGCCTTGAAGCCCTTGTAGCGCTCCCAGTCGCAGTAGGCCTTCTTGACCACGATGGAGCCCTTGAGCAGCAGGCGCTCCAGGATGGGCTTGATGTCGAACTTTTCGTACTGCGCATCGCGCACGCCCAGGGCGACGTTTTCGAAGTCGCAGAACAGGGCCATGCTGATGCTGTCGGAGGGAGATGCCATATCCTATGTGAGTTCCGTTCAATGCTGTGGATCATCACACGGAACGGGCAGGCCCCTCCAAGGGCTGTCTTCACGTGGGCTTCGCCAGCCCCAGCTTCTCAACCAACGCCTTCTCTCGCGCAAATGTCTCTGCCGCAAACTTCTGGTACGCGGCACTGCTCATGTACATGGGCACCATGTCGTAGCGGGCCAGGGCGGTGCGGTAGCTGTCTTGTTCCATGGCTTGCTTGAAGGCGTCGTGCAGGCGCTTGACGACCTCGGGCGGCGTGCCTTTGGGGGCGCCGATACCGAACGGCGAGTTCTGCACCAGATCGAGCCCCAGTTCCTTGAGCGTGGGCGCGTCGGGGAACTTGGCCAGGCGCTCTGCACCCCAGGTGTTGAGCACGCGCAGCTTGCCCGCCTCGACCTGCGGTGCAAAACCGGTGGAATCGGCAGCCGCCATGATCTGCCCGCCCAGAATGGCCTGCATCAGATCGGCACTGCCTTTGTAGGGCACATGCAGCAGTTCCAAGCCCAATTGCTGGGCTATCAGTTCCATGGTCAGGTGCGGGCTGGTCAGCGTGCCGGTGGATCCGTAGCTGAGCTTGCCTGGGTTGGCCTTGGCCCAGGCCACAAAGTGCGTCCAGGTCTTGAGCGGCGAATCAGCCGGCACCACCAGGCCGAAGGCGTAGCCCGTGACGTTGAGCACGTAGCTGATGTCCTTGATCGGGTCCCAGTTGATCTTGGTGGTGTAGGGCAGGCGGAACACACCCAGCGGAATCTGCGCCAGCGTGTAGCCATCGGCGGGGGCCGTCTGCAGGGCCTGCGCGGGCAGCGTGCCTCCGGCACCCGGCCGGTTTTCCACCACCACGGCCTGGCCCAGAATCTTGCTGGCGTTGTCGGCCAGCGCACGCATGGTGATGTCGGTGGGGCCGCCCGCCGGAAACGCGATCAGCAGCTTGATCGGCTTGGCCGGAAACGCCTGGGCCTGCGCGGGCAGGCTGCCAGCAGCCAGCACAGCTGCTCCCCACTGGATGAGTTGACGACGCTGCATGGAGGGTACTCCTGGAGGAATCACGATGCTTGATTGCACAGCAGGCGGCAGCCCCCCGCATGAAGGAAAGCCCTAGCCCGCTGTCGCCAAGGTGTCAGACTGCGCAGGGCGCGCTGGCCTCAGCCAGGCTGCACAGCCTGCCAGAGCGCCGGGCCGCTGAAATCACGCGGCCCGCCAGATTCGGCTGCATGCACCAGCGCGCACAGCCGGGCGTTCACGGGCGCCTCCCGTCCCGCCTGGGCGGCCAGGCGCACCACGGCACCGTTCAGCGCTTCGACCTCGGTCAACCGGCCGGCCTGCAGGTCTTCCCACATGGAGGAGCGGGCCTCCGGGTCCATGCGCAGCATGCGCGCGGCCACGCGGCGAAACAGCGCATCAGGCAGGCGCAGCAGCGTGGGCAGCCAGTGCGGGGCCACCGCGCCCACGGCCGCGGGTACGATGCCGTGGGCCCGCAGCGCGGCCAGGGCTTCGTCCACCGCTGCGGCCAGCACGCGGCGGTAGGCGCGCTGCGACAGTTGGCGCTGCAGCGGCTGGCCCGACAGCGCATTGACCGGGTTGTTGAGGTTGAGCAGCAGTTTGCCCCACTGCACGGCCGGCATGTCGGGCCGCTCCTGCAGCGGCAGGTGGGCGGCGGCAAAGGCCGCGTGCCAGGCCGCCCATGCCGGGTGGGCCTCGACCATCAGCTCGCCAAAGGTGCCGCGGTGCAGGCGGCCGTCGGGCGTCTGCACCACGTTGAAGGGCACCATGCCAGCCAGCACCGTGCGCCCCGGCAGCGCGGCGCGCAGGCGCTCGGCATGGCCGATGCCGTTTTGCAGGCTCAACACCACTGCCCCGGGCGGGGCATGGCGTGCCACGGTGGCCGCGGCCGTGTCGGTGTCGCCGCTCTTGACGGCCACGAGCACGAGCGCGGCCTGGGCCAGTGCCGCCGGGTCTTGGGTGTAGCGTACGGCCTCGGCCGGCAGGTGCGCCTGGCGGCCTGCCAGATCCGACAGGCGAAGGCCGTGGCGGGCGATGCGCTCGGCCATGCGCGCACGGCCCACCAGCACCACGGGCACGCCTGCCGTCTGCAACGCGCCGCCCACGTAGGCTCCGATGGAGCCTGCGCCCAAGACCACCACCGTACCCGGCACGGCCCGGATGACGGCCTTCTGTGGGGCAACGGAGGCCGCGCTCATGTTTTGTAGCTGCCGTCCACGCGGTCGAGCTTGCGCAGCAGCGCGGGCCACGCAAACTGCCCGCCCATGCCACCGGTCTGTACCTGCAGGGCGCGCGCGGTGCCAGCGATGATGGCAGGGTCCACCTGCACCAGTTCGCCGCCGGCCTGCGCGGCCACCTGGATCTGGCAGGCGCTTTCAAACACGTACATGGACAGGAATGCGTCGGCAATGGTGCGGCCTACCGTGAGCAGGCCATGGTTGCGCAGGCACAGGAAGTTGGCCTGCCCCAGGTCGGCCTGCAGGCGCGGCTTTTCTTCGGGGCGGAAGGCCACGCCTTCGTAGTCGTGATAGGCCAGCGACGCCAGCACGAAGGTGCTTTGCTGCGAAATGGGCAGCACACCACAGCGCTGCGCAGCCACGGCCACGCCCGCGCGGGTGTGGGTGTGCAGCACGCAGGTCACGTCGGGACGCACCTCGTGCACCGCGCTGTGGATGGTGAAGCCCGCGGGGTTCACCGGGAAGGGGCTGTCGTGCAGCTTCTGGCAGTCTTGGTCCACCTTCACCAGGGACGAGGCGGTGATCTCGTCGAACATCAGCCCGTAGGGGTTGATGAGAAAGTGGTGCTCGGGCCCGGGCACGCGCGCGCTGATGTGGGTGAAGACCAGATCGCTCCAGCCGTACAGCGCCACGAGCCGGTAGCAGGCTGCGAGGTCTACGCGCAGTTGCCATTCTTCAGGCGAGACCTGGTCTTGCAGGGAGGGGATGTGCATGTGTTGTCTCCTGACCGCGCGACGGCAGAGCACATGACAAGGTGCGCCGGGCGGTGCCTGCCCACTCTAGCGGGATCGCGGCCTGCGTCCGTCGTGCAGGTGACATTGGCGCAGCGGACCACCCCCGGCTGCCGCCGCGGCGCACCGCGGCTCAAGGCTGGCCATGCGGGGGGTACCCCCCAGGCGCGACGGGCACGGCCTCCAGGTCGGCGTCACAGCCGGTGCCCGCCGCAATCCAGCGGCGCGCAAGCCGCACCACGGTGCGCTGGGCCCACGCGGCGCGCAGGCCGGTCACGCCGCCCGGGTCGATGAGCAAACCGCAGGCATAGCGCTGGGCATCGGCCTGCCAGCGCAACGCCACGCAGGCCCCCTGGCGGCGGCGCGACAGCAGCATGCCCACCGGGCAGGGCTCGGCCAGGCAGCACAGGCCGCAGCCGTTGCAGGGCGCGCCCACGGGGGGCTTGGGCGGCGCTGGCGGCCGCAGCCAGACGACCACCC
>JBKBUN010000041.1:14415-20188 GCA_046289925.1 Burkholderiaceae bacterium | reverse complement strand
GTAGATCATGAAACTGTCCATGAAGCGCAGCAGCACGGCGATCATCAGCACGCCGCGCATCTTGGGCAGCTGGATGTAGCGGAACACCGCGAACTTGCTGGCTCCGTCGATGCGCGCGGCCTGGTAGTAAGCGTCGGGAATCGAGCGCAAGCCCGCGTAGGCCAGCAGCGCCACCAAGGGCGTCCAGTGCCACACGTCCATCAGCAGCACGGTAAGCCACGCCTGTGTGGCGTTGCCGGTGTAGCTGTAGTCGATGCCCATTTCCTGCAGCATGCGCCCCATGAGCCCGATGTCGGTGCGGCCATAGATCTGCCAGATCGTGCCCACCACGTTCCACGGAATCAGCAACGACAGCGCCACCACCACCAGCACGGCCGAGGCTTTCCAGCCTTGTGCGGGCATGGACAGCGCCAGCAGAATGCCCAGCGGAATCTCCACCGCCAGCACCGCCAGCGAGAACGTGATCTGGCGCCACAGCGCGGCGTGCAGTTCTTCGTCGCGCATCACCGCAGCAAACCACTCGGTGCCCACGAACACGCGGCGCTCGGGGCTGATGATGTCCTGCACCGAGTAATTGACCACCGTCATCAGTGGCAGGATGGCCGAAAAGGCCACGCACAGAATCACCGGCAAGATCAGGAACCAAGCCTTCTGGTTCACCGGTTTGGTCGTAGTGCTCATGCGAGGAGCTCCTCATTGCGATAGAAGCAGGTGTGTGCGCCCAGCACCTGCAGCCATACCGTGGCCCCGGCAGGCGGAAGCTCCACATCGGGCGCCACGCGGGCCTTGAGCGTATGGCCACCCACCGTGGCCGTGAGCATTTGCGAGGTGCCCAGGTCTTGCACCTGGGCCACGCTGCACTGCAGCGCCCCGGGCGCACCGGCGGCGGCCAGCGTCAGGTATTCGGGACGCACGCCCACGCGCAATGCACCGGGGGGCAGTGGACGCTCGGCCAAGGCCGGCAGCGGCACCAGGCGCTGGCCCGCCACCTGCAGCAGTGCGCCGCTGGCGTCGGCCTCGGCCGGCACAAAGTTCATGCCCGGCGAGCCGATGAAGTGCCCCACAAAGGTGTGTGCCGGCCGCTCGAACAGCGCATCGGGCGTGCCCAGCTGCATGACCTTACCGCGGCTCATCACCACCACCTGATCGGCAAAGGTCAGCGCCTCCACCTGGTCGTGGGTGACGTAGATCAGGGTGAGCTTGAGCTCGTGGTGGATCTGCTTGAGCTTGCGGCGCAACTGCCACTTGAGGTGGGGGTCGATCACCGTCAGCGGCTCGTCGAACAGCACGGCCGCCACGTCGGAGCGCACCAGGCCGCGGCCCAGCGAGATTTTTTGCTTCTGATCAGCCGACAGCCCCGCCGCGCGCATGTCGAGCTGGTGGCTCATCTCCAGCATCTCGGCGATCTGGCCCACGCGCGCTTTGATCTGCGCTGCCGGCACCTTGCGATTCTTAAGCGGGAAGGCCAGGTTCTCTGCCACCGTCATGGTGTCGTAGATCACCGGAAACTGGAACACCTGCGCAATATTGCGGTCTTGCGGCGTGGCACGCGTGACGTCCCGGCCGTCGAACAGCACCGTGCCGTGCGAGGGCACGAGCAGCCCCGACATGATGTTGAGCATGGTGGTTTTGCCGCAGCCCGAAGGGCCGAGCAGCGCATAGGCGCCACCGTCTTCAAACTCCAACTTCAGCGGCAGCAGCGCGTAGTCGCTGTCCTGCTGCGGGTGGGGCCGGTACGAATGGGCCAGATCGAGCTGGATGCGTGCCATGGTCAGCGCCCTCCCGCGCGCCGAGGCGCAAGCACCAGCGCCTCATCGGCACCGAACACATAGGCCTGCGCTGGATTCAAATACAGCGCGATGCGCGCCCCCAGGTCAAAGTAATGCACCCCCGTGAGCTGGGCCACCAACTCGCCCCAGGGTGTGTCCACATGCACGAAGGTGTCGGATCCCGAGATCTCGGCCAGTTCCACCACGCCCTGCACTGCCACGTCGTCCGGACGGGCCTGTTCGCGCAGCACACTGGCGCGCAGGCCCACGGTGAGCGGGCCACCCACGCCTGCCGGCAGGGCCAGCGGCAGCACTGTGCCTCCGGGCAGGCACACGCCACCGTCCTTCGCCATGGCGGCCACCAGGTTCATGGGCGGGTCGCTGAAGGCGCGGGCCACGCGCAGCGAAGCCGGCGCATGGAACACCTCGGCCGTAGGGCCGTACTGCAGCAGACGGCCCTCGTACATCACGGCGGTGTAGCCGCCCAACAGCAGAGCCTCGCCCGGCTCGGTGGTGGCATACACCACGGTGGACTGGCCGGCCGCAAACAGCTGCGTGAGTTCTTCGCGCAGTTCTTCGCGCAGCTTGTAGTCAAGGTTCACCAGCGGCTCGTCGAGCAGCATCAGCGGCGCACCCTTGGCCAGCGCGCGCGCCAGCGCTACGCGCTGCTGCTGCCCGCCCGACAGCTCGGCCGGCAGCCGGTTCAAAAACATCTCGATGTGCAGGCGCTCGGCCAGTTCGCGCACGCGGGCGTCGATGTTCTTTTCGCCTCGCAGCCTGAGTGGCGAGGCGATATTGTCGGCCACCGTCATCGACGGGTAGTTGATGAACTGCTGGTACACCATGGCCACATTGCGCTCGCGCACAGGCACGCCGGTCACGTCCTGGCCATCGACCATCACGCGGCCTGCGGTGGGCACGTCCAGCCCGGCCATGATGCGCATGAGACTGGTCTTGCCCGCCTGCGTGGCGCCGAGCAGTACCGTCACGGCGTTGCTGCGCAGCGACAGGCTCATGTCATAGAGCCAAGTCTGCGCGCCGACTTTCTTGCTGATGCTGTCCAAAGCCAGCTGCATGAAGCACTTCTCCCCGGCCTTGCGGCCCACCCCTCTGGCGCGGCGCAGGGTGCACCGTCCTCTCCTTCGGTTTTTTTCATTCTTGTTCGTTTTCGCGCGAATATACCTAAGGTTTACCCTTAGTGTTTTCGTTTTTGTTCGATTTACATTCGTCCGCAATCCGCGCATAGCCTTGGGCACGGCGCACAGAGGGCTTTCGAACACAGCCATTCGTTACGATTCGGTGACACCTTCTCCACTTTCGGCGACTTCGCTGCCGCCCTTCGATGCCGTGAACACCAACCCCCGCCAACTCAAGCTGCTGGAGGAGGTGCGCACCCGCCAGTCGGCCACTGTGGAGCAGCTGGCCGACACGCTGGGCGTGACACTGCAGACCGTGCGGCGCGACGTGCAGCGCCTGGCCGAGGCCGGGCTGCTCACGCGCTTTCATGGCGGTGTGCGCGTGCCCAGCTCCACCGTGGAAAACCTGGCGCACACCCAGCGCGAGACGCTGAACGCCGAGGGCAAGGCGCGCATCGCGCGCGCTGTGGCCGCCGAGGTGCCGCACCACTGCTCGCTGATCCTGAACATCGGCACCACCACCGAGGCCATTGCCAAGGCGCTGCTGCACCACCGCGGCCTGCGCGTGATCACCAACAACCTCAACGTGGCCGCGATCCTGAGCCAGAACCCGGACTGCGAAGTCATCGTGGCGGGCGGCGTGGTGCGCGCACGCGACCGCGGCATCGTGGGCGAGGCGGCGGTGGACTTCATCCGCCAGTTCCGCGTGGACATCGCGCTCATCGGCATCTCGGGCATCGAGGCCGACGGCTCGCTGCGCGACTTCGACTACCGCGAGGTCAAGGTCGCACAGACCATCATCGAGCACGCCCGCGATGTGTGGCTCGCGGCCGACCACAGCAAGTTCAACCGCCCGGCGATGGTGCAGCTCGCACGGCTCGACCAGATCGGACGGCTGTTCACCGACGCACCTCCGCCCGAGCCGTTTCCGGCGCTGCTGCAGGATGCCAACGTTGTCTGTACCGTGGCGGCATGAAAGATAGATTGCATCCCCCTGAGCCGCTTTGCGTCTTCCCCCTTCTCTCGAATTGCATTGCAATTCGGGAAGGGGGACACCGCCAGCGCCCGCAAGCGAAGCGCCGCCTCTGCAGCTTGGCGGCCCTTGCGCGGCGGTCGCTGGCATCGGCTGCGCGCTTTCAACGGCCCGCTCTCGAAGTTGGGGCCGAACGACATGCCTGATACACCTGTTCTTCTATGACCTACCTGCTCGCACTCGACCAAGGCACTTCCAGCTCGCGCAGCATCGTGTTTGACGAACGCGGCCACATCGTGGCCATGGCGCAGCAGGAGCTTGCGCAGATCTACCCTCAGCCCGGCTGGGTAGAGCACGATCCGCTACAGATCTGGCACACGCAACTCGCCACGGCGCGCGAGGCGCTGGCCAAGGCTGGCATTGCCGCGCAGGCCATACGCGCCGTGGGCATTACCAACCAACGCGAAACCACGGTGCTCTGGAATCGCAAAACGGGCCAGCCCGTACACCATGCCATCGTCTGGCAAGACCGCCGCGCCGAGCCCGCCTGCGCCGCGCTGCGTGCGCAAGGCCATGCCGCCGCTATCCAGACCAAGACTGGGCTGTTGGTGGACGCATACTTTTCTGGCACCAAGCTGCAGTGGATGCTGGACCACGTGCCCGGCGCACGCGAGGCCGCCGAGCGTGGCGAACTCGCCTTTGGCACGGTGGACAGCTGGCTCATCTGGCAACTCACGCACGGCCAGCGCCACGTCACCGACGTGAGCAACGCCGCGCGCACCATGCTCTTCAATGTGCACACCAACCAGTGGGACGACGAGTTACTGGCACTGTTGCGCATCCCCAAGGCATTGATGCCCGAGGTGCTGCCCTCGGCCGCGCACTTTGGCGACGTGGCCGCCGACCTGCTGGGCCACGGTATCCGCATTGGCGGCGTGGCGGGCGACCAGCAAAGCGCGCTGTTCGGCCAGGCGTGCTTCACGGCCGGCATGGCCAAGAACACCTATGGCACGGGCTGCTTCATGCTCATGCACACGGGCAGCAGCTTCCAGACCAGCCAGAACGGCCTGCTCACCACCAGCGCGGCACAAGCGACGACGCAACCCGAGTTCGCGATGGAAGGCAGCGTGTTCGTGGGCGGCGCGGTGGTGCAGTGGCTGCGCGACGGCCTGCGTGCCATCACCAGCAGCAGCGAGGTCGAGGCATTGGCCCACAGCGTGCCCGACTCGGGTGGCGTGATGATGGTGCCCGCCTTCACCGGACTGGGCGCACCGTACTGGAAGCCCGAGGCCCGCGGCACCATCACGGGCCTGACGCGCGGCACCACGCTCGCGCACATTGCCCGCGCCTCGTTGGAAAGCATCGCCTACCAAAGCGCCGCCCTGCTGCTGGCCATGAGCCGCGACGCCGTCGCCGCCGGCGGCGCGCCCGTGAGCGAGTTGCGCGTGGACGGTGGCGCCTGCGTGAACGACCTGCTCATGCAGTTCCAGGCCGACCTGCTGGGCATTCCGGTGGTGCGCCCGGCTGTGATCGAAACCACCGCGCTGGGTGCCGCCTACCTGGCAGGACTGTCATCGGGCGTGTACGCCAGCACGCAGGAGCTGTCGGCCCTGTGGCGCGCCGAGCGCCGCTTCTTGCCCACCCTCAGCAGCGCCCGCGCGCAGGAGCTGATGGCGAACTGGGAGCGCGCGGTGCGGCAAGCGACGGTAGAGTGACATCCCCCTGAGGCGCTGCGCGCCTCGGTGCCACCGCCAGAGGCGGAGGCTCTTCGGGTACGTCCAAGCCTGCGCAGGCAGGCTCGGAGCCGCGACCCTCAGCCCCTTCTCTCGAACGGCTGCGCCGTTCGGGAAGGGGGACGCAGCCCTCGCTGCGGGGCGGCCCTTGCTTGGCTGCCC
>JBKBUN010000041.1:0-14406 GCA_046289925.1 Burkholderiaceae bacterium | reverse complement strand
GGCATCCCCCTGAGGCGCTGCGCGCCTTCCCCCTTCTCTCGAACGGCTGCGCCGTTCGGGAAGGGGGACGCAGCCCTCGCTGCGGGGCGGCCCTTGCTTGGCTGCCCTGGCTCTTGGGCTGCGCCAGTTTTTTGCCGCCATGACGAAGCGGGCGCTGGTGGGTGCCGGGCTTCGCCGGCCCGGGGGGGCTGGCGCCCTCACCAGGCCGAGCGCAGCGATGGCCCGCCCCACCCCCTTCAGGATGCGCCGAGGCGCGCAGCGCCTGGGGTGGCCTGCGTGCCGCAGGAAACGCAGGCTTCGTGTTCTGACTCGCCGCATTGGTCCAAACGCAGCGCCGCAGGCGCGAAGTCCGTTATGCGGCGCACCCCAGGCGCGAGCACCGCAGCTTGCCCGGAGCGCAGCGCAGGGACGCAGCCTGTAGGGTCGCCTTTTCTTTGGTGACTTTCTTTTGGCGACCCAAAAGAAAGTCACTGCGCCGCCGGGCGCACATCCCGGCCTCAGTCCACAGCACAAGAGCGGCGGTCCACTAGCGCCAGGAGAACCAAACGCTATGAATTTCATAGCTGCTCGTGCTTGATTTATAAGCACGAGAAGCCAATTTGATATCAAAATACATCCAGCAACCGAACCACCCGGATTCAGCCCCCGAACTCGTTCCCCAGTTCTTCAGCCCGGTGACGCGCCGCCTCCAGCGCACGCTCAAAAGCCGCCCCCACCCCATCGCGCTCCATCGACTGCAAGGCCGCATAGGTCGTGCCCCCCTTGGACGTGACTCGCTCGCGCAGCACGGCCGGCGGCTCTTGCGAGCGGCGGGCCAGTTCGGACGCGCCCACAAAAGTGCCCACCGCCAGCCGGTGCGCCTGCTCGGGCGACAGACCCATGGCCGCGCCGGCCCGCTCCATGGCTTCGAGGAAATAAAACACATAGGCCGGGCCAGAGCCCGACAGGGCCGTCACTGCGTCGAGCTGAGACTCCTGCGCCACCCACAGCCAGTCGCCCATGGGCGCAAGAATCTGCTCGATGCGCGAGCGCTCGGCCTCGGTCACCGCGGCCCGGGCGTACACGGCGGTCATGCCCTTGCCCACCAGCGCGGGCGTGTTGGGCATGGAGCGCACCACGCGCTCGCTGCCCAGCCAGGCGGCAATGCTGTCCGAGCGGATACCTGCCGCCACGCTCAGGTGCAGCGCGCCCTGCGTGTGGGCGCGGGCCTGGGCGGCAGCGTCCTTGAAGGTCTGCGGCTTGACCGCCCAGACCACGATCTCCGCCCTTGCCAGCGCTGGCCCTGCTTCGGGCAACGCCGCCAGGCCATGGTTTTGCAACAGCGCCTCACGCGTGGGCGCAAACGGATCCACCACCTCGATCTGCGACGTCGGATGCCCCTGCCGGATCAGCCCCCCGATGATGGCGCTGGCCATGTTGCCGCCGCCGATGAAAGCAATGGTGGGAAGGGTGCTGGGAGCAAGGGTCATGATGCTGTCTGGAACAAATGGTCAAAGCAGGCCTGCGATGGTAGCCGCCCGGGCCGGCCAAGCCAGCCTCCCCGCAGCGCCGGCTTCGTCACAGCCGCAAACACCGGCGCAGCCCAAGGCGAGGGCCACCACGCAAAGGCCGCCCCGCAGCAAGGGCTGCGTCCCCCTTCCAGAACGGCGCAGCCGTTCGAGAGAAGGGGCTGAGGGTCGCGGCTGCGAGCCTGCCTGCGCAGGCTTGGACGTACCCGAAGAGCCTGCGCCTCTGGCGGTGGCACCGAGGTGCACAACGCCTCAGGGGGATGTCACCCTAGCACCACCCCGGCAAACAGCGTCGCCCCCAGCCAGTGGTTGAGGCGAAAGGCCTGGAAGCAGCCTTCGCGCGTGCGCCCCCAGATCAGCCGCGCATGCCAAGCCACCTGGGCCACGGCCGCCGCCAGCACCAGCCCCCCCACCACAGGGTTGACGAAAGGGGCCAAGGCCCAGGCCCACAGCAGCAAAAAGCCCGCATAGAACGCCAGCACGGCCGCCACGTCCCAGCGGCCCAGCGTGATGGCCGAGGTGCGGATGCCGATGCGCAGGTCGTCGTCGCGGTCCACCATGGCGTACTCGGTGTCGTAGGCCAGCACCCACAGCAAATTGCCCGCCACGAGCAGCCAGGCCACAGACGGCACCGTGCCCTGCACGGCCGTAAACGCCATCGGAATGCCGAAGCTGAAAGCCACGCCCAGCACGGCCTGGGGCATGGCCACGGCGCGCTTGGCAAACGGGTAGAGCACGGTCACGCCCAGCGCGGCCAACGACCACAGCACCGTGGGCCCATTGGTGGTGAGCACGAGCGCAAAGGCCAGCAGCGCCAGCGCTGCGCCCACGGCCAATGCCTCGCGCACGCCCAGAGCGCCGCGCGTCACGGGCCGCTGCGCGGTGCGCTTAACGTGCTTGTCGAAATCACGGTCGGCAACGTCGTTCACGCAACAACCGGCGCTGCGCATGAGGATGGTGCCCAGCGTGAACACCAGCAGCAGGTGCCAGCCCGGAAAGCCCCCGGCCGCCACCCACAGGGCGGTGAGCGTGGGCCACAGCAGCAGCAGCCAGCCCGCGGGGCGGTCCCAGCGGATCAGGTCAAGGTACAGCGCAACGCGGGAGGGCAAGGCAAGGGCAGACATGACAGGCAATCCAACAAAGCGCAAGGCAGTGGCCAGCGCGGGCGCCAATGTACCAGCGCGGTGCGGCACGCGCCGATATGGGGCTGCGCCCCAGCGAGGCTTGGCGCCGACGCGGATGGCTCTTGGGGGTTGCGCCCCGACGGCAGGGCCATCGAACAGGATCTGCTACTTGGCGCGGCTGCGGTCGGGATGAAGGACTTACTCTTCGAGCAGCGAGCGCAGCATCCAGGCCGTCTGCTCGTGCACCGTCAGGCGCTGGGTCAGCAGGTCGGCCGTGGGCTCATCACTTGCCTTGTCGGCCAACGGGAACAAGCTGCGCGCGGTGCGGGCCACGGCCTCGTGGCCTTCGACCAGGATGCGCACCATCTCCAGCGCCTTGGGCGGCTTGGAGGGCGCATCTTTCACGCTGGCGAGTTTGCCGAACTCGGCGTACGAGCCCGGAGCCACATGGCCCAGCGACCGGATGCGCTCGGCAATCGGGTCCACCGCGTTCCACAGCTCGGTGTACTGGGCCATGAACATCGCGTGCAGCGAATTGAACATGGGGCCGGTCACGTTCCAGTGGAAGTTGTGTGTGGTCAGGTACAGCGTGTAGGTGTCGGCCAACAGGCGCGACAGGCCTTGAGCGATGGCAGCGCGGTCTTTGTCGCTGATGCCGATCTGGATCGCGGGCGAAACATTTTTTGTCGAGGCTTTGGCCATGAAAAGTGCTCCTGTGCAAGGCGGACGCGCAGGCCGTCCGCAAACCGGAACCCGCCACGGCGGCGGGGCTGTGGGCACTGTATCGCAAGCCCTGCGGTGCGCGCCCGTCCGCGCGGGCTCAGGACAGCCGCGTCACGCCCGGCAGTTCGCAGGCGTAGATGGCGTTGCGCAGCGCCGCAATCGCCTCGTAGCGCGTGAAGCTGCGCCGCCAGGCCAGCACCACGCGGCGCATGGGCGGCGGGCTGCCGTCGGCCTCTTGAATCGGCAGGTAACGGATGTAATGTTCGTCGCTCTTGCGGCGGCGGGCCACCGGCGCCAGCGCGTCGCGCGGCACCGACAGGCGCGGCACCAGCGTCACGCCCATGCCCGCGGCCACCATGTGCTTGATGGTTTCGAGCGACGAGCCTTCAAAGGTCTTGCGGATGCCTTCGGCATTGCTCGCGTAGCGCGCGAATTCGGGGCAGACCTCGAGCACATGGTCGCGGAAGCAATGGCCCGCGCCCAGCAGCAGCATGGTTTCGCTCTTGAGCTCGGCCGCCGTGATCGAATCTTGCGACGCCAGCGCATGGCTGCTGGGCACGGCGGCCATGAAGGGCTCGTCGTACAGCGGCGCCATGGCCAGGCCAGTGTCGGGAAAGGGCTCGGCCAGGATCGCGCAGTCGATCTCGCCGGTGCGCAGCATCTCCAGCAGCTTGACGGTGAAGTTCTCCTGCAGCATCAGCGGCATCTGCGGCGTGCGCGCAATCGACTTGCGCACCAGCTCGGGCAGCAGGTAGGGGCCGATGGTGTAGATCACGCCGAGCGTGAGGGGGCCCGACAGCGGGTCCTTGCCGCGCTTGGCGATTTCCTTGATGGCGGCGGCCTGCTCCAGCACGCTCTGCGCCTGCCGCACGATCTGTTCGCCCAGCGGCGTCACCGTGACCTCGCCCGCGCTGCGCTCGAAGATCTTGACGTCCAGCTCCTCTTCGAGCTTCTTGATGGCCACCGACAGCGTGGGCTGCGATACGAAGCAGGCATCGGCCGCATGGCCGAAGTGCTTCTCGCGCGCCACGGCGACGATGTATTTGAGTTCGGTAAGGGTCATGGCAGGGCTCCAGCCCCCCGATTGTGCAACGTAGCGCCCTTTCAGGCCTTGAGGTAATCGGCCTTGCCCCCGAGCCAGCGGGCCACATGGCGCTCGGCCAGGGCCGGATGGCGGTCCAGCAGCAGCGGTGCGGCCTCGCGCGCCCATTCGAGCAGCACGGTGTCGGTCTGCAGGTCGGCAAAGCGCAGCAGCGGCGCGCCCGACTGGCGCGCGCCCAGAAATTCGCCCGGCCCGCGGATCTCCAGGTCGCGCCGCGCGATCTCGAAGCCGTCGCTGGTCTCGGCCATGGCGCGCAGGCGTTCCTTGGCGGTTTCGCCCACGCGGCCGTTTTCGTTGGGCGCGTACAGCAGCACGCAGGCCGACGCAGCAGCGCCCCGGCCCACGCGCCCGCGCAGCTGGTGCAACTGCGACAGCCCGAAGCGCTCGGCGTGCTCGATCACCATGAGCGAGGCGTTGGGCACGTCCACGCCCACCTCGATCACGGTGGTGCTGACCAGCACGCCCATGGCCCCGGCGGTGAACAGCTCCATCACCGCGCGCTTTTCAGCCACCGGCATGCGCGAGTGCAGCAGGCCCACCAGCACGCCAGGCAGGGCCTCGCTGAGTTCGGCGTGCGTGGCCGTGGCGTTGGACAGGTCCAGCGCCTCGCTTTCCTCGATCAGCGGGCACACCCAGTACACCTGCCGCCCGGCCGCCACCTGCGCGGCAATGCGGGCCACGACTTCGTCCTTGCGGCTGTCGGCGATCAGCTTGGTCACTACGGGTGTGCGGCCCGGCGGCAGCTCGTCGATGGTGGACACGTCGAGGTCGGCGTAGTAGCTCATGGCCAGCGTGCGCGGGATGGGCGTGGCGCTCATCATCAGCAGATGGGGCTCGAACTGCGAGGCCGCAAGCTTCTGCCGCAGCGCCAGCCGCTGCGCCACGCCAAAGCGGTGCTGCTCGTCGATCACGGCCAGGCCCAGGCGGGCAAAGCGCACCTGCTCCTGGATGACGGCATGCGTGCCCACGACCAGCGCGGCCTCGCCGCTTTCCACGAGCGCCAGCATGGCCGCCCGCTCCTTCTTCTTCTGCGCACCCGCCAGCCAGGCCACGCGCAGCCCGCGCGGGGCGAGCAGCGGCTCCAGCCAGCCCACGAGCTTGCCGAAGTGCTGCTCGGCGAGGATTTCGGTGGGGGCCATCAGCGCGCACTGCCAGCCGGCGTCGATGGCCACCAGCGCCGACAGCGCGGCCACCACCGTCTTGCCCGAACCCACGTCGCCCTGCAGCAGCCGGTGCATGGGCACGCCGCGCGCCAGGTCGGCCGCAATCTCGGCGCACACCCGCTCCTGCGCGCCCGTCAGGCCAAAGGGCAGCGCAGCGCGCAGCTGGGCGGGCAGGCCCGCACCTGGCTGCGCCGGCACGGCCGCCAGCACCGGCGCGCGCAGGTGGTCGCGGGCGCGCTTGGACTGCAGCTGCGAGATCTGCTGCGCCAGCAGTTCCTCGGCCTTCAGCCGCTGCCAAGCCGGGTGGCTGTGGTCTTCGAGCGTGGCCAGCGGCACCTCGGGCGGCGGATGGTGCAGAAACTGCAACGCCTCGCGCAGCGTCATGGCACTGCGCCCGGGCTGCCACCGGCCCGGCTCCAGGGGCGGTGGGGGCAGATCGGGAGGCACCGTCTCCAGCAGATCGACGCGCTGCAGCGCCGTCACGATGGCGCGCCGCAGATAGGCCTGGGGCAAGCCGCTGACCGTGGGGTACACGGGCGTGAGGGCGCGCGGGAGCTCTCCACTGGCCGCACGAAACGCCGGGTGCAGCATCTGCCGCCCCCAGAAACCGCCGCGTACCTCGCCCCGAAAGCGCAGCCGCGCGCCCACGGCAAGGGTCTTGAGGTGCGAGGGATAGAAGCTGAAAAACCGCAGCTCACAGGTGCCCGTGCCGTCGTCCACCTGCACCAGCAGCTGTCGGCGTGGGCGCAACTGCACCTCCGCTGCGGTGACGGTAGCCTCGATCTGCACGGTGCTGCCGTCGCGCGCCTGCGCCAGCGGGGTGATGCGGGTTTCGTCCTCGTAGCGCAGCGGCAGGTGCAGTGCCAGGTCGATGTCTCGCACCAGGCCCATCTTGATCAGGGCCTTTCGGGCGGGTGACTGGGCAGCGGGGGCGGCAGAAGGCATGTGGACAAAGCGGCCTAACGGGGCAATCCCCTGGGCGGACAGGCCCCAAGTGTGCCCATTCCGCCCAGGAGGCAAGGGACATACAGACCCTGGAGGGCCCACAAAGCCCGTTCGCCGAGCCGTCGCAGAAGGAACCGAGCCCCGTTGGGATTGCCGTGAGCGACCGCCCCCAAAAGGGCTACCATGGTAACCATTCGTTGCCGGCAGACAGGCCGGCCCAAGACCGACCCGCCACCATGCTCAAGAAAATTCGCATCGAACACCTGACGCTGGGCATGTACGTGCACGAATTTTGTGGTTCGTGGATGGAGCACCCCTTCTGGCGCGCCAAGTTCTTGCTCAAGGACTCCAAGGACCTGGACCGTATTCGGGCCACGGCCATGCATGAGGTGTGGATCGACACCTCCAAGGGGCTGGACGTGGGAGCTGGCGTTTCGTCCATGTCACGCGAAGAGGTGGACGCCCAGATCGATACCGACTTCAGCCGACTGGAAGAACTCCCGCCCTTGGTGGTGGCGCCCCCACCGCCCCCACCGCCCCCCCGCCGAGAACGTGCACCGGCCTCCATACAAAGCGAATTGGCGGCCGCTGCCTCGATCTGCGTCGCATCCAAGGACGCGGTCATCTCCATGTTCAGCGAAGCGCGCATGGGCAAGGCCATCGATTCGGTGGGCGCACAAAACCTGGTGGCCGAAATTTCCGACTCCGTCACACGCAACCCGGGAGCGCTGATCAGCCTGGCACGCCTCAAAACGGCCGATGACTACACCTACATGCACTCCGTGGCGGTGTGCGCGTTGATGGTGGCCCTGGCCAAGCAGATTGGTCTGAGCGAGGAGCACACCCGCGTCGCCGGCATGGCTGGCCTGCTGCACGACCTGGGCAAGGCGGCCATTCCGCTGGGCGTGCTCAACAAACCGGGCAAACTGACCGACCAAGAGTTCGTCGTGGTCAAAAGCCATCCGGTGCACGGCTACGAAATGCTGCGTGAGGGCGGCGGCGTGGACGACAGCGTGCTCGACGCGGTGCTGCACCATCACGAAAAAGTGGACGGCTCGGGCTACCCGGACAAGCTCAAGGGCGACCAGATCAGCTTGATTGCCAAGATGGCCGCCATCTGCGACGTGTACGACGCCATCACCTCCGACCGGCCGTACAAACGGGGCTGGGATCCGTCCGAGTCGCTGCGCCGCATGGCCGAGTGGACCCACGACCATTTCGATCAGCGGCTGTTCCAGGCGTTCGTCAAGAGCATCGGCATCTACCCTGTGGGCTCACTCGTGCGGCTGAGCTCAGGCCGCATTGGCGTGGTCACCGAGCAGGGCAGCAAATCCTTGACCACCCCCAAGGTCAAGGTGTTCTTTTCCACCAAGTCGGACCTGCGCATTCCACCCGAAGTGGTGGACCTGGCCGACCCGAACACCAACGAAAAAATCATCGCCCGGGAAGACCCCGACAAGTGGCGCTTTCCAGACCTCAACGAGCTGTGGTCTGGCTTTGCGGAGCGACCCTGGTGAACGGGCTGCGCTGCATCACCGTCACCCCCCATCCGGCACTGGACTTGAGCACGCGCACGCCGCGCGTCGAGCCTGCCCACAAGCTGCGCTGCCAAGAAGTCTTGCGCCACCCTGGGGGCGGCGGTATCAACGTGGCGCGGGTGCTGCACCGCTTCGGCATGCCGGTACAGGCCTGGGCACTGCTGGCCGGGCCTGCGGGCGCACAGGTGCAACAACTGCTCGTCCAAGAGGGCCTGTCGCTGCGCAACTTTCCCATCGAAGGGGATACACGCCAAAGCCTCTCGGTCATCGACGACAGCACCGGGGCTGAATACCGGTTCGTGCTGCCGGGCCCAAAGGTGAGTGCTGCCCAATGGGACGGCCTGCTCGATGCGCTGGCGCCCGCCAACCCGCGCGGCGCGAAACGCCCATGGGTGGTGGCCAGCGGCAGCCTGCCGCCAGGACTTGCGGCCCAGGCGTACGCGCAACTGGCCCGGCGCGCACGCGCTCAGGGCTGGCGCGTGGCACTCGACAGTTCTGGCGCTGCACTCACCGAAGCGCTGACCGCAGGTGTGGACCTGGTCAAACCGAGCCTGCGCGAACTGCGCCAAGCCACCGGCATGCCGCTGGTCACACTGGCAGAGCAGTCACAGGCCGCCCGCGCACTGATTGCCAGCGGACAGACCCGGGCTGTGGCGCTTTCGCTGGGCGAGGCTGGCGCCCTGCTGGCCACGCCCCAGGGCTGCTGGCAGCAAGACGCCATACCGGTGGCGGCAGGCCAGGGCAGCACCGGCGCGGGCGACAGCTTCCTTGCGGGTCTGCTCTGGGCCTGGGAGCGGGGAGAGACAGACGCGCAGGCGCTGGGCTGGGCCAGCGCCTGCGGCGCGGCGGCGGTCATGGCTGCCGGCACGGGCCTGGCAACGCCAACCTCGGCGCACGCGCTGCACGCCCAGTGCCCTCCGGTGCGCACGCTCTAGGAGCCTGCGCACACTGTCTGTTTTTGCGAGTACGAAGGCCATGGGACAATCGCGCCCCTGTTCCATTCTTGGCACGGGCCCGTCCGGCCCTCAAGCACCATGACCGATGTCTCCCAGGCCCCTGTGGCCAGACCCTACACCCTCAGCGACTTCGACTTCGACCTGCCCGAAGCCCTGATCGCCCAGCACCCTGCCCCGGAACGCAGCGCCTCACGCTTGCTCGATGGCCGCGAGAGCCAGCCGGCCGACCGCATTTTTCGCGACCTGCCCGGACTGCTGCAGCCCGGTGACCTGCTCGTGTTCAACGACACGCAGGTGATCAAGGCGCGTGTGTTCGGCGAGAAAGCCAGTGGCGGCAAGCTGGAAATGCTGATCGAACGCGTGCTGGGCGGCCAGGAGGTCGTGGCGCACATGAAGGTCAGCAAAAAGCCCGCGATCGGCAGCACCGTGCTGATGGCGGGCGGGCGAACGCGAGGCGGTTTCGACGCCACGCTGCTGTCGCGCTGGCCCAGCGCAGATGGTCCGCTGTTCCGCTTTCGCCTGCAGGGCCCGAACAACGAGACGCCCTTTGCCCTGATGGAACGCCACGGCCACCTGCCGCTGCCGCCCTACATCGAACGCCAGCAGTCCACGGGCGAAGACCCGAACGCTGCCGAAGACGCCGAGCGCTACCAGACCGTGTTTGCCGCCAAGCCCGGCGCCGTGGCCGCGCCCACGGCCGCGCTGCACTTTGACGAAGCCGTGCTGGCCGCACTGGCCGCGCGTGGCGTAGAGCGTGCCAGCGTCACGCTGCATGTGGGCGCGGGCACCTTCCAGCCGGTCAAAACCGAAAATATCGCCGAGCACCAGATGCACAGCGAGTGGTACCAGATTCCACCTGAAACCCTGGCGGCGCTCGAACGCTGCCGCCAGCGCGGCGGGCGGGTGGTGGCCGTGGGCACCACCACCATTCGCACCCTCGAATCCTGGGCGCAGACCGGCCAGACGACGGGCGACACGAACATCTTCATTACGCCGGGCTTCCGCTTTGCCGTGGCCGACCTGCTGATCACCAACTTTCACCTGCCCAAGAGCACGCTCATGATGCTGGTCAGCGCTTTTGCAGGCTATGGGCACATCATGGGCCTGTACCGGCATGCGGTGCAGCAGCGCTACCGTTTCTTCAGCTACGGCGACTCGATGCTGCTCGCACGCGCGCCACAAGCCGCCCCCACATTGCCCACCGAAGGTTCCCGATGAACGCCCTGACCCTGTTCCTGCCCTGCGCCGCAGGCGTTGAAGCCTATCTGGCCGACGAGGTACACCGCCTCACGGGCCTGACCGGCGAAGACCTGCTGGTGGGACGCGCAGGGGTGCTGCTGCGCGCCAGTTGGCGGCAAGCGCTGCAGCTCAACCTGCACAGCCGGCTTGCACAGCGCGTGCTGGTGCAACTGGCCGAGCGACCCTACCGCAGCGAACAGGACCTGTACGCCATCGCATCCGAGGTGGCCTGGGAGATCTGGTTCACGCCACGCCAGACCTTCAAGGTCGAGGTCACGGCCCAGCGCAGCCCGCTCAAGAGCCTGAACTTTGCAGGCCTGCGCATCAAGGACGCGGTGGCCGACCGCTTCCGCGCGCGCGGCGGTGTGCGGCCAGATGTCAACACCCAGTGGCCCGACGTGCGCGTGCACCTGCACCTGACCCAGGACACCGCCACGGTGTACATCGACACCTCGGGCGAGGCGCTGTTCAAGCGCGGCTGGCGCGAGGACAAGGGCGACGCCCCGCTCAAGGAAACCCTGGCCGCGGCCATGATTGCCGCCACCGGCTGGGACCCATGGGCCGAGGAGCCTCTGCCACTGTATGACCCCTGCTGCGGCAGCGGCACCATCGTGGTGGAAGCCGCGCAGATGGCCTGCCGCATCGCCCCCGGCCTGCGGCGCCGCTTTGCGTTTGAAAAACTCCTGCCCTTCCAGGCCCATGTGTGGCAGCAACTGCGCAGCGAAGCCCAGGCCCAGGTACAAGCTTCGCGCGCGGCCATCTTTGGCAGCGATGTGTCGCACCGCATGGTGGACTTTGCGCGCCGCAATGCCGAACGTGCGGGCGTGGCCGATGCCGTGCAACTGCGCGGCGGCGACGCGCTGCAGCGCATGCCCCCCTGTGACACCCCGGGACTGATGCTGCTCAACCCGCCCTACGGCGAGCGCATTGCCGCCGCTGGCGCGGCCGGGCGCAACGCGGCCGAACGGGCCGCCGCACGCGCCAGTGGCCAAGCCGTGGGCCGCGAGCAGGCCGAAGGCGATGAAGACGGAACCTTCTTTGTGCAACTGGCCAGCCACTGGAAGAAGCACTACCCGGGCTGGACAGCCTGGATGCTCACGCCCGACCTGAAGCTGCCCGGCCGCATGCGCCTGAAAGAGTCGCGCCGCGTGCCGATGTGGAACGGCCCGATCGAATGCCGGATGTTCCGCTTCGACATGGTGCGCGGCACCGCCCGCCCACAGCGGGGCGAAGGCGCGGCACCAACGGCAACGGGCCATGGCGGCTGACGGCCCGCGCCTGGTGTACACCGTGGCGGCCGATGCACCGCCGCGTGCGCTGGTGCTGGACACCAACATCGCGCTCGACGCGCTGGTGTTTGCGGACCCGGGCGTGGCCGCGCTGCCTGCGCTGCTGGCCAGCGGCCACCTGCGCTGGATCGGCACCGAGACCATGCGGGCCGAACTGGCGCGCGTGCTGGGCTACCCGCAGATCGTGCCGCGGCTGGCCTACTACGGGCTGCACGCCCCAGAGGTGCTCGCGCGCTGGGACGCCCTGGTGCAGCGCGTGAGCGCTGCGCCGCGCATCGCGTTCGTGTGCAAAGACGCCGACGACCAGCACTTTCTCGACCTCGCCGCCGCGCACGGCGCGTTGCTGCTGAGCAAGGACAAGGCCGTGCTGTGCATGCGCAAGCGCCTGCAGCGCATGGGCGCCGACATTGCCACGGCCGTGCAAGCGGACGCGGCAGCGCCCGCAGCCCCCGCGGCTGCCTGACGCACGGTGGCCTGACGCACGGCGGCCTGCGCGGCCCGCTCAGCCCGCGTGGGCTGCGGCCAGCAGGTCGTAGGCTGCGCGCAGGCGCAACGCATCGCGCCCCCAGCGGCGGTCGGCCGGCAGGCGGCGCGCCCAACGCAGACGCTCCACGGTCTGTGCAAGGCACGCGGCCACGGCCGGATCACCGGCCTGCACATGGGCGCGCCAGCGGGCGGCTGCGGCCTCGGCGCAATCGGCTTCGCGCAGCAGCAGCGCGGTGGAATGGGCATAGCACAGCAGGTCGCGCGCCTGGCATACGGGCAGGGGTAGTACGGCCTGCGGGTCGTCCTCAAAGTCGATGAAGCCCACCCCCCCGTCAGGACCACGCACCATGTTGCGCGCAAAGCCTTGGCTCAGGCAGGTGCCGGCCGCGTGCACCTGGGCCAGCGCCTGCAGGCCCAGCGCCCACAGGGCGAGCATCTGCGTCGGATCGGCGGCACCGGCGCGTTCGATCTCCTCGGCCAGCGAGGGCGTGTGCTCGCCCCCCGCTCCCAGGTCGCGCATCAAGAAACCCTGTTCCGCCACAGCCAGCACCTCGGGCACGCGCAGACCGCGTGCGCGCAGGTCTTGCAAGCGGCGCGCTTCGGTGGCAATCGCCGCGCTGCCACCCGGATTGGGTACGGGGGTCAGCACCGGCAGGCGCAGCAGGCGCGCCACCACCGCGAGCACGCCCGCGCGCGCACGGCCCAGCGCTGGGCCCGCGCGCTTGACCCACACCCACGCATCCCCCACAGCATGGCGCTGCACGTTGTGCGGCTGCTGGGCCAACTGGCTCTGCAAAAACGCCATGGCGGCTGGGCTGCCGGCCTGCAGTTCGGGCACGCTCATGCCGCAGCCCCCACACCGGACGCCGGGCACGCAAGAAGAGACAAAGGCACTGGAGAAGGCACGAACAGGCTCATGGTTGACCAGGTGGGCGCGGCTACACTGGCGGCCTCGCGCGGGCGCGCAGGCCTGCACCACTGCGGTGCCAGTCTGCGCCACTGGCCCGCATCATAAAGACGGCGCGGCCTCTTGAGGCCCGTCCCCCCCCAGAGCCGCCCCATGACCGACACATCGACCGCCCCGCCCGCCCTCACCGCTGACGAACTCGAAGAGCTTGACCTGCTGCTGGATGACCTGCGTACGCGCGGCGAAGAAATCCCCCAGTGGGAGTTCTGCGACGGCGCGCTGGCTGCACTGGTGTGCTGCCGCCGCCCCATCCCGGCAGCCGAATACCTGCCCATGCTGCTGGGCGATGGCGCAACGCTCGACGTGGCCCCGGGTGAGCCTCTGCCGCTGCTGCCGGCCTTCCGCGATATCGCGCAGCAAGAGCGTTTTCTGGCCTTGTGGCAGCGCCGCTGGGCCGAGGTGGAGCACCAACTCGACACCGACGTACAGACGCTGGAAGACGAGCGCACCTACCAGCCCGAGGCCATGGACATGCGCGGTGCCGTGGCGAGCCTGCCGCCCGAGGAGCGCGCTGCGCTGGCCGGCCAGGACATCCCCTCGTTCGGCCAGATCTGGGCGCTGGGCTTCATGTTCGTGGTCGAAAACTGGCAAGAGGAATGGGCAGCTCCGCGCGACAAGGAAGCCGCCGGTTGGGTGAACGAAGCGCTGGAGCGCATCGTGGCCCTGACCGAAGACGACACCGGCAAGCCCGAAGTCTGCATGTACAGCGAGGACGGCCCTCCCAGCACCAGCCAGGCCCGTGTCGAGGCCTTTGGCGAGGCCATCTGGGCTGTGTACGACCTGCGCCAGGTCTGGAAAAGCCTGGGCCCGCGTGTGGCCGCCGTGCGCAAGGCCCCTGGACCGGGCCGCAACGACCCTTGCCCCTGCGGCAGTGGCAAGAAGTACAAAAAGTGCCACGGGGCCTGAGCGTCTATCGCCGCCTGCCGACATAGAGGAGCACACATGCTCGAATGGATGGCCCGACACGCGGCGCTGTGGCCCAGCGCACTGCTGCTGGTGTGGGGCGGCCTGCTGGCGCTGGCCGAAGCGCGCTGGCCCCGGCGGCCTGGTACGGCCCAGGTGCGCACGCGCTGGCCGGTCAACCTGGGGCTGTACGTGGCCGGGGCCGCCTTGCTGGCCAGCGGCCTGCTGCAGCCGCTCGAACAGGCGGCGCTGCAACTCGGATCGCGCCTGGGCACCCACGGCATTGCAGGGCTGCCCTGGCCAGACGCCGCCAAGATCGCGCTCGGCGTGCTGGCCATCGATGCCGTGCAGTACCTGCTGCACCGGCTTTCGCACGCCGTGCCGCTGCTGTGGCGGCTGCACCAGGTGCACCATGCCGACGTGGCCATGGACGTGAGCACCAGCGTGCGCCACCACCCGCTGG
>JBKBUN010000040.1:0-20307 GCA_046289925.1 Burkholderiaceae bacterium | reverse complement strand
GGCGTCGAAAGCGAAAATGAGCCCCAGCGAGGACAGTTTTCGCCGTGTTTGCAGCCCCATAGCGGGGCTATGGGGCCCAAAGACGGTGAAAAATGGGCCGCTGAGGCCCATTTGCAGCCGACGATTCCCAAGTCCGACAGGCTCCTAGGCCCACCTGTTCTGCGGCCGCACAGGCCGAAGCCCTGACCACCGCGCCCGCCGCCAATGCCAGCCACGCCGCTTTGCGCAAGGCCGGGTTGATCGCCCGCATCGAGCCCCTGTAGGCCTGGGTTCAGGCGCTCGAAGTCGGTCTACCCGGGGCCTGACAGCGCGCCCCACTGAGGCCCGACGGGGCTTGTCGCCACCCGGACAGGCATAAAAAGCACGACCGTGCTACAACCTGCGCATTCACAGGAGACGCACCGCATGGACCTCGCATTCACCCCCGAAGAGCAGGCCTTTCGCGAAGAGATTCGCGCATGGGTCCGCAGCAACCTCCCCCAGGACATCGCGCACAAGGTGCACAACGCCCTGCGCCTGTCGCGTGACGACATGCAGCGCTGGGCCAAGATTTTGGGCAAGAAGGGCTGGCTGGGCCACGCCTGGCCCAAGGAGTTTGGCGGCCCGGGCTGGAACGCAGTGCAAAAGCACCTGTTCGAAGAAGAATGCGCGCTGGCCGGTGCGCCGCGCGTAGTGCCCTTCGGGCCCGTGATGGTGGCCCCGGTGATCATGGCTTTCGGCAATGCCGAGCAGCAACAGCGCTTTCTGCCCGGCATCGCCAGCGGCGAAGTGTGGTGGAGCCAGGGCTACAGCGAACCGGGTTCGGGCTCGGACTTGGCCTCGCTCAAGACGCGCGCCGAGCGCGTGGGCAACAAGTACATCGTCAACGGCCAGAAGACCTGGACCACGCTGGGCCAGTACGGCGATTGGATTTTCTGTCTGGTGCGCACCAGCAACGAGGGCAAGCCGCAGACGGGCATCAGCTTCCTGCTGATCGACATGAAGTCGCCCGGCGTGACCGTGCGCCCGATCAAGCTGCTCGACGGCGAGTACGAGGTCAACGAGGTGTTCTTCGACAACGTCGAAGTGCCCGCCGAGAACCTGATCGGCGAGGAAAACAAGGGCTGGACCTACGCCAAGCACCTGCTGAGCCACGAGCGCACCAACATCGCCGACGTGAACCGCGCCAAGCGCGAACTGGAACGCCTCAAGCGCATTGCCAAGACCGAAGGCGTGTGGGACGACCAGCGCTTTCGTGACCAGATCGCGCTGCTCGAAGTGGACATCGTTGCGCTCGAAATGCTGGTGCTGCGCGTGCTGTCGGCCGAGACGAGCGGCAAGAACTCGCTGGACATCGCGGGTCTGCTCAAAATCCGCGGCAGCGAAATCCAGCAACGCTATTCCGAGCTGATGATGCTGGCCGCTGGGCCGTACGCCCTGCCCTTTATCGAAGAAGCCATGGAGGCCGGATGGCAGGGCGATGCCGCCGCCGGTGCGCTCGGGGGTTTCCCGGGCGGCGTGGTGGGCAACGCCCCGCTGGCATCGACCTACTTCAACCTGCGCAAGACGACGATCTATGGCGGCTCCAACGAGGTGCAACGCAACATCGTCGCGCAGACGGTTCTCGGCTGACGCCGACCGCCACCTGCGCACTGCGCCACAGGACCGCCCCCGTGCCCATGCGCGAGAGGGTTCCAGCAAGAGCTTCGCGGCTTGTCTGAAAGCGCCCCGGCGCGACAAGCCCGCACCAGGAGAGACACATGGATTTCGATTTTTCTGACGACCAGGAACAACTGCGCGACGCCGTTCGCCGCTGGGTGGACAAGGGCTACAGTTTCGACCGCCGCCGTGCGGCCGTAGCGGCCGGCGGCTTTGACCGCGCCGCCTACAACGAACTGGCCGAACTGGGCCTGACGGCGCTGACGGTGCCCGAGGCCCACGGCGGCCTGGGCCAAGGCGCGGTGAGCGCCATGGTGGCCATGGAGGAGTTGGGCCGCGGCATCGTGCTGGAGCCGCTGGCGCACACCTTCATCGCAAGCGCCGTGCTCAGCACCCATGCCCCTGCGTCGGTGCAGGCGGCCTGGCTGCCGCGCATCGCCTCGGGCGAGGCGCTGGTGGTGCTCGCCCACCAAGAGCGCGGTGCCCGCTACCACCTGGACCGCTGCCAGGCCACCGCCACAGCCAACGGCGGCAGCCACACCGTGAACGGGCTCAAAAGCGTGGTGCCTGCGGGCGACCAGGCCGACGCCTTTCTGGTGCCCGCCCGCCTGGGCGGTGCCACGGCACTGTTCCTGGTCGAGCGCACGGCCGCCGGCGTGCAAACGCGCGGCTACGTCACGCAGGACGGCAGCCGTGCGGCGGAGGTGCAGTTCCACGATGCCGCGGCCACGCTCGTGACCACCGAGGGCCAAAGCGCGCTGGAACTGGCCGTGGACACCGGCATCGCCGCCACCTGCGCCGAAGCCGTGGGCGTGATGGACCAGACCCTGGCCATCACCGTGGACTACATGAACCAGCGCAAACAGTTCGGGGTGGCGATTGCCAGCTTCCAAGCCCTGCGCCACCGCGTGGCCGACATGAAAATGCAACTGGAGCTGGCCCGATCGATGAGCTACTACGCGAGCCTGAAGCTTGGCGCAGCACCCGAGGAACGCCGCGCCGCCCTGGCACGCGCCAAGGTGCAACTCGGCCAGTCGATGCGCTTCGTAGGCCAGCAAGCGGTGCAACTGCATGGCGGCATCGGTGTGACGGACGAGTACATCGTGAGCCACTACTTCAAAAAGCTCACGCAGATGGAAATGGTCTTCGGCGACACCCTGCACCACCTGGGCGAAGTGTCAGCCCGCATGCAGGACACCGCAGGCGTGTTCGCCTGACCCACGGACCTGACATCCGCAGGTCACACCCGCATGCAACGCTCGTGGATCGTGAGGTTCACGGGCGTTTTTTGTTCAGGCGCCGCCCAAGAGCGTCCATCCCCCCCGCACCGTCCCGGTGCCCGAACCAGGAGACTTCCATGACCCTGCACCTGTCCCGCCGCCGCTGGCTTCTGACAGCCACCGCCGCCACAGGCCTGGCCCTTTCGGGCTGTGGTCACTTGGGCACGTCCGGCCTGCCCTCGGCCGATGCCTATCCACCCATCGTGTTCGTGCACGGCAACGGCGACTCCGCTGCGCTGTGGCAGACCACCCTGTGGCGCTTTGAAAGCAACGGCTGGCCGCGCGAGCGCCTGCATGCCATCGACCTGCCCTACCCGCTGGCGCGCGACGAAGACGCCAAGCCGCAGGCCGGCCGCACATCGACACAGGAGCACATGGAATTCCTGCGCAGCGAAGTGCAGCAGGTGCTGGACCGCACGGGCGCCAAGCAGGTCGTATTGGTGGGCAACTCGCGCGGCGGCAATGCCATCCGCAACTACATCTACAACGGCGGGGGCGCCGCACAGGTCAGCCACGCTGTGCTAGGCGGCACCCCCAACCACGGGGTGTGGGCTGTGCCGGGCTGGCGCGAGGGCAATGAGTTTTCGGGTACCGGCCCCTTCTTGCGCGGACTGAATGCCCCCAAGAACGCCGCGGGCGACGAGGTGACGGGCCCAGTGCGCTGGATGACGATCCGTTCGGACCACAACGACAAATTCGCCCAGCCCGACGGGCTGTGGATCGGGCAAAAAGGCATGGCCACGAATGTCACAGCGGCCGGCCCCGAGCTCAAAGGCGCGACCAACGTCGTGATCGCGGGCATCGACCATCGCGAAACCTCGTACTCGCCCGCCGCCTTCGAGGCCACCTACCGCTTCATTACCGGGCGCGCGCCACAGCACCGCGACACCGTGCCGCAATCGGCCCCGGTGGTCATCGACGGCAAAGTCACCGGCCTGGGCGTGAACCCGCTGGACCCTGCCACCGGCAGCTTCAGCAACAACCTGCCCGTGCCCGGGGCCACCGTGAGCGTGTTTGCTGTGGACCCAGCCACCGGCGCCCGCCGCGGCGAGCCGCTGGGCCGCAAGACGGTGGCCGCTGACGGCCGCTGGGGCCCGGTGACCGTGCCCGTGAACGCCCCCGTCGAATTCGAGGTGGCTGCGCCGGGCTACGCCACCACGCACATCTACCGCAGTGGCTTCCCGCGCAGCAGCAACATCGTGCACCTGCGCGCCGAGCGCCTGGCCGCGACCGACCGCGATGCCGATGCGGTGGTCACGCTCACCCGTCCGCGCGGCTACCTCGACCCCCAGCGTGACCCCATGCGCCTGGACGGCGCAGCACCGGCCGGCGTGCCCCCGGGCGCCGGCGTGGCCTCGGCCAAGATCAAGCCCACCGGCCCACAGCGCACGGTGCGCGCCGAGTTCCACAGCGAAGTGGTGGTCGGCCAGACCTGGGCTGCTCGCGACAACCGGGTGGTACTGCTCGAGATCACCCGCTGACCAGCGCCGCGAGCCCCGGGGCGGCCATGGCAAATCCCGGATAATCCTGGGCTTTGCCGCCGCCATGGGGCGCGCGGCCCGCGGGCAGCCTGGGCGCTGCCCCACTCCAGGAACCGTCATGAGCGCCAACGCACCCGATCCGAACCTTCAACACCTGCAACAGGCCCGCGAACTGATCGCCAAGGGCGACCTCCGGAAGGCGGCGCAGACGCTGAACAAGGCCAACCAGCAGTGGCCGCAGGACCCGCGCGTGCACATGCTCGGTGGCCTGATGGCCGAGAAGGCAGGCAACCTTGATGGTGCTTTCAAGTCACTGCGCAAGGCCGTGTCGCTGGCGCCCGACTGGGGACCAGGCCTGCTGGAGCTGGCGCTGCTGCTGGCGCGTCAGAACCAGTTTGCTGAAGCCATCGAGAAGGCCGAGAAGGTGGCAACGCTCGAACCCAAGAACCTTCAGGTGCTGGCCGGGGTGGTGGACATTGCCCACCGCGCAGGCCATCTCGAGATGGCGGTGCGCCACCTGCGCCGCGGCCTCGAACTCGTGCCGGGTGACCCGATGCTGCGCCAGTTGCTCGCACGCGACCTGAGCCAACTCGGCCAGCACGATGAATCGCTGGCGCTGTGGAACGGTCTGGTCGAGCAGTCGCCCGAAGCGGCGAACCGCGTCGGCCGCGTGCGCGCCCTGATGGCCGCAAGTCGCATGGCCGAGGCATTGCCCGACACCCAGGCCCTGCTCGCCGAAGCTCCGAACGAAGCGCTGTTCCGCTATTACGACGACCTCGCCCGGGGCATCACCCC
Organism: Burkholderiaceae bacterium; assembly: GCA_046289925.1. Taxonomy (GTDB): domain Bacteria; phylum Pseudomonadota; class Gammaproteobacteria; order Burkholderiales; family Burkholderiaceae_C; genus Acidovorax_G. The sequence continues at coordinate 15,113 of JBKBUN010000040.1, read as the reverse complement.
CAGCGAACAGCCTGCCGCACTCATGACCGAGCTCTTTGACGGTATGGCCGAGTTGTACGACATGCACATGGTGCGCTCGCTGAAATACCAGTTGCCCAAGCAGGTAGCCGACCGCCTGCTGGCCATGTTCCCCGACCGCCGCTTCAACGTGCTGGACTTGGGCTGCGGCACGGGCCTGCTGGGCGTATGCCTGGGCAAACCGGTCGAAGGCTTCCTGATTGGCGTGGACTACTCGCGCAACATGATCGCGCAGGCCGCGCGCCACAAGGTATACGAGCGCTTCCACACCGTGAACGTACACGACGCGCTGCGCGAAACGCCTGAAGGGCTGTACCAAGTGGTGGCGGCGCTGGATGTGTTCATCTACGCGGGCGATCTGACCCAGGCAATTCCCAACGCGCGCCGGGTGCTCGCGCCGGGCGGCTGGCTGGTGCTGTCGTGCGAAACCGCCCACGAGGACGGTGCCAACCTCGTACTGGGCTCGCATGGCCGTTACGCCCACAAGCGCAGCCACGTCGAAGCACTGTGCCGCGATGCAGGCTTTGATCAGATCACGGTGGAGACGGCGACGCTGCGCTATGAGAACGGCCAGCCGGTCGAGGGGTTCGTCGTATGGGCGCAGCGCCCCGACACCACGCACTGACATCCAGAAGGCCCCAGGCCCGGGGCCGATGCAGAAACAGGCCGCACCCCGCCCGCTGCGCTCACACCAGCAGGCGCGAAGAACGCGGCACGTGCGCCTTCAAAAACTCCATCTGATCGGCCAGGATGCGCCGGTTGCGCAAAATAAAGTCTTCCCAGAGGCTGGGCACATAGGGCGCGTACAGCAGCGGCATGCGCGCTTCTTCGGGGGTGCGCGGGCCCTTGCGGTGATTGCACGGCCGGCACGCGGTGACCACGTTCATCCAGTGGTCCTGCCCCTGCCGGGCATAAGGCACGATGTGCTCACGCGTCAGCTCATGCTCGTGGAACTGGCCGCCACAGTAGGCGCACACGTTGCGATCGCGCGCAAACAGCTTACTGTTGGTCAGGCCGGGCTTGAGCTCGAAGGGGTTGATGCGCGGCACGCCCCGCGTGCCGATGATGCTGTTGATCGCAATCACCGATTGCTCGCCTGAGCGGGCATTGTGCCCTCCGCGAAATCGTGCAATCTGCACACCCGCCTCCCAGCGCACCTCACCGGCGGCGTAATGGACCACCGCCTGCTCCAGCGTGATCCACGACTGGGGCAGGCCCTGGGCTGACAGCTTCAAGACCTTCAAAACGCACCTCCTGAACTACCAAGAACTCAAGGAACGGAACGACGGTGTCTCGCGCGGAGCCCGGCCACGGGTCCGCCTGCCGCACAATATACTCCGACTCCATGACATATTGGCGGCTTGTGCTTATTGGCGCTAGGTGGGCTGCTATCAAAACCATAACAACCCGATGAAGATCTTTCGCGGCTTCCATCATCCGGGCGTAGCCAGCGCCTGTGCGCTGACCATCGGCAACTTCGACGGCGTGCACCGCGGCCACCAGGCCATGCTGGCACTTCTGAACAACGAAGCCGCGCACCGGGGCCTGGAGAGCTGCGTTCTGACCTTCGAGCCCCATCCGCGGGACTACTTCGCAGCCGTGCAACGCAAGCCGGAACTGGCCCCGGCGCGGGTGGGCACGCTGCGTGACAAGCTCACCGAACTCGCCCGCTGCGGCGTGCAGCAGGTGGTGGTGCTGCCCTTTGACGCCCGGCTGGCCAGCCTCTCGCCCGAAGCCTTTGTGGACCAGGTGCTGGTGCGCGGGCTGGGGGCGCGCTACGTGCTGGTCGGCGACGACTTCCGCTTCGGCGCACGCCGCGCAGGCGACTATGCTCTGCTCGATGCGCTGGGCCGCCAGCAGGGTTTTGATGTGGCGCGCATGAACAGCTACGAGGTGTCGCACCCGCACGCAGCGCCCTGCGAGGCGCTGCCAACCAGCGATGGGGCACCGTCATTACCGGTTCGGCGGGTCGGCAGCCCCGGACTGCGAGTCTCCAGCTCGGCCGTGCGCCAGGCGCTGGCCGCGGGCGACATGGACACGGCCGCGCGCCTGCTGGGCCGGCCTTATGCCGTTTCAGGCCATGTGGTGCATGGCCGCAAGCTGGGCCGGGCGTTGGGCGCGAGCGCGCCCGGTGCCGCCGATGGCTTTCGCACGCTCAACCTGCGCTTTGCGCACTGGAAACCTGCGGCCAGCGGCATCTTCGCGGTGCGTGTGCATGGATTGGGTGCAGCCCCTCTGGAAGGCGTGGCAAACCTCGGCGTACGCCCCTCGCTAGACCCTGAGGACGTGAACGGCGGGCGCGTGCTGCTCGAGACGCATTGCTTCGACTGGCCGGCCGCACTGGGGCCGGAAGGCGCCTACGGTAAAATCGTGCGCGTGGAACTGCTGCACAAACTGCACGACGAACGCAAGTACGAAAGCCTCGACGCCCTGACCGAGGGCATCGCGCGCGACTGTGCCGACGCGCGCACGTACTTCGCCTCCACCCACGCCGAAACCCGCCGCCAGACTACGCGCGACCGAATTTGACGCGACCTGTCGCGCATTCGCGTCTGCCGGGCCGTGCAACCCGGCAGCTCTTCTGACGGTTGCGGCGTCCCCTCCGGCACGCGCCCGCAAATTCCTGTTGCCAAGGTCCCCTTCATGTCCGACACCCCCTCCACCGCCGCGGCGCCCACCACCAACTACCGCGCCACGCTAAACCTGCCCGACACGCCGTTCCCTATGCGCGGCGACCTGCCCAAGCGCGAGCCCGCCTGGGTCAAGGAATGGGACGACAAAGGCATTTACAAAAAGCTGCGCGAGGCGCGCCACGGGGCGCCCAAGTTCATCCTGCACGATGGCCCGCCCTACGCCAACGGCCAGCTGCACATTGGCCATGCGGTCAACAAGATCCTCAAGGACATGATCACCAAGGCACGCCAGCTCGAAGGCTTTGACGCGCTGTACGTGCCCGGCTGGGACTGCCATGGCCTGCCGATCGAGAACGCCATCGAAAAACTGCACGGCCGCAACCTGCCACGGGACGAAATGCAGGCCAAGAGCCGCGCCTTTGCCACCGAGCAAATCGCGCAGCAAATGGCCGACTTCAAGCGCCTGGGCGTGCTGGGCGACTGGGACAACCCCTACAAGACCATGAACTACGCCAACGAGGCTGGCGAACTGCGGGCCTTGAAGCGCGTGATGGAGCGGGGCTATGTGTACCGCGGCCTCAAGCCCGTGTACTGGTGTTTTGACTGCGGCTCCTCATTGGCAGAGTTCGAGATCGAGTACCAGGACAAGAAGAGCACCACGCTGGATGTGGCCTTCAAGGCGCACAACCCTGCCGCATTGGCAGCGGCTTTTGGCGTGCCCGCCTTCACGCAAGATGCGTTTGCCGTGATCTGGACGACCACCGCCTGGACCATCCCCGCCAACCAGGCGCTGAACCTGAACCCCGCGCTGCCGTACTCGCTGGTACAAACCGAGCGCGGCCTGTACGTGGTGGCCGAAACCCTGGTGGATGCCTGCATGGAGCGCTGGGGCCTGCAAGGCAAGGTGCTGGCCACCGTGCCAGGCGAGAAGCTGGGGGGCATCGAGTTTGAACACCCGCTGTACGACGTGGCCAGCGAAGACGGCAGCTACGGCTATCGCCGCCTCTCGCCCGTGTACCTGGCCGACTACGCTACCGCCACCGACGGCACGGGTATCGTGCACTCCTCGCCCGCCTACGGTGTGGACGACTTCAACTCGTGCGTGGCGCACGGCATGAAGTACGACGACATCCTGAACCCCGTGCAGGGCAACGGCACCTATGCGGCCGACTTCCCGCTGTTCGGCGGTCAGCACATCTGGAAGGCCATCCCCGTCATCATCGAAGCCCTGCGCAATGCGGGCCGCCTGATGGCCACCAAGGACATCGTCCACAGCTACCCGCACTGCTGGCGCCACAAAACACCCGTGATCTACCGCGCCGCCGCCCAGTGGTTCGTGCGCATGGACGAAGGCGAGGGCGTATTCACCACCGACAAGGCCCCCGGCACGCTGCGCCAGACGGCCTTGGCGGCCATTGAGCAGACCAGCTTCTACCCCGAAAACGGCAAGAGCCGCCTGCGCGACATGATCGCGGGCCGGCCCGACTGGTGCATCTCGCGCCAGCGCAGCTGGGGCGTGCCCCTGCCCTTCTTCCTGCACAAGGATTCGGGCGAGTTGCACCCACGCACCATGGAGATCATCGACCAGGCCGCAGCCATTGTGGAAAAGGGCGGCATCGAGGCCTGGAGCCGCGTGACCACCGAGGAAATCCTGGGTGCAGAAGACGCCCCCCACTACACCAAGAGCACGGACATTCTGGAAGTGTGGTTCGACTCCGGCTCCACCTTTTGGCATGTGATGCGCGGCACGCACGGCACCATGCACCACGAGACGGGCCCCGAGGCCGACCTGTACCTGGAAGGCCACGACCAGCACCGCGGCTGGTTCCACAGCTCGCTGCTGCTGGCCAGCGCCATCTTCGGCCGCGCGCCCTACCGCGGCCTGCTGACCCATGGCTTCACCGTGGACGGCCAGGGCAAGAAGATGAGCAAGTCGCTGGGCAACACCGTCTCGCCGCAAGAGGTGAGCGGCAAGCTGGGCGCGGAAATCATCCGCCTGTGGTGCGCCTCCACCGACTACTCGGGCGACCTGGCCATCGACGACAAGATTCTGGCCCGCGTGGTTGATGCGTACCGCCGCATCCGCAATACGCTGCGCTTCCTGCTGGCCAACGTGAGCGACTTTGACCCCGCCACCGACAGCGTGCCCGCCGACCAATTGCTGGAGATCGACCGCTACGCCCTGGCCCGCGCCAGCCAGTTGCAGGCCGACATCCTGGCGCACTATCAGGTGTATGAGTTTCACCCCGTGGTGGCCAAGCTGCAGGTCTACTGCTCTGAAGACCTGGGCGCGTTCTACCTGGACGTGCTCAAGGACCGCCTCTACACCACGGCGCCCAAGAGCCTGGCCCGACGCAGCGCCCAGACCGCGCTGTACCAGATCACCCACGCCATGCTGCGCTGGATGGCCCCGTTCCTCTCGTTCACCGCAGAAGAGGCGTGGAAGGTGTTCGGCAAATCCGAAACCATCTTTGTCGAGAAGTTCTGGGACTTCGGTGCCACCGATACGGCGCTGCTCGCAAAGTGGGATGCCATCCGCGCCGCCCGTGAAGTGGTCAACAAGGAAATCGAAGCCCTGCGTGCTGACGGCAAGGTGGGCGCCTCGCTGCAGGCCGAAGTCACGGTGACCGCACCGGCCGGCAGCGAGTGGCTGGCCGCACTGTGCAGCCTGGGCGATGACCTGAAGTTCGTCTTCATCACCTCGGCTGCCCAGGTGGTCGAAGGCGAAGCGCTGGCCGCTACCGTGAGCCCCACCACCCACGCCAAGTGCGAGCGGTGCTGGCACTACCGCGAGGACGTGGGCCACGATACCGCCCACCCTACGCTGTGCGGTCGCTGCACCAGCAACCTGTTCGGAGCCGGTGAGAGCCGGACCTGCGCCTGATGGCCCGCAGCGCCCGCGCCGCAGGCCCCAGCATGTGGCCCTGGCTCGCCTGGGCCGCACTGCTGCTGGTGGCCGACCAGTTCACCAAGACGCTGATCTTGGGCTACTACCGCCTGGGCGATGCGACCCCTGTGACCAGCTTCTTCAACATCGTGCGGGCCCACAACCCGGGCGCGGCCTTCTCGTTCTTGGCAGATGCCGGGGGCTGGCAGCGCTGGCTGTTTACCGGCATCGCTGTCGTGGCCATGGTGTTCATCGTGTGGCAGTTGCGCGCCCACCCGGGCCAGAAGCTGTTCTGCTTTGCGCTGTCGAGCATCCTGGGCGGTGCCGTGGGCAACGTGGTAGATCGGCTGATGCACGGCTATGTGGTGGACTTTCTCGACTTCCACTGGGCGGGCTGGCATTTCCCAGCCTTCAACCTGGCCGACAGCGCCATCACGGTGGGCGCTGTCTGCCTGATCCTGGATGAATTGCTGCGCGTGCGGCAAAGCCGCTGAGGAGCCGGTTGCAACCGGGTGCGCACGAACCCGGGGTACGCCACCTGCTTCCGACGCGGTCATCACGGCCGCACCTGCCTATAGAGGTTTATGACAATGCTGAATCCGTTCTCGTGATGGCACGCGCCCGGCTTTGGGATGGGATGCAAGGCGCAAACCGCAGCCATAGCCCAAGCCATGGCGAGGATTGGTAAGGCCCCAGACCGACCCAAGCAGGGATGCGCGGCGGGCGAGGGACTTGTTCAGCGTTGCCTTATAGTCGGTCGCTCAATTCATGAAGCATCTTCTCAATCTTCTGGCAGCCATCGCGTTGCTCGTCTGGGGCACCCATTTGGTGCGCACCGGCATCCTCCGTGTCTTTGGCGCCAACCTGCGCCAGCTCATCGCCCGCAGCGTCAGCACGCGCGCCACCGCCGTGCTGTCGGGCATCGGGGTCACCTCGCTCGTGCAGTCCAGCACGGCCACCGCGCTCATCGTGTCGTCTTTCGTGGGCCAGGGCCTCGTGGCTCTTCCGGCGGCCCTGGCCGTGATGCTGGGTGCCGATGTCGGCACCAGCGTGATGTCCGTGGTGTTTTCCTTGGATCTGTCCTGGCTGTCACCGCTGTTCATCTTTGTGGGCGTGGTGCTGTTCATCTCGCGCAAGGACACCACGGCAGGCCGCGTGGGCCGCGTGCTCATCGGCCTCGGGCTGATGCTGCTGGCCCTGCGGCTGATCACCGAATCCACCACCGTGCTCACGCAGTCGCCCGCAGTGCGCACGCTGTTGGGCGCGCTCACCAGCGACTTGCTGCTCGAGATCTTCACCGGCGCTGTGCTGGCCATCGTCGCGTATTCGAGCCTCGCCACCGTGCTGCTCACGGCAGCGCTTGCAGGCTCGGGCGGTATTCCAGCCGACGTGGCGCTGGGCCTGGTGTTGGGCGCCAACCTCGGCAGTGGTTTGCTGGCGGTGCTGACCACCATGCGCGCCAACGTGCAGGCCCGTCAGGTGCCCCTGGGCAACTTGTTTTTCAAAATCATCGGCGTGGTGCTGATGGCTCCTGCCACGGGCCTGTGGCTCGCGCATGTACGCCCCATCGTGCCCGAAACGGCCACCCTGGTGGTGCTGTTCCACCTGGCATTTAACACGGTAGTGGGGGTGGTGTGCATCGGCCTGACAGGCCCTGTGGCCAAGTTGGTCGAGCGGCTGCTGCCCAAGGAAGACGCAGCCAAGCAGGCAGGCATGCGCCCCCGGCATCTCGACCCGTCTGCGCTGGCCACGCCCTCGCTGGCGATTTCGTGTGCAGCCCGTGAGGCGCTGCATCAGGCCGACGTGGTCGAATCCATGTTGCTGGGCATGTACCAGGTCATCCGCACCGACGACCTGCAACTGGCTGAGCAGTTGCGCAAGCTCGACGACGAAGTGGATGGTCTGTACTCAGCGATCAAGTACTACATGACCAAGATTTCGCGAGAAGCATTGGACGAACGCGAGAGCCGCCGCTGGGCCGACATCATCAGCTTTACCATCAACATGGAGCAGATCGGCGACATCATCGAGCGCGTGCTGATCGACATTGAGGACAAGAAGATCAAGAAAGGCCGCCAATTCTCCGAGGCAGGCATGGAAGAGATCTCCGAACTGCATGCCCGCCTGGTGGACAACCTGCGCCTGGCGATGAGCGTGTTCCTCAACGGCAATGTGCGCGATGCGCAAAAGCTGCTGGAAGAAAAAGCGCGCTTTCGCGATCTGGAGCGCGCCTACTCGGCCACGCACCTGGCGCGGCTGTCGGACAACACGGTGCAGAGCATCGAGACCAGTTCATTGCACATCGACCTGATCAGCGATCTCAAGCGCATCAACTCGCTGCTGTGCACGGTGGCGTACCCGATCCTGGAGTCGGCTGGCGCGCTGGCTCCCAGCCGTTTGCGCAACCTATCCGATCAGACCTGAAAGGCGTCGAGCGTCAGCGCAGCAAAGCCAGTACGCCCTGCGGCAACTGGTTGGCCTGGGCCACCATGGCCGTACCGGCCTGCTGCAGGATCTGCGAGCGCGACAGGTTGGCCGTTTCAGCGGCAAAGTCCGCATCCAGAATGCGCCCACGCGATGCCGAGAGGTTTTCGGACGCAACCTACAGGTTGCCGATGGCGGTTTCAACCCAAGAGCCTGTCGGACTGGGGCTTCGAAAGCGAACATGAGCCCCAGCGAGGACCGTTTTCGGCAGCCGACGATTCTCAAGTCCGACAGGCTCCTGGGTTCAGTGACCGAAAAACGCAGCGATCACAAGGCCTGCTTCCAGGGTGAACCGGCCCTGGGCCACCTGCTCGCGCAGGCTCTGGGGGGTCAGCAGGTCGAAACGTTCGACCTCGCCGTCCTGATTGCACGGCGCCATGCCCGCGGGAACGACGGCGTGGAACCATTCGATGCGCTCTCGCATGTAGCCTGCACCGCCCCCCTCGTGGCTCGGTCGGCTGAATTCCACACAGCCCCCGTGGCGCAGCCCGGACAGCGCCTGCACCAGCAGGCCGGCTTCTTCCCAGGTCTCGCGCGCCACGGCTTGCTCCAGGGTGTCGCTGGCGGCCACCATGCCGCCCATGAGCGTGTCCCACAGGCCGGGATCGTTGGGCTTGGTGAAGGCGCGCTGCTGCACCCACACACGGCCATCGGGTGCGGTGCCCACCAGATGCACGGCCCGGGTGGCCAGACCCAGCACGCGCGCGGCACCGCGCTCCACCGTGGCCAGTTGCAGACCTTGCGCATCGAGTACCGCCAATTGCTCGTCGCGCCACGGCCCGCAGCGGCCCGCAGCTTGCAAAGCACGGGCGAGCAGGTTGAGCGCGCTCGTGGCATCGCCTGGCGTGCACTGCAAGTGCCAGCCGCGAGACGATTGCTCCTGAAATATGAGCAAACTATTCAGCGAGGATAAGCACAAGCCTCGTATTTCATGCATCACCTCAGAAGGCACCGAACCCACGCAGCGCCCGGCCACCCAGAAGGGCTCGCGCGCTGCAGCCGGGGGTTGCCGGGCCTGGGCCCGTGCCTGCGCCAGCCACTGGCCGAAGGCCGCGCCGTCCGCGCCCGCCATCAGAGCGTGAGAATGGTCGAGCCTGTGGTCTGGCGGGCTTCCAGGTCGCGGTGCGCCTGCTGTACGTCGCGCAGCGCGTAACGCTGGTCGATATGGATCTTCACCTGCCCGCTCTGCACCACGGCAAACAGGTCGTCGGCCATGGCCTGCGTGCTCTCGCGCGTGGCGATGTGGGTGAACAGCGTCTGGCGCGTGAGGTACAGCGAGCCCTTGGGTCCGAGCGCGCCCGGCGCAAACGCGGGCACCGCACCCGAGGCGTTGCCAAAGCTGACCATCAGGCCAAATGGACGCAGGCAGTCGAGCGACTTGTCCCAGGTGTCCTTGCCCACCGAGTCGTACACCACCTTCACGCCCTTGCCGCCGGTGATCTCTTTCACGCGGGCTGCGAAGTCTTCGGTGCGATAGTTGATCGCATGGGTCGCACCGTTGGCCAGCGCAAGCTGGCATTTGGCGTCGGTACCCGCCGTGGCAATCAGCCGCAGGCCCAACGCGCGGGCCCATTGGCACGCAATCAGGCCCACACCACCCGCGGCGGCATGGAACAGCACATGATCGCCGGGCTGCAGTCCCTCCACGGGCAGCGTTTTCTTGAGCAGGTACTGCGCCGTCAGGCCCTTGAGCATCATGGCCGCGCCAGTCTCGAAGCTGATGGCATCGGGCAGCTTGCACACGCACTGGGCGGGCATCACCCGGCGTTCGCAGTACGCACCGGGCGGCTGGCTCGCATAGGCGGCGCGGTCACCTACCTGCAGGTGCGTCACGCCCTCGCCGACAGCTTCGACCACGCCCGCGGCCTCCATGCCGATGGTGGCCGGCATGGCCAACGGGTACAGGCCGGTGCGGTGGTACACGTCAATGAAGTTCAGTCCTACGGCATGGTGGCGGATGCGAATCTCACCGGGCCCAGGCTCGCCGACGTCCACGTCGACGATCTGCAACTCTTCGGGGCCTCCGTGCTGGCGGATCTGGATGGCAAGGCTCATGGATCAGCTCTCCTGGGTCTCTTGGGTCTCTTGGGTCTCTTGGGTGACGGGAACGCGGGCATCGTGCCATGAATCTGCAAGCCTTGCTGAACATGCGCCGCTACAGTGGCGGTATGACGCAACGACTCTCGCCCGGCACGGCAGCCCTGCTGACCCTGCCGCCGCTGCTGTGGGCCGGCAATGCCGTGGTCGGCCGCCTGGTCCACGATCTGGTACCGCCGATCACCCTGAACTTTCTGCGCTGGGTGCTGGCCTTTGCACTGCTGCTGCCGCTGGCCCACGGCGTGCTGCGCGCAGACAACCCGGTCTGGGCTCACTGGCGGCGCTATGCCGTGCTGGGGCTGCTGGGCATCGGCCTGTACAACGCCCTGCAGTACCTGGCGCTGCAGACCTCGACTCCCATCAACGTCACGCTGGTGGGATCGAGCATGCCCGTGTGGATGCTGGCGGTGGGGGCGCTGTTCTTCCAGGCGCCCGTAACACGGCGGCAATTCACGGGGGCGCTGCTGTCCATGTGCGGCGTGCTGCTGGTGCTCAGCCGCGGCGAGTGGGCGCAACTGCTGGCGCTGCGCCTGGTGCCGGGCGATGTGTTCATGCTGCTGGCCACCATCTCCTGGGCGTTTTACAGCTGGCTGCTGGCACGCACCCAGGAGCCAGCGTCGGTGCGCGCCGACTGGGCGGCGTTTTTGATGGCGCAGATGGTGTTCGGCCTGGGCTGGTCGGGCAGTTTTGCGGCGGTGGAATGGGCCAGCGGACGCACCGCCATCGTCTGGGGTTGGCCGCTGGCCGCAGCGCTGGCGTTCATTGCCGTCGGCCCTGCGGTGGTCGCCTACCGCTGCTGGGGGGTGGGGGTGCAGCGGGCAGGTCCGGCGATTGCCGGCTTTTTCTCCAACCTGACGCCGCTGTTCGCGGCCGTGCTGTCGGCCGCCTTTCTGGGCGACACACCGCGGCTGTACCACGCGCTGGCGTTTGCACTGATCGTGGGCGGCATCGTGGTGTCGTCGCGGCGCTGACCGACAGCACCCCGGGTGCCCATGACGCACAGGCTCCTAGCGCCTGTTGACGCGCACCCCAAGGGTTGGGGGCGTTCAAGCCGCCGGATCGGTCGGCTTTGACGCCAGCAAGGCCTCGAGCTGCGCCGCCGGCATGGGCCGCGCGAACAGATAGCCCTGGTAGAAATGGCAGCCATGCCGCGCGAGAAAGTCCTTTTGCGCCTCGGTCTCGACGCCCTCTGCCAGCACATCGAGCTGCAGGTTATGCGCCATGCCGATGATGGTCTGCACGATCACATCGTCGGTGTGCTTGACACCGATGTTGTGGATGAAGGACTGGTCGATCTTGAGCTGATCGAGGGGCAACCGCGTGAGATAGGCCAGCGAGGAATACCCGGTGCCGAAATCGTCCACGGAGAAACGCACGCCCTTGGTCTTGAGCATCTCCATCTTGGCGATGGTGTCGGCCACGTCGTCCAGCACCAGCGACTCGGTCAGCTCCAGCTTCAGCAGGTGGGGCCGCACGCCGGTCTCGCGCAGCACCTCGACCACGCGGGCGACGAAGTCGCGCTGGCGGAACTGGCGCGCGCTCACATTCACCGACAGTTGCAGGTGGCGCGTGGCCGGTGCGTCCTGCCAGCGCGCAAGCTGTTCGCAGGCGGTGCGCAAAATCCAGTGGCCCAGCGGCACAATGAGTTCACTGTCCTCTGCCACGGCGATGAAATTGCCCGGCCCCACCAGCCCGCGCTGGGGGTGCTGCCAGCGGATCAACGCCTCGGCGCCGACCATATGGCCATCCAGGTGCCATTGCGGCTGATAGTGCAGCACGAACTGCCGACCGCTGAGCGCCACCTGCAGATCGTTCTCGAGTTGCGCACGCTGGCTGATGGCCACCTGCATCTGGGGGTCAAAGAAGCACAGGCCGTTGCGGCCTTGCGACTTGACCTGGTACATCGCAATGTCGGCTTGCTTGAGCCAGTCCACATCGGCCGGCATGTCACCGCCCATCAGCGTTGCGCCGATGCTGGGCGTGCTGTGGTGGGCGTGCTGGCCCAGCGTGTAGGGCACGTTGAGTTTGCGCAGGATCTTTTCGCCCACGCGGCGGGCATACGCTGCGGCCACCTCGCTGTTGTGCGAAAGATCCTGGAGCAGGACAACGAACTCGTCTCCGCCCAGACGGGCCACCGTGTCCTCGCGGCGCACACAGGCTTTCAGGCGTTGGGCCACCTGGCGCAGCAGCATATCGCCCACCTCATGGCCCAGGGTGTCGTTGAGCGTTTTGAAGTGGTCCAGATCCAGAAACAGCAAGGCGCCAAACTGCCCGCTGCGCGCACTGGCGGCACAGGCCTGCTGGATGCGGTCCATGAGCAGACGGCGGTTGGGCAGGTTGGTCAGGGGATCGTAGAACGCGAGGTTTTCGATCTCGGCGCTGGCACGGCGCAGCTCGGTCACATCGTGGTAGGTGATCACCAGCCCATGGTCAGGCGTCAGTCGCTCCGTGATCTGGATCACCCGGCCGTCGGGCTGCACCTGTTCGTGCGGTCCCTGGGGCTGGAGCTGCAGCGACATACGGTGCTGCACCCAGCGCTCGACCTCAGCGTCAGACGCGTCCGGCAGGTGATGGCGGGCCTTGGCTTCCAGCACCTCGCGAAACGGCATCCAGGGCCGCAGCCGGCTGGACAGCCAGGGAAAGATGTCCTCAAAACGCCGATTCCACTGCACCAGGCGCAGGCGGCTGTCGAGCAGCACAAAGCCGCTCACCATGGACTCCAGGGCCTGGTCGAGCGTGTTCTTCGAGGCAGCGATGGCTGCGCGCGCCTCCGTGAGTCGCTGGATCGACCGCAGGGTAAGTACGGCCGCCACCAGCACCATGAAAACAAACCCCAGCGCCGCAGCGACGATGGCATTGCGCTCGCCCCGCCAACCGAGCAAAGCCGCCTGCAACGGCATGCTCGCGGCGATGCGCAGGTCATGGAACAGGATCGGCCGCGCCACCACCAGGGCAGGCTCGCCCGTCAGCCGAGCGGCGGCCTGCCAGTTGTTGCCCGAGTCCAACATCTCGTCCAGACGCGGGCTGAGCACCGGGGCCACTGCATCTTCGCGGCTCGGCAGGCTCAGTAGCAACTGACCGCCCGCGCGCTCCAGCGTCACCTGCAGCCCGGTGATATCCGTGCCCTGCATCAGCACGGCAGTCATCTGGGACAGCGGCAGCTCCGTCACCGCCAGCACCTGCCGCCCAGGCGGGGGGCCCACACGCAAATGCCGGGCTACATACAAGACCTTTTCTGCACTGATGAAGCTCACCACAGGGGAACTGATCATCAGCGTGGACACCGGCGGTTCGAGTACGCGCAGAGCGAAGCCAGGCGGTAGCTCGAACTGTGCGTCCCGCTCAGGCGTGTCCGACGAAACCAGCACGCGCCCATCCGGGTCCAGCAGGGCCACGTAACGCACCATCAGATTGAGCCGCGCTGCCGTCTGCAGCCGCTTGCGCGCCAGGCTCCAGTCGGGGGCATCGGTGCCGTTGCTGGGCACCACATCGCGCTCGGCGAGGCTGGACAGCATCACATCCACCGCGAGCAGGGTGCGGTTCAACGTGGCTTCCGCGCCATCGACGAAACGCATCGCCCGGGTGGCGTTCTGCGCAAGCGCGGCCTCGCGTGCGTTGAGGGCAAGCACCAGGGCCACCGCCAGCACGGCCATGGTGAACAAGGCCGCCCCCACCCAGACAAAAAGACGCAAACGCGAAGGCCGGAGTGCGTTCATCGGGCAGGGCGCGCTGTCAGACCCCGCACCGGGCCAATGGTCTGGTTCCACAGCTGCGCACAAGCGTTGCCGCAGCGCTGTATCCAGCGCGGCAAGACATGGCTTTCCAGGATTTCGCGCCGGCTGATTTCATCTTCGCGCCCGACCGGCACCACCGACATCGAACCCTTGCGCCCCCCGGCGCACGAGGGCGCACCTTGGTTGCAAGCGATGCCGTCGGCGGTTTCACGCTCTGACTCGGCCCACACGGCCCGCTCCAGCTTAGGCAACTCGCGCTGCAGCAGTTCGCGCAGATCGGCGGGCAAGGCCTCCCAAGTGGGCCGGTGTGCGCCAAAGATGGCCAACCCCCAGGTGATCGGCAAGACATGCAGATGGCTGGTGAGGGTGTGCAGCCCCAGGATGTTGCCCGACATGGTGCCAGTGATCGCGCATTCGGTGCCACCGGACTGCAGGTTCGGCACGATCTGCGCAAAACTGGTCAGGACGGGAATACCCCCTAGAGCCCCCACAAAATCGGCCTGCGTGGACGACGACACACGCACCCGCCGCCCGCGCAGGTCTGCCAGTGCGGCCATGGGGCGCTTGCAAAACACGACCTGGGCCGGGTAGGTGTAGATGGCCAGCACTTGCACGTTCAAGCGCTCGCGCAGCGACGTCTCCAGATACGGCCGGAAAGCCGCCAGCGTGCTGCGCAGCGTCGCCACATCGGGGTTGAGGCCCGCAAGATCCGGGGCGGTGTATTCCGGATGGTCGGCCGTGAAGGAACTCATGAGCACGGTGCCAAAGGGCACCACACCCAGCTGCAGCAGGTTCAGCATCTCAGAACCGGGAACCCCAGCCCGGTCAAAGGGAACGATCTCGGCGCGATAACGCCCGTTGCTGAGCTTGGGAAGTTCACGCGTCCAAAAGGGTTCTTCCTGGCGGGTGTACTGGTTGAGGGTTGCCAGACCGCCGACGATGCGCAGCGTGTAAGGTTCAGATGCAGTGCGGGCGCCAGCGCTCAGGGAGCATGCAAGGCCCAGCAGGCCCGCGGCGCACCACAGCCATGTCCTCCACCCTCTGCCATGCGACAACAGCATTCTGCACTCCGTAACCACCGTCGCAGGGCACGACCCTCAGGCAACGCCCTACAACCGCTTGCGTGCGCCCTGGGCGCGACCATTCTGGCAAACCCCATTGTGCATCTTCTGGCCGCTGGTTCAACCTAGGAGCCTGTCGGACTTGGGAATCGTCGGCTGCAAATGGGCCTCAGCGGCCCATTTTTCACCGTCTTTTGGC
>JBKBUN010000039.1:0-20570 GCA_046289925.1 Burkholderiaceae bacterium | reverse complement strand
GGCTGCCAACACGGCGCAAACGGTCCGCGCTGGGGCTCATGTTCGCTTTCGACGCCCCAAGTCCGACAGGCTCCTAGTTTGAACGAGGGCAGGCGAAAGGTCATAGATGGGCTCCCGGTAAAATCACGGCCCCAAGAGGTTAACAGTCCATGCCATTCTTTCGCCGCCCCGATTACGTTTCCGACGCCACGGCCTTTCTGCAACAGCTCAAGGCCCAGCGCCCCGAACTGGAAGAGCAGCAGCGCCAGGGCCGCGCCCTGCTGTGGGACAAGCAGGTGGACCGTCAGGCTTGGGCCGAATTTCGCCAGGCCCAGGTACGCCAAAAGCCCTACGTGTACCAGACCAACAACGACTGAGCCACCCGGCCGCGGCGCATGCGCGGCCGCCTCCACGGCGCTGGGCCACCTGGCACCCCCAGGGCGCCGCCATCGCCCACAATGTCCCGCCGCATGCCCTGTCGCCATTTTGGCTGCTTGTGCTGACCAAACAAGCACAAGCAGCTATAAAAACCATAGTACCTTATGACCCAGGCCAGCGACCGCGCCTCAGGGCCCGACGAGTCCGCCGCCGCGCTCGGCCCCGACGGTCTGCCGCGTGTGGTGGATCAGGTGGCCCTGGCGCGGCTGTACGGCGAGCCGCTGTTTGCCCTGCCCTCTGACCTGTACATACCGCCCGATGCGCTGGAGGTCTTTCTCGAAGCCTTTGAAGGCCCGCTGGATCTGCTGCTCTACCTGATCCGCAAGCAGAACTTCAACATCCTCGATATTCCGATGGTCAGCGTCACGCGCCAGTACCTGGCGTATGTGGACGAGATTCGCAGCCGCAATCTGGAGCTGGCGGCCGAATACCTGCTGATGGCGGCCATGCTGATCGAGATCAAGTCGCGGATGCTGTTGCCCCCGCGCCGCCAGGAGGGCAGCGAAGAGGCCGAAGACCCGCGCGCCGAGCTGGTGCGCCGCCTGCTCGAATATGAGCAGATGAAGCTGGCCGCGCTCGAGCTGGCCGCGCTGCCGCAATACGGGCGCGACTTTCTGAAGGCGCAGGTCTTCATCGAGCAGAGCCTGCAGCCGCGTTTTCCCGATGTGCGCGTGGCCGATCTACAGGAGGCCTGGCGCGACATCTTGCGGCGCGCCAAACTCGTGCAGCACCACAAGATCACGCGCGAAGAGCTGTCGGTGCGCGAATACATGAGCATGGTGCTCAAGCGCCTGCAGGGCCAGCGCTACGTGGGCTTTGAAGACCTGTTTGACCCG
Source organism: Burkholderiaceae bacterium (assembly GCA_046289925.1). Taxonomy (GTDB): domain Bacteria; phylum Pseudomonadota; class Gammaproteobacteria; order Burkholderiales; family Burkholderiaceae_C; genus Acidovorax_G. The sequence goes on along the minus strand of JBKBUN010000039.1, from coordinate 19,317 downwards.
AGCAAGGGCAGCACCGTGCTGGTGGTGACCTTCATCGCCCTGCTGGAGCTGGCCAAGGAGACGCTTATCGAGATCACCCAGGCCGAAGCCTTTGCGCCCATTTATGTGCGCCTGGCGTATACCCCTGCATGACCCTAGAAACCGCAGTTGACCGCTTGTTCACACTGAAAAGTTCATATGTCCGTTGAAGTTGCGCCTTGTGGGCACACTCACCTTCTGGGTGAAAGCACCATGCTAGCCGCGCCATGCAGCGTTGTGCCTTCTTGCGCACAGGAGTGCGCCGCGTCGTCTCGCCTTGCCTGGCGCGCCGATCATGGCACTGGCGGGCGCATCCAACTGCGGTTTCTAGGATGACACCGCTTCAGTCGCCTTCGGCGCCTTCCCCCTGTGCTGCGGAAGGAGGACGCCACCGGAGGTCTGGCAACGCCGGCGCCGCCGTGGCCCCGGCCTGAATACGCTCTTTTCCGAGGCAATGACGACCCCCTATGGCATCCCACAACTTTGACGTGCTCATCATCGGCAGCGGCTTGGCCGGCCTGTCGGCCGCGCTGCACCTGGCCCCCTCGCACCGCGTGGCCGTGCTCACCAAACGCAGCCTGGGCGACGGTGCCAGCGGCTGGGCCCAAGGCGGCATTGCCGCCGTGCTGGCCGATGGCGACAGCTTTGAGGCCCACGTGCAGGACACCCTGGTGGCCGGCGCCGGCCTGTGCGACCTGGCGGCCACGCGCTTTGTGGTCGAAAACGCGCCGCCTGCCATCGCCTGGCTGCAGCAGCTGGGCGTGCCCTTCTCGCTCGAAGACGGCGCCCTGCACCTCACGCGCGAAGGTGGCCACAGCGCGCGGCGCATCGTGCACGCCACCGACGCCACGGGCGCTGCCGTGCAGCAGACACTGATAGAGCGCGTGCGCAGCACGCCCGGCATCACCTTGCTGGAGCACCACACCCTGGTGGACCTGATCACCGCGCGCAAGCTCGGCCTGCCCGGGCCCGAGCGCTGCCTGGGCCTGTATGCGCTCAATGAGGCGACGGACGAGGTCGAAACCTTCCGCGCCCCGCACACCATCTTGGCCACAGGCGGCGCAGGCAAGGTGTACCTCTACACCACCAACCCCGACACCGCCACGGGCGACGGCATTGCCGCCGCCTGGCGCGCAGGCTGCCGGGTGGCCAACCTGGAATTCATCCAGTTCCACCCCACCTGCCTGTACCACCCGCACGCCAAGTCCTTCCTCATCACCGAAGCCGTGCGCGGCGAGGGCGGCCAACTGCGCCTGCCGCCGCAGGCCGGGGGCACGCGCTTCATGCCCCAGCACGACGAGCGCGGAGAACTCGCCCCGCGCGACGTGGTGGCACGCGCCATCGACTTCGAGATGAAAAAGCACGGGCTCGACTGCGTGCACCTCGACATCTCGCACCAAAGCCCGCAGTTTCTGCAGGAGCACTTCCCCAACATCCTCGCGCGCTGCGCGCAGCTGGGCATCGACATCACACGCGAGCCCATTCCCGTGGTGCCGGCCGCCCACTACACCTGCGGTGGCGTGCTCACCGACCTGAACGGCGCCACCGACCTGCCCGGCCTGTACGCAATCGGTGAAACCGCCTGCACCGGCCTGCACGGGGCCAACCGGCTGGCCAGCAACTCGCTGCTCGAATGCATGGTATTTGCCCAGGCCGCGGCCCGCGCCATTGCCGCCGCGCCGCGCAGCCCACAGCCGCAGCTGCCCCCGTGGGACGACAGCCGCGTGACCGATGCCGACGAATGCGTGGTCATCTCGCACAACTGGGACGAACTGCGCCGCTTCATGTGGGACTACGTGGGCATCGTGCGCACCAACAAACGCCTGGAGCGTGCCGCCCACCGCATCGCGCTGCTGCAAGGCGAAATCCACGAGTTCTACTCACACTTCCACGTCTCGCGCGACCTGCTGGAACTGCGCAACCTGGTGCAAGTGGCCGACCTCATCGTGCGATCGGCCCAGCTGCGGCGCGAAAGCCGCGGCCTGCACTACAGCCGCGACTACCCCGAACTCGCCGCCCCGGCTGCGCCCACCATCCTCGTGCCACCCGCGCGCTGAGACTACAGACCGTCCGCCGCGCTTGTGGGCATGCCCAGTGGCGCCGGCTGTGGGGCCGCACACCCGAGGCCAAGCAGCCCCCTGCACCCCTGGTGCCCCACCCAACGGCCGTTGCCAGTTGGACAGCACGCCAAAGCGCGGGGCGGCCTAAGGCTCCTAGTCTCAAGGCTGGGCAGCGAGCGGCTCCAGCGTTGCATCCAGCCACCCGCGCAAGCTGTTCACAAACGCCCAGGCCTCGACCCGCGGCACATCCTGCACCCGCAGTACGGCCTCGTGCACGCGGCCCTGGTCCAGCGCCTGGGCGCGGCCCACGCCGGGCAGCAGGCCGCAGGTCAATGGCGGCGTGATCCAGCGGCTGTCCAGCCGCGCGGCAATATTGCCGAAAGTGGTTTCGGTGATCTCGCCTGCGGTGTTCCACAGCACGGTGTCGAACACGCCGGGCGTGCTGGGCGCAAACGCCGCGTAGTGGGCGCGGCGCGTGGTTTTGTGGCGCACGAATTCGCTGTGCGCAGCCTCAAACGGACGGCGGGCCAGTTGCAGCCGCACGGGGGCCGCGGTGGCGGCCAGCGCAAACGCTTCTGTGTGCACCTGGCCCTGCGCGTTCAGCCGCAGGCGCACGCGCCACGCGCCTGCGGGGTGGGCGGCGACCAGGTGTTGCAGCGCGGCCTGCACGGCCTCGGGCTGCCAGGGGTAGCCAAAGTGCGCGGCTGCTTCGGCCATGCGGGCGAGGTGGGCGTCGGCATGGCGCAGATGGCCATCGACCAGGGCCAGGGTTTCGAGCAGTTCAAAGGGCGCGCTCGCGCGTTCGACAAAGGCACGCTTGTGCTGCCATTCGGTCCATTCAGCGTCGGCCTCGGCCCCGCTGGTGATGCCGCTGCCAATGCCACAGACCACGGACCGCATGCCACTGGCCGCTGCCGCACCCAGCACCAGCGTGCGAATGGGCACGTTGAAGGTGGCATGCACGCCGCCGCCGGGCGCAGGCCGCACCACGCCCAATGCGCCGCAGTACCAGCCACGGGCGTCGGGCTCCAGCGCGCGGATTTGCTGCATGGCGCGCACCTTGGGCGCTCCCGTGACCGAGCCGCATGGAAACAGCGCCGCAAACACCTGCGCGAGGGTGGTGCCGGGCCGCGTCTGGGCGACCACGTCCGAGGTCATTTGCCACACGGTGGGCAGCGGCTCGGTGTGGAACAGCGCGGGCACCTGCACGCTGTGCGGCACGGCAATGCGCGAGACGTCGTTGCGCAGCAGGTCCACGATCATCACGTTTTCCGCCCGCTCCTTGGGCGAACTGCGCAGCGCCTGGGCGCGGGCGGCATCCTCGGTGGGCGTGAGGCCGCGGGCGGCCGTGCCCTTCATGGGGCGGGTCAGCAGGCGGCCGTCGCACCAGTCGAAGAACAACTCGGGCGAGACCGACAGCAGGTGTTCGTCCCCGCCCTCGGGCCCCAGGGCCAGCCGCAGCGCATAACCGCCGGGCTGGGCCCGGCGCAGCGCAGCCCACAGCGCGCTCACCGATCCTTGCAACTGGCCACGCCAGCGCACCGTATGGTTGACCTGGTAGCACTCGCCCGCGGCAATGGCCGCGTGGATGCGCCGAAGGTCGGCGTCAAAGCGCGCGCGATCGGCAAAGGGCTGCCAGTCCACGGCCCAGTCGTCACCCGCGTCTGATGGAACGGCGGCATCAGACTCTGGCGCATCATGTACCGCAAACCAGGCGAGCGGCCCCTCGGCCGCATGGGTGGCCAAAGCCGGGTCGAATGCAGCGGCCGCCTCATAGCGCAGCCCGCCCACGCACCAGGCCCCGGCGGTGGCGGCGCGCTCCACGGCGTCGAGCACCGCGGGCACCTCGGCCCGGGAGCGGGCCACCAACACCGCGCGCGGCGCACCCCACGCGTGGCGCAGGCGCGGGCGGTCGGCCCCAGCCGGGTCGGCAAAGTCGATCCAGGTGCTGGGCTGCAAGCCGGCTGCGGCCAGGGATTCGGGTAAAAAAGGCCGCTCGTGCTTATCCATGCTTGCGAAGCAGCTATTAAAATAAGAGCAAATGGCCGGTGGACGGCCCGCTCAGGCGGCACCCAGGTGCGGCACCAGCGCCCCCAGCGGCTGGCCGTTCTTGAGCGCGGCGGTGAAGGCGAGCATGCGGTCAATCGGTTGGCGCGCGCGGGGGATCAGCGCCGCATCCACGTCGATGGCGTTGGCCCCAGTCTCCAGCACGCGGGCCACGTCGGCCAGGCCGTTCATGGCCATCCAGGGGCAATGCGCGCAGCTCTTGCAGGTGGCGCTGTTGCCAGCCGTGGGCGCTTCGATGAAGGTCTTGCCCGGGTTCAGCGTGCGCAGCTTGTGCATCATGCCCTTGTCGGTGGCCACGATGAACTCGGTGGCGTCCAACTCGCGCGCGGCCTTGAGGATGGCGCTGGTGGAGCCCACGGCGTCGGCCAGGGCCACCACATCGGCCGGGCTTTCGGGGTGCACCAGCACCTTGGCGTGGGGGTGCGCCTTTTTCAGCAACTCCAGCTCCAGCGCCTTGAACTCGTCGTGCACGATGCACGCACCGTTCCAGAACACCATGTCGGCCCCGGTTTCGCGCTGAATGTACGCACCCAGATGGCGATCGGGCGCCCACAGGATCTTGTGACCGCGCTCCTTGAGGGCGCGCACGATGTCGAGCGCGCAGCTCGACGTGACCAGCCAGTCGGCCCGCGCCTTCACCGCAGCGCTGGTGTTGGCGTAGACCACCACGGTACGGTCCGGGTGCTGGTCGCAGAACGCGGCAAACGCGTCGGCAGGGCAGCCCAGGTCGAGCGAACAGGTCGCGTCGAGGTCGGGCATGAGCACGGTTTTTTCAGGGCTCAGGATCTTGGCCGTCTCGCCCATGAAGCGCACACCGCTCACCACCAGGGTCGTGGCTGCATGGTCACGCCCAAAGCGCGCCATCTCCAGGGAATCGCTGACGATGCCGCCGGTTTCCTCGGCCAAGTCCTGCAGATCGGGGTGCACGTAGTAGTGCGACACCATCACGGCGTTCTTTTCCTTGAGCAGACGGCGGATCTTGTCCTTGAGCGCCGCGCGCTCGTCTGCCGTGGGCTCGGGCGGCACTCGCGCCCAGGCGTGCTTGGTGGAACACACGGCACCGCTCGCGGCGGGGCCGGGCTGCTCGTATTCGACGTCGATCACAGTCGTCATGGTGGGATGTTGTTGTTCAGCGTAGAAGCTTTTCAGGGTTGGGACTGGGAACGCTCGGCTGCGTGATGGCGACGGAAACCGGCGCGGCCCCCAAGGGCCAGGGGCATCGAGCAAGGGCCGCCCCGCAGCGAGGATGCCGTCCCCCTGCCCGCCAGCGCAGCGCCGCGAGAGCGGGGGGAAGCCGCACAGCGGCTCAGGGGGGTGTCCCCTACCGTCCAGCTCAGGGGAGTGTTCACACCCCCTCCTGCAAACGCATCGACAAGTCCACCGCCTTCACATCCTTGGTGAGCGTACCGATGGAGATGCGGTCCACCCCGGTTTCGGCCAGCTCGCGCAGGCCATCCAGTGTCACGCCGCCCGAGATCTCAAGAATCGCCCGCCCGGCGTTCAGCGCCACGGCCTCGCGCAGCATGGGCAGGGGCATGTTGTCCAGTAGCACCATGGTGGCCCCGGCGTCCAGCGCCTCGCGCAGCTGCTCCAGCGTTTCGACCTCGATTTCGATGAACTTGGCCTGTGCGGCCACCACACGCGCGGCCTGCAGCACAGCCCTCACGCCGCCTGCGGCGGCAATATGGTTCTCTTTGATCAGCACCGCATCGTGCAGGCCGATGCGGTGGTTGGTGCCACCGCCGCACCACACGGCGTACTTTTGCGCCAGACGCAGGCCGGGCAGTGTCTTGCGCGTATCGACGATGCGTGCGCGCGTGCCGGCCACCACGTCGGCGTACTGCCGCGTCTTGGTGGCCACAGCCGACAGCAGTTGCAGGAAGTTCAGCGCCGTGCGCTCGGCCGACAGCAGCGCACGCGCCTGGCCTTCGATCTCCCACAGCACCTGATCGGGCGCGCAGCGCCCACCTTCGGGCACATGCCAGGTCGAGGTGGCGGTGGGGTCGAGTGCGCGCAGCGCAGCGTCGGCCCAGGGCGCGCCGCACAGGACGGCGGCCTCGCGCGCGATCACGCGGGCGCGGGCACGGCGGCCGGGGTCGATCAGGCCAGCCGTCAGGTCGCCGGTGCCCACGTCTTCGGCCAGCGCACGGGCCACATCGGCCTGGGCCAGGGCGGCCACGTATTCGGGGGAGTATTCCTGGGTCAAAGCCTGGGACAAAGCGGTCTTCGGTGCAGCGGTCTTCGGTGCGGTCATGGGCGCGAAGCATAGCCGCATCCGCGCAAGCGCTGCCGGGGCGTGGCCCGGTATCCGCGCCCCGCGTGCGGCAAAAACGCATCGGTCGAGAGGCGTCTCTAACGCGGCCTTGGGCGCAGCCTCTAGACTCCGCGCACTTTGCTGCACCGCAGCAGTTTTGTCGACCTCTTGTCAGGAGCCTCGCATGACATCCACCCCGTCGCCTGCCGCCAGCACCACCCCGGCCACACCCGGCACGCCCTACGGCACCCTGCCCCCAGCATCGCCCCTGCCGGTGCGCAAGCCCGTGAGCCTGCCGCGCCTGCAGCAGATGCGCGCGGCGGGCGAGAAAATCGCCATGCTCACCGCCTACGACGCAACACTGGCCGCCGTGGCCGACGCCGCGGGTGTGGACTGCCTGCTGGTAGGCGATTCGGTGGGCATGGTCTGCCAGGGTCTGCCCAGCACCGTGGGCGTGCAGCTCGACACCATGGTCTACCACACCGCATCGGTGGCACGTGGCCTGCAACGCGTGCAGGGAACCGCCTGGCTGGTGGCCGACCTGCCCTACGGCAGCTATGCCGAAAGCCGCGAACAGGCGCTGCGCAGCGCCTGCCAGCTCATGCAGGCGGGCGCGCACATGGTCAAGCTCGAAGGCGGTGGCTGGACGGTGCCCACGGTGGCCTTCCTGGTCGAGCGCGGCATTCCGGTGTGCGCGCACCTGGGCCTGACGCCGCAGACGGTGCACGCCCTGGGCGGCTACCGTGTGCAGGGCCAGGGCGACCAGGCCGCGCGCCAATTGCGCGCCGACGCACTCGCGCTGCAAGACGCCGGAGCCCGCCTGCTGGTGCTGGAGATGGTGCCCGCCCTGCTGGCCGCCGAGATCACCGACGCGCTCGCGCACTGCGCCACCATCGGCATTGGCGCGGGCCGCGGCACCGCCGGGCAAGTGCTGGTGATGCACGACATGCTCGGCGCCCATCTGGGCCGCGTGCCGCGCTTCGTGCACGATTTTCTGGCCGACGCGGGCAGCATCCGCGGCGCGTTTGAAGCCTATGTGCGCGCCGTGAAGGACGGGCGCTTTCCCGACGACACGCGCCACGCCTGGTAAGCCCCCCACCCTACTCTGGAGCCCCCATGCACATCACCCGCACCCCCGACGAACTGCGCGCCGCTCTGGCCGGCCGCCAGCACCCCGCCTTTGTGCCCACCATGGGCAACCTGCACGACGGCCACATCGCCCTGGTACGCCAGGCCCGCACGCTGGGCGACTGCACCGTGGCCAGCATCTTCGTGAACCGGCTGCAGTTTCTGCCACATGAAGACTTCGACAGCTATCCACGCACCTTCGCGGCCGACTGCGCCGCGCTGGAAGCAGCCGGTTGCGATGTGCTGTTTGCACCGCGCGAGAGCGACCTGTACCCCGAACCGCAAACCTACCGCGTGCAGCCCGACCCGGCGCTGGCCGACCTGCTGGAAGGCCACTTTCGCCCCGGCTTCTTCGGCGGCGTGTGCACCGTAGTGCTCAAGCTGTTTGCGCTGGTGCTGGGCCGCACCGGCGGCACCGCCGTGTTCGGCCAAAAAGACTACCAGCAACTGCTGGTGGTGCGCCGCATGGTGCAGCAGTTTGCGCTGCCCGTGCAGGTGGTGGCGGGGGCCACGCAACGCGCGCCCGACGGACTCGCCCTGAGTTCGCGCAACAGCTACCTGAGCCCCACCGAGCGCGCTGAGGCCACCGCCCTGCCCCAGGCCCTGGCCCGCCTGGCCACAGCCTGGGCCGCCTCCACCCCGGTCACGCCCGAGACCCAGGCCGCCCTGGAAGCCGAGGCCCTGCACGCGCTGCGCATGCGCGGCTGGGAGCCGGACTACCTCACCGTGCGCCGCCGCAGCGATCTGCTCCCCCCCACGGCGGACGATGCGCCGGGCAGCCTGGTGGCGCTGGGTGCTGCCAAGCTGGGACGCACGCGTTTGATTGACAACCTGGAGTGTTAGAAGAGGCACCCTCCTGAGCCGCTGCGCGGCTTCCCCCCGCTCTCGCAGGGCTGCGCCCTGCGGGCAGGGGGACGGCATCCTCGCTGCGGGGCGGCCCTTGCTCGATGCCCCTGGGCTTGGGAGGCCGCGCCAGTTTCCATCGCAGTGACGAAGCGGTGGCCTCCAGAGGGACGCCCCCCTGAGCCGCTGCGCGGCAGCTTCTGGAGGCAGCCCGAGCCATCGATGGCCCGAGCGAGCTTTATGAAAGAGACTCAAATCGGCCATTCGTGCTTATTTATAAAGCACGAGCAGCTCTTTTTTTGATAGCAAATGTCTTCTCCTCCCCCACCCGCGCAGCCAGCCGCTGGCGCAGTGCCGCGGCCTCGGCATGCAGCGCCTGGACCAGCAGGTCGGCCTCGGGTGCGTGCGGGCGGTGCGCAGGGCGCAGCAGGGTCACGCAAAAAGGCAGCGATCTGGCCAGCGGCCGCAGCACCAGGCCCGGGCCCGCGCAGGCCAAGGCGGTGAGCGGATTGACGATGCCCACGCCCAGGCCGTGCTGCACCATGGCGCAGACAGCCGCGGCGCTGTGGGTTTGCACGGCCATGCGGCGCACCACGCCGAACTCGGCCATCCACGCGTCGATGGCGCGGCGGTAGGGGTCGTCGGGCGCCAGGCTCACAAAAGGCAGGCCATCAAAGTCTTGGGCGCGCAGGCGCGGTCTGGCGGCCAGCGGGTGGTCTGCGGGCAGCACGGCCAGCTCGTCCAGCGCCAGCAGCGGCTCGGCCGTGGTGCCAGGGGGCGCGCCGCGCTGCTCGCTCAGGCCCAGGTCAAAGCGCTGGGCGCTCAGCCATTCCTCCAGCAAGGGGGATTCTTGCGGCGTGACCGACAGCGCGAGGCCAGGCCGCTGCGCGAGCAGCCGTGCGGCCGCACCGGGCAGCAGGGCCTGGGCCAGCGCGGGCACGCAGGCCACGGCCAGTTCGGCGGCTTCTGAGCGGCCCAGCGCCAGCGCGCGCTCGGCCACGCGCTCCAGCCCCGTCCAGGCACGCTGCACCTCGTCCCACAGCGCCAGGGCACGCGCGTGGGGACGCAGGCGGCCCGGCGTGCGCTCGAACAGCGGGTAGCCCAGCAATTGCTCGAAGCGCGCGATCTCACGGCTGAGCGTGGGTTGCGAGCTGTGCAGCAGCGCGGCGGCCGCCGTCACGCTGCCGGTGGTCATGACGGCGCGGAACACTTCGAGCTGGCGGTGGGTGATGCGCGGCGGCGCTGCGCGCGCAGGCACCGCATCGGGCATGGGCCTTTGCGGGGTGGTGCGCGGGCCGTCGCGGTCATGGCGGCGGGCGCGGGGCGGTGCGGGGACGGACGGCGAAGGGGCTGGGGATGCCATCGCACCAGCATATCCAGATTGCATGCATCTACCAATAATGAGCATTGGACAGCATGGCCTTCGCGCGCCATCATGCGGGCCACGCTGGTCGGCATTGCACAGGGCCGACAGCATTCCCCCCTTTTTTGCCGGATTCCCCATGGCCCACCGCTTCACCCCCGACCAACTCTGGACCCTGGCCCGCACCTACGGCACGCCGCTGTGGGTGTACGACGCCGCCACGATCCGCGAGCGCATTGCCCAGGTTTCAAACTTCGACACCGTGCGCTTTGCGCAGAAGGCCTGTTCGAACATTCACATCCTGCGGCTGATGCGCGAGCAGGGCGTGAAGGTGGACGCCGTCTCGCGCGGCGAGATCCTGCGAGCGCTGGAGGCCGGCTACAGCGCGGGTGATACCGAGCCCTCGGGCATCGTGTTCACGGCCGACCTGTTCGACGCGGCCACGCTCGAATGCGTGATCGAGCACCGCGTGCCGGTGAACGCAGGCTCCATCGACATGCTGCACCAGCTGGGCGAGCGCTCGCCGGGCCATGCCGTGTGGCTGCGCATCAACCCGGGCTTTGGCCACGGCCACAGCAACAAGACCAACACCGGCGGTGAGCACAGCAAGCACGGCATCTGGCACACCGACCTGCCTGCAGCGCTGGCTGCCATCCGCCAGCACGGGCTGCGCCTGGTGGGCCTGCACATGCACATCGGCTCGGGGGTGGACTACGGACACCTCTCGGAAGTGTGCGGTGCCATGGTGCAACTGGTGCGCACCACCCATGCTGCGGGCATGGACCTGCACGCCCTGTCGGCCGGCGGCGGGCTGTCGATTCCGTACCGCGAAGGCGATGCGGTGGTGGACACGCAGCATTACTTCGGGCTGTGGAACGCCGCCCGCCAGCAGGCCGAGGCCGTGCTCGGCCACCCGCTGGCCCTGGAACTGGAGCCGGGCCGCTTCCTGGTGGCCGAATCAGGCGTGCTGCTGGCCGAGGTACGCGCCACCAAGGACGTAGGCCGCAACCATTTCGTGCTGGTGGATGCAGGCTTCAACGAACTGATGCGCCCGTCGATGTACGGCAGCTACCACGCCATGACAGTGCTGCGCCGCGACGGCACTGCGCCCACGCCGCGCCCCACGGTGCTGGCCGGACCGCTGTGCGAGTCGGGCGACGTGTTCACCCAAGGCGATGGCGGCGTGGTGCAGCCGCGCCCGCTCACGCCCGCCAGCGTGGGCGACCTGGTGGTGCTGCACGACACCGGGGCCTACGGCGCGTCCATGTCCTCCAACTACAACACGCGCCCGCTGGTGGCCGAAGTGCTGGTGGACGGCAACGCACACCGGCTGATCCGCCGCCGCCAGACGGTGGACGAACTGCTGGCGCTTGAGCGTGGACTCTGAGGCCCGGGGCCCATGCCGCCCCCAGACAGCGCAGCTGCGGGGATACAGACTGAAAAGACTCAGAGTCCCCCTGCTGAAGAACTGCACCTGCCACGCTCGGGGCTGCACTGCAGGCGAAGGGGGGCGTGAACGCCACGCCCGCAACAGCAGCCTGCGGGTTCAAATAGGCCGGTCGGCGGCCGGGTCGCGGCCCATGAGCTGGGCCACCGCTTCGGCCGGGGCCAGACGTCCATCGAGCAGGCCTACCACGGCCTCGGTGATGGGCATTTCAATGCCCAACTGGCGCGCACGCCCGGCCACGGTGCGGGCGCTGTAGACCCCCTCGGCCACATGGCCCAGCGATTCAATGGCCTGTGCGAGCGTCTGGCCAGAGGCCAATAGCAGCCCCACGCGCCGGTTGCGCGACAAGTCGCCCGTGGCCGTGAGCACCAGATCGCCCAGCCCCGACAAGCCCATGAAGGTTTCGGCCCGGGCCCCCAGGGCCAGGCCCAGGCGCGTGGTTTCGGCCAAGCCGCGCGTGACCAGGGCCGCGCGGGCGTTCAGGCCCAGTTGCAGGCCGTCGCACAGGCCGGTGGCAATGGCCAGCACGTTCTTCACCGCACCGCCCACTTCCACGCCCACCAGATCGTCGTTCGCGTACACGCGCACACTGGGGCCGTGCAGCGCCCGTACCAGCGCATCGCGCACGGACGCATGCGGGCTGGCCGCCACCATGGCGGTAGGTTGGGCACGGGCGACCTCCTGGGCAAAGCTGGGGCCGCTGAGCACGCCGGCCAGCAGGCCTGGCGCCACCTGCTCGCACACCTCGTGCGCGAGCAGACCAACGCAGCCCGGCCCAGCACCGGGCTGGGGCTGCTCAAACCCTTTGCACAGCCAGGCCACAGGGGCGCGGGCCACGGGCGCCAGGGCCTGCAGCATGCCGCGCAGCCCAGCCATAGGAGTGGCGACGATGACGAGATCGGCTGCGCGCGCCAGCGCCGCCCCGTCACCGCTGACCACACGCAAAGCGGGAGGCAGCGGAATGCCGGGCAGGTAGCGGGTGTTTTCGTGGCGGGCCTGCATCTGGGCCGCCTGCTCAGGACTGCGCGCCCAGAGCGTGACGGCGTGGCCTGCGGGATGGGTGGCCGCGCTGGCCGCCACGGCGGTACCCCAGGCCCCGGCCCCCAGCACCAGAATCTGCAATGCGCTCATCGCAGGCCCGGGCGTGACAGCCGGGCAGCGCGTAGCCGCCAGCGGTGCCCGGGAGATGTGCGTTACTGGGCGACGGACGACGCTGCAGCCGCCTGGCTTTGCTGCTCGTACATGGCCTGGAAGTTGATTTCGGCCAGGTGCACGGGCGGAAAGCCTGCGCGGTTGATCACGTCAGCCACGTTGCCGCGCAGGTAGGGGTACACGATTTGCGGACAGGCAATGCCCATGATCGCGCCCATCTGGTCTTCGGGAATGTTGCGAATTTCGAAGATGCCGGCCTGCTTGGCCTCCACCAGGAACACGGTCTTGTCCTTGATCTTGGTCTGCACCGTGGCCGTCACCGAGACTTCAAAAATGCCTTCGGCCACCGGCAGGGCCTCCACGCCGAGCTGGATGTCCACGCTCGGGGATTCCTGTTCCAGCAGGATCGCGGGCGAGTTCGGCTGTTCGAGCGACAGGTCCTTCAGGTACACGCGCTGGATCTGGAACACAGGGGTTTCTTGGTCGGCCATGGTGAAGTCTCTCTCTCTGCTCAACGGTAAGTAAGGGTCCAAAACAAAGCCCGCCCGGGAGAGGCTCCCAGAGCGGGCACACGGCCTGCATTATGCAGCGCCCAGCGGCTGGTTCACTGACCGGCCAGCAAGGGCATCAGGCCACCGCGGGCGTCCAGTGCCACCAGGTCGTCATGCCCACCCACATGGGTGTCGCCAATGAAGATCTGCGGCACGGTGCGACGGCCGGTGATCTCCATCATGCGCATGCGCTCTTCGGGGTTCTGGTCTACGCGGATCTCCTCGATAGACTCGACGCCCTTGGCGTGCAGGATCTGCTTGGCGCGGATGCAATAGGGGCAAACGGCAGTGGTGTACATCTTTACGACGGGCATAGCAGATCCTTGTGCAGTGGAATTCAGGCCTTCTCGACCGGCAGGTTGGCCTCGCGCCAGGCGCGCATACCGCCCGACAGGGCTTGGGCGTTTTCGTAGCCGAGCTTCTTGGCCAGAGCCACGGCCCGTTGGGCACGCGCGCCGCTGGCGCACACGATGACGAGCGGCAGCGCCTTGTTCTTGACGGTGCCTGCAAGGCGTTCTTCGAACTGGCCCAGGGGAAGGTTCTTGGCCCCCACCACATGGCCGGCCGCAAACTCTTCGGCTTCGCACACGTCGATGACCACGGCTTTCTCGCGGTTGATGAGCTGCACGGCACCGGCCGGCGTGAGCGAGCCGCCGCCCGAACGCAGCGTGGGCCACAGCAGGAGGCCGCCGGAAGCCAGTGCAAGAACGATCAGGTACCAGTTGTCAAGGACGAATTTCATGGTGGTCAGAGGGCTACTGAACCGACGATTTTAGAATGCGCGGTTTTGACCCGCGCCGCTGAAGGACAACATGCACAAACTCGTACTGATTCGCCACGGAGAATCGATTTGGAACCTGGAGAACCGGTTCACCGGCTGGACCGACGTCGACCTGACGGCCACCGGTATCGAACAGGCCAAGGATGCGGGCCGCCTGCTGCGGGCCGAAGGCTACGAGTTTGACATCGCCTACACCAGCGTGCTCAAGCGCGCCACGCGCACGCTGTGGCACTGCCTGGACGAGATGGACCGCACCTGGCTGCCCGTGCAGCACAGCTGGCGCCTGAACGAACGCCACTACGGCGCGCTGCAGGGCCTGAACAAGGCCGACATGGCCAAGCAGTATGGCGACGCGCAGGTGCTGGTCTGGCGCCGCAGCTACGACACGCCGCCGCCGGCGCTGGAGCCGACCGACCCGCGCTGCGAACGCGGCGACATCCGCTACGCGGCACTCGATCCATCCCAGGTGCCGCTGACCGAGTGCCTCAAGGACACCGTGGCCCGCGTGCTGCCCTTCTGGAACGAGACCATGGCCCCGGCCATCCGCGCCGGCCAGCGCGTGCTGGTTGCCGCGCACGGCAACTCGATCCGCGCACTCGTGAAGTACCTGGACAACATCTCGGACGCCGACATCGTGGGGCTGAACATCCCCAACGGTATCCCGCTGGTGTACGAGTTGGACGCCGAACTGCGCCCCGTACGCCACTACTATCTGGGCGACGCCGAAGCGGCGGCCCGCGCTGCAGCGGCCGTGGCCGCCCAGGGCAAGGGCTGACCGCCGCCTGCCTGGCCCCAGGAGCCTGTCGGACTTGAGAATCGTCGGCTGCAAATGGGCCGCAGCGGTTCATTTTCCGCCGTCTTTGGGCCCCATAGCCCCGCTATGGGGCTGCAAACACGGTGAAAACGGTCCTCGCTGGGGCTCCATATTCGCTTTCGACGCCCCAAGTCCGACAGGCTCCTAGAGCCCACACAGCGCAGGGAGCCCTTCTGCGGCGAACACGAAAACCCCGCAAAGCCTTGCGCTCTGTGGAACCGGTGCGCTCGGACGCGTTCCAAGGTGTATATTGAAGCGGTTCTGTAGGTGCTGTATGGGTCATAAACTCAAAATTGCGGGGTGGGTGTCGATCGGGGTCGTGGCGGGTGCGCTCACCACCGTGTCGTTGCAAACGGTGGCGCGGGGCGCCATGGCACCGCTGCCGCTGGAAGAGATCCAGCAACTGTCGGCCGTGTTCGGTCTGGTCAAGACCGACTACGTCGAGCCGGTGGACGACCGAAAGCTCATCACCGACGCGATCTCGGGCATGGTGGCCAGCCTGGACCCACACTCGCAGTATTTCGACAAGAAATCGTTCAAAGAATTCCGCGAAGGCACCTCCGGGCGCTTTGTGGGCGTGGGCATCGAGATCAGCCAGGAAGACGGGCTGGTCAAGGTGGTGTCTCCGATCGAAGGCTCTCCCGCCTTCCGCGCGGGCCTCAAGACCAACGACCTGATCACCAAGATCGACGACACGGCCGTGAAGGGGCTGACGCTCAACGAAGCCGTCAAGCGCATGCGCGGCGAGCCCAACACCAAGGTCACGCTCACCATCTTCCGCCGCGATGAGAACCGCACCTTTCCGGTGACGATTACGCGAGAAGAGATCCGCACACAGTCCGTCAAGGGCAAGCTGATTGAACCGGGTTACGCCTGGATCCGGGTGTCGCAATTCCAGGAGCGCACGGTGGAGGATTTCGTGCGCAAGGTCGAAGAGGTCTACAAGCAGGATCCACAGCTCAAGGGACTGGTGCTGGATCTGCGCAACGACCCCGGCGGCCTGCTGGATGCGGCCGTGGCCATCTCGGCCGCCTTCCTGCCCGAGAACGTGACGGTGGTCACCACCAACGGCCAATTGCCCGAGAGCAAGGCGACGTTCAAAGCGTCACCCGATTACTATCAGCGCCGCGGCGGGCCGGATCCGCTCAAGCGCCTGCCGGCCTCGCTCAAGCATGTGCCGCTGGTGGTGCTGGTGAACGAGGGATCCGCCTCGGCCAGCGAAATCGTGGCAGGCGCTTTGCAAGACCACAAGCGCGCCACCATCATGGGCAGCCAGACATTTGGCAAGGGTTCTGTGCAGACTGTGCGACCGCTGGGGCCCGATACGGCGCTCAAGCTGACGACGGCGCGCTACTACACCCCCAGCGGCAAAACCATCCAGGCAAAGGGAATCGTGCCCGACGTGATGCTGGACGAGTCGGAGGAAGGCAACGTGTTTGCGGCCCTGCGCATGCGCGAGGCCGACCTGGACAAACACCTGTCGGGTGGTCAGGGCGAAGAACGCAAAGACCCTGCCCGTGAAAAAGCACGCGAGGAAGCCCGCAAGCGTTTGGAAGAAGAAGCCCGCAATGCCAAGCCCAGCATCGAGCGTCGGCTGCCCGAGTTCGGATCGGACAAGGACTTCCAGTTGCAACAGGCGCTCAACCAACTCAAGGGACGGCCGGTGATGGTCAGCAAGACCCTGATGGAACGCCCAGACGAGAAGAAAGACAACTGACGCTGAGCGGCCTGTGCCGCTGCGCACCCGACCGACGGGCCGGTCTTTCGCAAGAAAGTCCGGCCCGTCTTCCATCCTGCATTGCCCGAATGCCATGAACGACGATCAACTGCTGCGCTATTCACGCCACATCCTGCTCGATGAGGTCGGTATCGAAGGACAGGAGCGCGCACTGCAGGCCCATGCGCTCGTGATCGGCGCCGGCGGCCTGGGATGCCCGGCCGTGCTGTATCTGGCTGCATCGGGTGTCGGCCGGCTCACAGTGGTGGACCACGACCGCGTCGACCTGACCAACCTTCAGCGCCAGATCGCCCACACCACCAGCCGGATCGGGCACCACAAGGTCGAATCCCTCGCCTGCGCTGCGCACTCCATCAACCCCGAAGTGCAAGTGACCACCGTGGCGCAACGAGCAGACGAAGCGCTGCTGGACCACCTCGTTGCAGGCGCAGATGTGGTGTTGGACTGCAGTGACAACTACCGCACCCGCCAGGCCGTGAATGCGTCCTGCGTACGCCACGGCGTGCCGTTGGTCGCCGGCGCGGTGATCCGCTTCGACGCTCAGATCACAGTGATCGACCCTCGCATACCAGACGCCCCCTGCTATGCGTGCCTGTTTCCGCCAGAAGCCGATTTCGAGGAAGTGCGCTGCTCCACCATGGGGGTATTCGCCCCCCTGGTGGGGGTGGTGGGGGCCATGCAGGCGGCCGAAGCACTCAAACTCGTGACCGGTACGGGGCCCTCTCTTGCAGGGCGACTGTTGTTGCTCGACGGTCGCAGCATGGAATGGAGCAGCATGCGCACCGCACGCGACCCGGGGTGCTCGGTGTGCACGAATCGCCTGCAGGCGCGGGCCTACAAGCACGCCACGTAGCGGCCTTGCAAAATCGCCATCACCCCGATGAAGACAGGCTCCTGGAATCGGGTAATTGGGGATGGCCAGAACTCTCGGTTTGGGGGGTAATGAGGCTCAGTTTCTGGGGGTCTTGAGGATCTGAGCCGATGAGCACGCCCGACTTCTGTCGCGACCTGCTGGATGCCATGACCGATCTGCGCCACCCGTTGGCCGTCGTGCCGGCCACGCGCATGCCGTGGGCCGGGATCGAGAGGTCCCTGGCGCCCCTGTTCGCCCGCAAGGCACGCATGGGCAGCATGAAGCCGGAGGCCGACATGTTCGGGCCCACTGCGGTGGTAGGTGCCGGGGGCCCCAGCGCGGCAGGCCGTCCGCGTCTGCCCATCCGCTTGATGGCAGTGCTGCTGCACCTCAAGCGCGCGTTCAACGAGCGCAAGGAGTCGGTGGTCGAGCGTTGGAGCAAGAACTGTGGGTGGCCGTTCTTCAGCAGCCAGCAGCACTACGAGCCCCGCCTACCGTGCGATCCCAGCCGGATCGGGCGTTTCAGACAAGACCATGGGATGCAACGCTGCTGGCGCAAGGGATCAGTGGGAGATGCCCTGCAGACAGTGCTGTGCGCAGCGGGCTACGACCTGCGCTGGCTGCTGCGGGCCATGTGGGCCGCGTGGGTCGCCTCATGCCCTCGTTCGGCAGTTCCAGGCCCAGGGTTATCTCTTCGGCAGGCTGCAGTCGGCAGAAACCTGAGGTGCGCGCTGGTTAAAGGCGGCTCGATAAAGTAAATTGGCATCGCCAACCCCTGGAGGCGTCGTAAGCAAAACATTTCCCTGCGCGACCCTCGCCCTTGTGAAGCTGTGCAGAGAGTGACCATGAAACTCGAGAAAAAACTCCCCCTGAGCGTGGCCGCTTTGGTGCTGGCCTTGTTGCTGACGTCCATTGCCGGCTTATTTGCCTTGCAGCGCGGGATCAACCAATACGAACAGGTGGTGGGCGAATACGATGCTCAGGCTCTTGCGGTGGTGCGTCTGCGCACCACCTTTCAAACCCAGGTGCAGGAGTGGAAGAACACCCTGCTGCGCGGGCACGACCCGGCGCAGTTTGACAAATACTGGAATGCCTTTCTGAAAAACGAGGCGGCGGTCCAAAAAGAGACCGAGCAGTTGATCGCAGCGCTCGCTGACGGCGAGGCCAAGGAGGCGCTCAAGGCCTTCAAGAACAGCCACCTGGTGCTGGGGCAGGAGTACCGCAAGGGTTTGGAAATGTTCCGCGCTACGGGCTTTAATGACCACAAGGGGGCGGATAAACTTCTGCAAGGCAAGGACCGCGAGCCAGCGCAAAGCATGGGCAATGCGTCGGAGCTGCTGGAAGAGCGGGCCAAGGTCGAAGCCAAGCGGGTGGCAGAGGCGACGGCGCAGGTGGAGTGGATTGTGGTGGTCATGATGCTGGGCGCAACCGCGGCGGGGATCTTCGCGGCGTGGACCTTTGGCCGCAGCGTCATGCGCAGCCTTGGGGCAGACCCGACGGAGTTGGTGGCCTTTACCGAACAACTGACCAAGGGCAAGCTCGCGCAACCGCTGGGCAGCGTTCGTGTGTCCGATAACAGCGTGCTGAAACACCTGGACGACATGCGGCAGCAGTGGCTCAAAGTCGTGGGTCAGGTCAGCCACAGCAGCCAAAACATCGGCGTATCCGCGGCCGAAATCGCCCAGGGCAACCAAGATCTCTCGGCACGGACCGAAAGCGCGGCCTCCAGCCTGGAACAAACCGCCTCCAGCATGGAGCAACTCACCGAAACCGTGCGCCACAGTGCCGACGCCGCCCGCAGCGCCAACCATCTCGCCAGCGCCGCCGCGCAAACCGCGCGCCAAGGCGGTGAAACCGTTGCGCAGGCCGTGGGCTCCATGAAAGGGCTCTTCGTCATTTCGTGTGGAACCCAACAGTCACAATGACTCCTGGTCGTCGAGCCCGGTGGGCATGTGTGCAGGCCGCTGGCCGGCCTGTGCACATGTCCACGAGGCGTGTTTGATCAGGAGGATGAGTCCATGGGCATTGCCGTAGAAGCTCTGTTCACCAGCGCGCTGGGCTTGCAGCCGCCGTGGGTCGTCGATGACGTCAGGCTCGACACCGCCAAGCGGCGTATCGACTTCGAGATCGGCTGCCACACCAGCAGGCTCGCCTGCCCGGCATGCGGTGCGGCCACGCAACCGGTGCACGACCGGCTGCGCCGATCCTGGCGGCACCTGGACTTCTTCCAGTTCGAGGCCTGGCTGCA
>JBKBUN010000003.1:0-47870 GCA_046289925.1 Burkholderiaceae bacterium | reverse complement strand
GTGCCTTCTTGCGCACAGGAGTGCGCCGCGTCGTCTCGCCTTGCCTGGCGCGCCGATCACGGCACTGGCGGGCGCATTCAACTGCGGTTTCTAGGTTGAACGCCCGAGGTGCTGGGCCTCGCTGCAGCCTCTGTGCTGCAGTGTGCGCCATATTCCAAGCCGCTCTGGCCGTGCCGCAGGGGAGGGGCGCGATATGTAGGAGCGTAGGAGCGCGCCGCCTTTGCCGGCCGGCGCCGGGTCAGAAGCGGATGCCTGCGGGGTTGCTGGGCGTCGGGCCTTCGGTGGGCGCTGCAGGCGCAGGCCGTTGCGGTGTCTGGCGGGCAGCCGGTGCTGTGGCTGCGGCATTGGGGGCGGCCTCGACCGGTTTGGCCGCCACCAGCGGCGCAGGGGCCGGGCGGCGGTAGTTGGCGGGCAACTGCGATTGCTTGGGGTAGCCGGCCGCGTCAAGATACCGCGTCCACTCGACATCGGCAAAACCCGAAAGCTGCTGACCCCCGATGGTGCCAAAGGGCAAAGTGTTGCTGCCGCTCAGGCGCTGCAGGGCCTCAATGTCTTCGTTGCTGGTGACCGTGCGCTCGGAAAACGGCACGCCGCGGGATATGAGCAGGTTGCGCAGACCTGTGCAGGGTGCGCAGTCGGCGCCGGTGTAGATGGTCACCGGATAGCGCGACGCCACCTGGCGCAACTCAAAAGGCAACGAAGCCTCCGACGAGGGACCCGAGGGCGTGGCCACGCGTGCGGGCTGCGCGGTGGAGTCTGCGGGCGGGCGGTCAGAGAAGGTGACTTTGCCGTCCGGGCCCACGATGCGGTACACACCCTGGGCCTGCACAGCCACGGAACATAGCGACAGGCCCGACAGCACGAGCGACAGCAGCACGGGAGAGGTCTTGTTCATGGTTGCATTCTCCGACAGGTTCGTGCGGACCATCAAGCCGCTGGGCCCGCCATGCCTTGGTGGCGCAACAGCGCATCGAGCCGGGGTTCGCGTCCGCGGAAGGCCTTGAACGATTCCATGGCCGGGCGGCTGCCGCCGACTTCCAGAATGGCCTGGCGGTAACGGCGGCCTGTTTCCACGCTTGGCTGATCGCTGCCTGCCTGGGCTTCTTCGAAGGCCGCGTAGGCGTCGGCGCTCAGCACTTCGGCCCACTTGTAGCTGTAGTAGCCCGCTGCATAGCCACCCGCAAAAATGTGGCTGAAGGTGTGGGCGGTGCGGCTGAAGGCGGGCGGCTGCAGCACCGCCACCTCTTCGCGCACGCGCTGCAGCAGGGGCATGAAGTCGTCGGCCGGATCGTGCTCGGTGTGCAGCAGCATGTCGAACAAGGCAAACTCAATCTGGCGCAGCGTTTGCATGCCGGCTTGGTAGTTCTTCGCCGCTAGCATCTTGTCGAACAGCGCGCGCGGCAGCGGCTCGCCAGTGTCCACATGGGCCGTCATGTGGCGCAGCACGCTCCACTCCCAGCAGAAGTTTTCCATGAACTGGCTGGGCAGTTCTACCGCATCCCATTCGACGCCACTGATGCCCGAGACATCGCGCTCGTTCACCTGTGTGAGCAGGTGGTGCAGGCCGTGTCCGAACTCGTGAAACAGCGTGATCACATCGTCGTGCGTGAGCAGCGGCGGCTTGCCACCCACGCCGTCGGCAAAGTTGCAGACCAGGTGGGCCACTGGGGTCTGCAGGCGGCCGGTGTCCGGGCGCAGCCAGCGGGCGCGCACATCGTCCATCCAGGCGCCGCCGCGCTTGCCGGTGCGGGCGGGCTGGTCGAGGTAGAACTGGCCGATCAGTTGGCCGCCGCGTTCGATGCGGTAGAACTCCACCGCCGGGTGCCACACGGGCGCGGTATCGCGGCGGATCTGCACCTCGAACAGGGTTTCAATGATCTGGAACAGCCCGGCCAGCACTTTGGGGGCGGTGAAGTACTGCTTGACCTCTTGCTCGCTGAAGGCGTAGCGCGCTTCCTTGAGTTTTTCGCCGATGTAGGGCCAGTCCCAGGCCTGGGGCTCTGCCAAGCCCAGATGGTTTTGGGCAAAGGCACGCAGGTCGGCTAAGTCCTGCTCGGCGTAGGGGCGCGCGCGGCGCGACAGGTCGCGCAGGAAGCGCACCACTTCGCTGGCAGAGTTGGCCATTTTGGGCACCACTGACAACTCGCCGAAGTTCGGGTAGCCCAGCAACTGGGCTTCTTCGCGGCGCAGCGCCAGTATTTCGCGGATCAACGCCGTGTTGTCGTACTGCGCGGCTTCGGCCGGGGCCTGGTCGGAGGCACGGGTCACGTAGGCGCGGTAGAGCTTTTCGCGCAGGTCGCTGCGTTCGGCAAACTGCATCACCGGCAGGTAGCAGGGCATCTTGAGCGTGAGCTTGTACTGCCCAGTGCGACCGTCCGCCTCGGCGGCCTGTGCGGCGGTCTGCAGCACATCGGCCGGTATGCCGGCCACCTCGTCGGCGCTGGCGTAATAGGCGAAGGCATCGGTCGCGTCCAGCGCGTTTTCGCTGAACTTCTGGCTCAGTTCGGCCTGGCGTTCCTGGATCTGGGCAAAACGCTCTTTGGCTGCCCCCTGCAGTTCGGCGCCGCTGAGGACGAAGTTGCGGATGGCATTGCGCAGGGCCTGCCGTTGCTCGGCGTTCAGGCGGCTCGCGTCCATGGCCTTGTATTTGGCGTACAGGCGTTCATCGGCGCCCAAGCGGGTCCAGAACTCGGTCACGCGGGGCAGGGCGGCGTTGTAGGCAGCGCGCAGTTCGGGGGTGTCCATCACGCTGTTGAGATGGCTCACGGCGCCCCAGGCTCGGCCCAGGCGTTCGGTGGCCACGTCTAGCGTACCGGCTATGGCGCTCCAGTCGGCCGCAAACGAGGGCGCGGTCACCGTCTCCAGCGCCTGTTCGGCCTGCTGCAGCAGCGCGTCCACCGCGGGCGCAACATGCTCGGCACGGATCTGATCGAACAGGGGAAGGTCGGTGAAGTCGAGGAGGGGATTGCTCATGCGGGTTCAGGTGGTGCTCGGGGGGGCAGGGTTCAAGGTCTGGGGCTGCGCCCCGCGCTTATGCTGCTGCGCGTTCGGCGGCTTCGAGCGTGTTGACCAGCAACATCGTGATGGTCATTGGGCCGACGCCGCCGGGCACGGGCGTGATCCAGCCAGCCACGTTCTTGACGCCTTCAAAGTCCACGTCGCCGCAGAGCTTGCCTTCGTCGTTTCGGTTCATGCCCACGTCCAGCACCACGGCTCCCGGTTTGACCATGTCGGCCGTGAGGATGTTGCGCTTGCCCACCGCGGCCACGATCACGTCCGCCTGCAGCGTCTGGGCCTTGAGGTCGGCCGTGCGCGAATGGCAGACGGTGACCGTGGCATCTTTTTGCAGCAGCATCAGCGCCATGGGCTTGCCCACGATGTTGCTGCGTCCGATTACCACCGCGTGCTTGCCGCGCAGGTCGTAGCCGATGGATTCGAGCATCTTCATGCAGCCGTAGGGTGTGCAGGGCCAGAAACCTGGCATGCCGGTCATCAACGCTCCGGCGCTGGCGATGTGGAAGCCGTCTACATCCTTGGCAGGTGAGATGGCCTCGATGACCTTCTGGGCGTCGATGTGGGCGGGCAGCGGCAGTTGTACCAAGATGCCGTGGATCGTCGGGTCCTGGTTGAGTGCCTCGACGCGTGCCAGCAACTCGGACTCGGTCATCGTGGCATCGTATTTTTCGAGCACCGAATGCAGCCCGCTGTCTTCGCAGGCCTTGACCTTGTTGCGCACATAGACCTGCGAGGCCGGGTTGTCACCCACCAGCACCACCGCCAGACCAGGCGTAGTGCCACGGGCCTTGAGGGCGGCGGCGCGCTGGGCGACTTCGGTGCGCAGTTGGCGCGAGAGGGCGTTGCCGTCGATGAGTTGGGCTATCATGGATGTTGAGGGTCTAATAAGGCGCTCGTGCTTGAAAAGCAAGCACGAGCAGCTATCAAAATAGGAGTGTCAGACCTTGGGGGCGGCTTGGCCGAGCGCGATCTTGAGCAGATCGGCCACGGTGTTGGCGTTGAGCTTTTCCATGATGTTGGCGCGGTGCGCCTCCACCGTCTTGATGCTGATGCCCAGGTCGTCTGCAATCTGCTTGTTCAGGCGACCGGCCACGATGCGTTCGAGCACCTGGGCCTCGCGGCTCGTGAGCTTGGACAGCAGCGCGTCGCGGCTGGCAGCCTGCTGGTAGCCGGCAAAGGCTTCCCGTGCGCGGTCGAGCATGCGCTCGACAAGACCAACCAGTTCTTCCTCATTGAAGGGCTTTTGGATGAAGTCCAGCGCGCCCTTCTTCATGGTGTTCACGGCCATGGGCACGTCGCCATGGCCGGTGATGAAGACGACGGGCAGGGGCGACTTGCGCTCGATCAGACGGT
Organism: Burkholderiaceae bacterium; assembly: GCA_046289925.1. Classification (GTDB taxonomy): domain Bacteria; phylum Pseudomonadota; class Gammaproteobacteria; order Burkholderiales; family Burkholderiaceae_C; genus Acidovorax_G. The sequence continues at coordinate 43,502 of JBKBUN010000003.1, read as the reverse complement.
CTTGTAGTTCCAGCCCCGTCATGCCACCCATGCGGATGTCCACGATCAGGCAGGCGACTTCGCGTGGGTCGTAGCGTGCAAGAAAGTTCTCGGCCGAATCGAAACAACGGACCCGGTAGTCCTTGCCTTCGAGCAACCATTGCAGCGAATCGCGGACGGCTTCGTCGTCGTCCACGATGTACACGGTGCCTTTTTTCGGAATCAAGCTCATGCACTTACCCTCGGGTTTTGCTCGTTTGCTACAGAATTGGTAGTGTCGTCGTGAGGCTTGGCCAGCGGCAGCCAGAAGGAGAAGCGGCAGCCGACCACCTCTGATCCATTGTAGAGGTTCTCCGCCTGCATCCTGCCCTGGTGCGACTCGACGATGCTGCGGCACAGGTTCAGGCCCATGCCCATGCCTTCGGACTTGGTCGAGAAGAAGGCTTCGAACAGGCGCTCCAGCACCTCGGGGGCCAGCCCTTTGCCGGTGTCTTGCACCGTAAACTCGACCACGTGCCGATCTTCCAGCGTTTTGGGCACCACGCGCAGTTCGACGCTGCGGGCCGACGCGGGGCGGTTGGCGTGGTCGATTGACTCGGCTGCGTTTTTCATGAGGTTGACCAGCACCTGCTCGATCAGGATGGTGTCGGCCATCACCGGCGGCAGTCGTGCGGCCACGTAGTGCGTGAGCCGCACGTTGCGCCGGCGCAGTTCGATATCCGCGAGTTCCACCGCTTCATTGACCATGGAGGTCACATCGGCCAGGGTGCGATTGGGCTCGCTTTTCTTCACGAACGCGCGGATGCGCTGGATGATTTGCCCAGCCCGCTGCGCCTGGTGCGATGTTTTGTGCAGCGCAGACAACAGAGCCTCTTCAGTGATCTGGCCGCTCTGGATGCGCGAGATCATGCCGCTGCAGTAGTTGCTGATGGCCGTGAGTGGCTGGTTGAGTTCATGGGCTACGCTGGACGCCATCTCACCCATGGTGATCAGGCGGCTGACGGACTGCGCGCGTTCGGCCTGTCGAGCCGCCTGTTCTTCCGCCAGCCGACGCGGGGTGATGTCGGTGGCAATCACCATCTGCGCCAGGCGGCCGTCTACCCAATTGAGGTAGCGCGAGCGCACTTCCAGCCACTTGCCCAGGTCGGGCAGAAAGATCTCGGCGTTTTCGGAGCGTGCGCTCGTCAGCGGGTCGGTGGGAAGGCCCATGAGGCCGTCCTCGTCGTCCATGCCCGCCGCGGTGCTGGTCACCGGCAACATGCCCGCCTGGGCCACGAGTTGCAGATGCCCCTGCGTTTGCGAACCGAACCATTGCCGGTACAGCTTGTTGGCGAACAGCAACTCCTCGCTGCCCAGCGGTGCCACCGACACGGATGCGTCCAGCGATTCGAGCACGATGGTGAAGCGCTCGTGCGAGGCACTGAGCTGTTCCCGGATGCGGTTGGGCTCGGTGATGTCGGTCATCGAGGTCATCCAGCCGGTCTGCTGCCCATGCGCATCGATCAGCGGCGACATGTACAGCCGCGCATCGAACAGGGTGCCGTTCTTGCGCTTGACGCGCACCTGAAAGCCGCCGTGGATGGTTTTGCCGCTGAGTTCGTCGCGCAGCTTGGCATGCAAGGCTTCGTGGTCGGATTCGGGCCAGTACGGGAAAGGGGCCTTCAAACCCACGAGTTCGTGCTCGCTCCAGCCCGTCATTTGGCAGAAGGCTGCGTTCACGTACGTGATGCGGCCTTCGAGGTCGAGCGCGCGCATGCCAGTGAGGATGGAGTTTTCCATGGCCCGGCGGAAGTTGGTCTCGGCCACCAGTGCCTGCTGCGCCTGCAGGCGCCGCCGGGTGTGTCGCCAGTTTGCAAGCAGCATCCAGGCGGTCATGGCACTGAGGGTGCCCACCAGCCAGAAGAAGCCGCTGCCGACCACGCCCAGCGAGGTCTTGTAGGCCTGTGCGCGCAAGACCAGCCCGTTGCCGACCGGCGATACCGGGACCTCGTATTCGTTGGCGCGCGCGCTCCAGGGCCACAAGGTCGCGGCGCCATTGCGGGGCGGCAGAGGCGATCCGGCCAGCACCTGGCCGCGCCCGTCCACCAGGGTCACGGCATAGCGGGCCAGCACTTCGGTGGGCGTGCCATAGCGCAGCAGACTGTCCACCGAGTATTCGCTGAGCACCACGCCGCTGAACTTGCCTTGGTTGTTCAGCGGCACTTGCAACTGCAGCATGGGAGGGGGCTGGCCCGTCGTAAGCGTGGGCTGGGTGTACACGGGCTGCTGCAGGTCTCGTGCCAGGCTGTAGGCGTCGGCGGTATCGCCGGGCTTGAGCACCTCGCCTGCAATGCGCAGTTCACTGCTCGACAGCGTCGGGGCCGCGTGGCTGGCGCGGATGCGTCGGCGCTCGTCGATCCAGGTGATGGCCTGCAGCTCGGGGTACTGGCTGATCAGGGTTTCGGCACGGCTCACGAACTCGCTGCGCTCCAGTTCCTGGTTCGAGAGGTCGCGGGCGATTCGCATGATCTGCTCTTGCCGCTCCAGCAGCCGCAGGCGCACGCGCTGCTGCGCGTATTCCACATCGCGCCTGAGGGCTTCCTGTTCCCGCTCGGCTTCTTCTGCGCGCAAATACCAGAACGCCGACACGATGGCAGCGAGGAACATGAGCACAGCAGCCAACGGTGCCAGCGCCGCAAAACGGTCTTGTCGGGTTGGCGAAAGACTGCGCCACCAGGTGCGCCACCAGCGGGCTGGAGCGTCCACGGCAGGCCCCGTGGCGGTGGACACAGAAGAGGTCGGATCCATGGCACCGAGTGTAGGGGAGCCCGTCCGTCAGCGTGGCCACTGTCGGTCCATTCATGTGCAATTGCAGCAAATTACCGCAATATGAAACGCATTGGCGCAATTTGGAATACGCCAATCTTTGTGCGACACTCCGTTGCAACCGATCACCATCGCTGTAAACCAAGGAGACCTTGCATGTCCGCTCAACCCGACCCCAAGGCCGGCCCCGGCGCTTCCTCGCTCTACGATGTGGATGCACAGGAAACGCGTGAATGGCTGGACGCCCTGACCGCCGTCATCGAGGCCGAAGGGCCTGAGCGGGCGCACCAGTTGCTTGAAAACCTGCTCGAACATGCGCGCCAAAACAGCATCGACATGCCGTTTTCGGCCAACACGGGCTATGTGAACACCATCGAGCCCGAGCAGGAGGCCCACTGCCCCGGCAATATCCAGATTGAAAAGCGCTTGCGCGCCTACATGCGCTGGAATGCCATGGCAATGGTGGTGCGGGCCAACCGCCTGCACCCGGCGGACGGTGGCGACCTAGGGGGGCACATCGGCTCGTTCGCGTCGGTGGCCAGCATGTTTGGCGCCGGCTTCAACCACTTCTGGCACGCCGAGAGCGAAAACCACGGAGGTGACCTGCTCTACATCCAGGGCCACAGCGCGCCCGGCATCTACGCCCGCGCCTACCTCGAAGGTCGTCTGACCGAGCAGCAGCTCGACAGCTTCCGCCAGGAAGTCGACGGCAAGGGACTGTCCAGCTACCCGCACCCCAAGCTCATGCCCGAGTTCTGGCAGTTTCCCACGGTGTCGATGGGCCTAGGCCCGCTGATGGCGATTTATCAGGCGCGATTCCTGAAGTATCTGCACGCCCGCGGTATTGCCGATACGGCCAAGCGCAAAGTCTGGGTGTTCTGCGGCGACGGTGAAATGGACGAACCCGAATCGCTGGGCGCTATCGGCTTGGCCGCGCGCGAGAAGCTCGACAACCTGGTGTTCGTCATCAATTGCAATCTGCAACGCTTGGACGGCCCGGTGCGCGGCAACGGCAAGATCGTGCAGGAGTTGGAAGGCGAATTCCGCGGTGCGGGCTGGAACGTGATCAAGCTGCTGTGGGGCGCTGGCTGGGACGAACTGCTGCGCCGCGACAAGACCGGCAAGCTCAAGCAACTGATGATGGAGACGCTTGACGGCGACTACCAGACCATGAAGGCCATGGACGGGGCCTACATCCGCAAGCACTTCTTCGGCAAGTACCCCGAGACTGCCAAGCTCGTCGAGCACATGACGGACGACGAGATTTTTGAGCTGCGCCGCGGCGGGCACGAGCCCACCAAGGTATACGCTGCCTTCCACGCGGCCAATTCGCACCAGGGTCAGCCCACGGTGCTGCTGGTCAAGACGGTGAAGGGCTATGGCATGGGAAAGGCCGGTGAAGGCAAGAACACCGTGCACCAGACCAAGAAGCTGTCGGATGAGGACATCAGGTACATCCGCGACCGCTTCAACATCCCGATCCCCGACAGCCAGCTTGCGGAGGTTCCGTACTACAAGCCGGCCGATGACACGCCGGAGATGAAGTACCTGCACGAGCGCCGCAAGGCGCTGGGCGGCTATCTGCCCAAGCGCCGCACCAAGGCCGATGAAAGCTTTACGGTGCCGGCGCTCGAGACTTTCAAGGCCGTGCTCGACCCCACCGCAGAAGGCCGCGAAATCTCGACCACGCAAGCCTATGTGCGATTCCTCACACAGTTGCTGCGTGACCAGGCGCTGGGCCCGCGCGTGGTGCCCATCCTGGTGGACGAGGCCCGCACCTTCGGCATGGAAGGCCTGTTCCGCCAGATCGGTATTTACAACCCCCTGGGCCAGCAGTACACCCCGGTCGACAAGGACCAGGTCATGTACTACAAGGAAGACAAGGCTGGCCAGATCCTGCAGGAAGGCATCAACGAAGCTGGCGGCATGGCCAGCTGGATTGCGGCCGCCACGAGCTACAGCACGAACAACCGGATCATGATCCCGTTTTACGTGTACTACTCGATGTTCGGCTTCCAGCGCATTGGCGACCTGGCCTGGGCGGCGGGTGACATGCAGGCGCGCGGCTTCTTGCTGGGCGGCACCTCGGGCCGCACCACGCTCAATGGTGAAGGCCTGCAGCACGAAGACGGCCACAGCCATATTCTGGCGAACACCATCCCCAACTGCATCAGCTACGACCCCACCTTCGCCCACGAAGTCGCGGTGATCATTCACCATGGCTTGAAGCGCATGGTCGAGCGGCAGGAAAACGTCTTCTACTACATCACCCTGCTCAACGAGAACTACGCGATGCCTGGCCTGACCCCGGGCACCGAGGAGCAGATCATCAAGGGCATGTACCTGTGCAAGCCGGGCGCTGAGGGCGACAAGCGCGTGCAGCTGCTGGGCTCGGGCTCCATCCTGCGTGAATCGCTGGCAGCCCAGACCCTGCTGGCTACTGACTGGGGCGTGCAGGCCGATGTCTGGAGCTGTCCGAGCTTCAACGAACTGACGCGTGAAGGTCAAGACGTCGACCGCTGGAACCTGCTGCACCCGCTGGAGACACCGCGCGTGCCTTTCGTGACGCAGCAGTTGGGCAGCCGCAGCGGCCCCGTGGTGGCATCGACCGATTACATGAAGGCCTACGCCGAGCAGATCCGTCCGTTCATTCCCCGGGGCCGCAGCTACCGCGTACTGGGCACGGATGGCTTTGGCCGCAGCGACTTCCGCAGCAAGCTGCGCGAGCACTTCGAGGTGAACCGCCACTACATCGTGGTGGCCGCACTGCGTGCCCTGGCCGACGACGGTGTGGTGCCCGTGGTCAAGGTGGCCGAGGCGATCGCCAAGTACGGTATCAATGTGGACAAGATCAACCCCCTGTACGCCTAAAACGAACCGGAGACAAGAATGGCACTGGTAGACATCAAAGTCCCGGACATCGGGGATTTCGACGAAGTCGGCGTGATCGAGCTGCTCGTCAAAGTGGGTGACACCGTCAAGGCCGAGCAAAGCCTGATCACCGTGGAGTCCGACAAGGCTTCCATGGAGATTCCCTCCAGCCATGCGGGTGTGATCAAGGAGTTGAAAGTCGCGCTGGGCGACAAGGTCAAGGAAGGTTCGGTCATCGCCGTGATCGAGGCTGCAAGCGCGGCCGCAGCCCCTGCGCCCGCAGCAGCCCCGGCCGTCGCGGCGGCCCCGGCCGGGGCTCCGGTGGCGGCAGCACCGGTGGCGGCAACTCCCGCCACGGCCACTGGCACCATCGAAGTGCGCGTGCCCGACATCGGTGACTTCAAGGACGTGGCGGTGATCGAATTGCTGGTCAAGCCCGGCGACACGATCCAGCTGGAGCAGTCGCTGTTCACCGTGGAGTCTGACAAGGCCTCGATGGAAATCCCATCGCCCGCCGCGGGCGTGCTCAAGGAGCTGAAGGTCAAACTGGGCGACACCGTCAACATCGGTGACCTGGTGGCTGTGCTGGAAGGCACTGTGTCGACTGCCGCCCCTGTGGCGCCCGCAGCACCCGCAGCGGCTGCGCCAGCCCCTGTGGCAGCCCCTGTGGCTTCTGCTGCGCCTGCCGTAGCGGCCGCGGCCCCCACCGCCGCTGTTGCCGTGGCTGCAGCGCCTGCGCACACCCCGGGTGGTGCCCCGGTGGGCCTGCCGCACGCCAGCCCCTCGGTACGCAAGTTCGCCCGCGAGTTGGGCGTGCCGCTGGAAGAAGTCAAGGGCTCCGGCCCTAAGGGCCGCATCACCGCCGAAGACGTCCGAGCCTTTACCAAGCAGGTGATGACTGGCGCGGTGCAGACCAAGGCGCAGGCGTCCAAGGCCTCTGCGGCCGCATCGGGCGGCTCCGGCGTGGGCCTGGACCTGCTGCCCTGGCCCAAGGTGGACTTTGCCAAGTTCGGCCCCGTCGAGCGCAAAGACCTCTCGCGCATCAAGAAGATCAGCGGCGCCAACCTGCACCGCAACTGGGTGGTCATCCCGCACGTCACCAACCACGACGACGCCGACATCACCGACCTGGAAGCCTTCCGCGTGCAGTTCAACAAAGAGAATGAAAAGAGCGGCGTCAAGGTCACCATGCTGGCCTTCATGATCAAGGCCGCTGTGGCCGCGCTCAAGAAGTTCCCTGAATTCAACAGCTCGCTCGACGGCGACCAGTTGGTGATGAAGAACTACTACCACATCGGCTTTGCCGCCGACACGCCCAATGGGCTGGTGGTTCCCGTCATCAAGGACGCCGACCAAAAGGGCGTCGTGCAGATCAGCCAGGAAATGGCCGAGCTGGCCAAGAAGGCGCGCGAAGGCAAGCTCGGCCCTGCGGACATGACTGGCGGCTGCTTCTCCATCAGCTCGCTGGGGGGGATTGGCGGGCGTTACTTCACGCCCATCATCAACGCACCTGAAGTCGCCATCATGGGCGTGTGCAAGAGCAGCCTGGAGCCCAAGTGGGACGGCAAGCAGTTTGCGCCTCGCCTGATGCTGCCGCTGTCGCTCAGCTGGGACCACCGCGTGATCGACGGCGCGGCCGCCGCGCGCTTCAACGTGTACTTTGCTTCGCTGCTGGCGGACTTCCGCCGCATCGTGATGTAAGGCGGGGGCAGCACACATGGCAATCATCGACATCAAAGTGCCCGACATTGGGGACTTCGCTGAAGTCGGCGTGATCGAAGTGTTGGTCAAGCCCGGCGACATCATCAAAGCCGAGCAGAGCCTGATCACCGTGGAGTCCGACAAGGCCTCCATGGAGATCCCCTCCAGCCACGCAGGCGTGGTCCAAGAACTGAAAGTAAAGCTGGGCGACAAGGTCTCTGAAGGCTCGGTGGTGCTGACACTGGAAGTGGCCGACGCTGCCGCTGCACCAGCACCAGCACCAGCACCAGCACCAGCACCAGCACCAGCGGCACAGGCACCGGAGCCAGTGCCCAATCAGGCCCCATCCCAGCAAATTCAAGCACAAGCCGCTATCAAAATTGAAGCGTCCAGCTTTGGCGGAGCGGCCGATCTGGAGTGCGACGTGCTCGTGCTGGGCGGCGGCCCTGGCGGTTACTCGGCCGCGTTTCGCGCGGCTGACCTGGGCCTGAAGGTCATCCTCGTTGAGCGCTACGCCACCCTGGGCGGCGTGTGCCTCAACGTGGGCTGCATCCCCTCCAAGGCGCTGCTGCACGTGGCTGCGGTGATGGACGAGGTCTCGCACCTGTCCGCCGCGGGCATCGACTTTGGCGCGCCCAAGGTCAATATCGACACGCTGCGCGGCCACAAAGAGAAGGTCATCGGCAAGCTCACCGGCGGCCTGGCCGCCATGGCCAAGATGCGCAAGGTGACCACCGTGCGCGGCTACGGCGTTTTCGTCGGTTCCCACCATCTGGAGGTGCAAGAAACCGCCGGCACCGGCCAGGACAAGACGGGCACCAAGAAGGTCATCGCCTTCAAGCGCGCCATCATTGCTGCGGGCAGCCAGGCCGTGCGCCTGCCTTTCATGCCCGACGATCCACGCGTGGTCGATTCCACCGGCGCACTCGCGCTCAAGGAAGTGCCCAAGCGCATGCTGATTTTGGGCGGCGGCATCATCGGCCTGGAAATGGGCACCGTCTATAGCACGCTGGGTGCACGCCTGGACGTGGTGGAAATGATGGATGGCCTGATGCAGGGCGCTGACCGCGATCTGGTCAAGGTGTGGCAGAAGATGAACGCCCACCGCTTCGACAACATCATGCTCAAGACCAAGACCGTGTCCGCACGCGCCTTGCCCGAGGGCATCGAAGTGACCTTTGCCCCAGCGCAAGAGGGTGGCACCGCCCCCGCGCCCCAGGTGTACGACCTGGTGCTGCAGGCCGTGGGCCGCACGCCCAACGGCAAGAAGATTGCGGCAGAGAAGGCCGGTGTAGCCGTCACAGACCGTGGCTTCATCAACGTTGACATCCAGATGCGCACCAACGTGCCGCACATCTTCGCCATCGGCGACATCGTGGGTCAGCCCATGCTGGCGCACAAGGCGGTGCACGAGGCGCATGTAGCGGCCGAAGTCATCGCGGGTGAACTGCAAGGCAACAAGGAACTGGCATCCGCCGCCTTCAACGCCCGCGTAATTCCATCCGTGGCCTACACCGACCCCGAAGTCGCCTGGGTGGGCCTGACCGAAGACCAGGCCAAGGCGCAGGGCATCAAGGTCAAGAAAGGCCTGTTCCCCTGGACGGCTTCGGGCCGCGCCATCGCCAATGGGCGTGACGAAGGCTTTACCAAGCTGCTGTTCGACGATTCACCCGAGGCCCAAGGCCACGGCAGGATCTTGGGCGGCGGCATCGTGGGCACGCATGCTGGCGACATGATTGGCGAGATCGCTCTGGCCATCGAGATGGGGGCAGACGCCGTGGACATCGGCAAGACCATCCACCCGCACCCCACGCTGGGCGAGAGCATTGGCATGGCGGCGGAGATTGCGCATGGCAGCTGCACGGATGTGCCACCGCAAAAGAAGTGAGCCGATCGCCATGAACGGCTGAGATCGCCTGCAGGCGGTCTCTGACCGCGCAGATCCCGCCGGGACTGCGCGGTTTTTTCTTGGGCGCGTATGCGCTGTCGTTCTGTCTGGCTGCGGGAGCGGTGTCGCTGCCCAGGCGAGCTGCAGCGCTGCGCATCGAAGGGCTGAGCGCTGCCACGGGCACAAGGTGCGCATCCACCCTAGGAGTCAGTGCCCGACGTTCTGACAGTCCGGGCAGCGGCCGTACAGCGTGAGATCGTGGTCTTCCAGGCTGAAGCCTTGCGGCACCAGGTGCGCAAGATTGCCCGGGCATGCATCGATGTCGAACACGCGCTGGCAATGGCGGCACAGAAAGTGGTGGTGGTGGCCATGGCGCATTTCGTAGCGCGGGTTTTCGCCGGGCAATTGCACCACCCCCAACTCACCGGCTTCGACCAGGCTTTTCAGGTTGCGATACACGGTGGCCAGTGACAGGCCTGGCACCTCTTCTTGCGCACGCTCCAGAATCTCTGGGGCCAGCAAGGGGCGGCCCGCTTGTTCGACAGTGGTGCGGATGGCGGTGCGCTGCCGGGTAGAACGCTGCATGGATTCCATAGGGGGCAGTGTAGCCAGTGCATGCATGAGCGCTCGCGCCACATCTCGCTCCCGTTGCATATGGTAATGCGAATGCATTATCATTAATAGCGCTGCCCATTCGTCCCTCTGCGGCACATCTGCCTGCCGAAGCGCTCCCTTTGGGCCGTGGTCCGGGCCTGTGTGCGCTGCCAGCGCCCAGAGTCCAAGCGCACTCCGCAGGGGCGCAAGCCGCTTCGGCCCCTACGGGGCGCCAGGGCGCAAGCCCGACCGTTGGGACGCTGACGCGCCCAACGTCATCCCTTTCATTCCTCAGGAGTCCGTTCATGAACATCTCTGTGCAGTCGCGCCGCTGGGCGCTTTCGTTGCTAGCCACGGCCTTGCTGGCCGCCTGTGGTGGGGGGGGCGGTGGCCCGGACGGCGCGCACGACTCGGTGAGCATCGCCACGGCAGGCCGCTTGGCCATGGCCGAGCAGGGGAGCAAAACCTTGCGACTGCACGATCTGGACAGTGCCTCCGCTGCTGTAGAGGCCAGCTACACGCTCGACAATGAGCCATCGGCGGTGTACGCAAGCCCGGGCGGCCGTTACGCGCTGGCGGTGCAGCGGTTGCAGGACCAGGTTCAGATCATCGACGGCGGCATCTGGCAAGAAGACCACGGTGACCATCTGCACGACTACAAACAAGCCAGTCGTGCGGTTGCCTGGAAGATCACCGGCCCTCGGCCCACCCACTATGACGTGCAGGCGGGCAAGCAGGCGGCCTTTTTCATGGACGGCAATGCGACAGCATCGCCGGTGCAAAACGCAGGGGTGCGTCTGTTCACCGATGCGTCGATCGCGCGGGCCAGCCTGGTGGCCAGCACCGACCTGAATGTCCCGATCCACGGTTTGGCCGAACCTCGAGACGACAAGTTGCTGCTGGTCAGCCGGGCCGCGGATGCCCCAGACACCCTGCCCACCCACCTCAACCTGCACCTGCGCAATGGAAGCGGCTACAGCTTCTCGCGCCAATTGGCCACCCGGTGCGACGGCATGCATGGCAGCTTCAGCAGCGGTGCCTACACCGTGACGGGTTGCTTGGACGGCATGCTGCTCGTGCGCCATACCGCCGCCAACGCGGTGGACGATGGCCGTAAGCTCACCACCCGCCTGCGGGTGGGTACGGTTGCGGGCCATGCCAGCTTGCCAGGCCATTTCATTGGGATTGCAACCGAGGGCACTGCGCCAGCCCCGGTCACGACCCGGTTCTACGCCGTGGATGCCGAACGCGCCAGCGTGACCGACTTGGTACCGCAGGGATGGGAGACGGGGCGCCAGCGCCGCGCCCATGCGTTTGATCGCAGCGGTCAGCGCTTTTTTGTGCTGGACGACCAGGGCACCTTGGTGGTGATGCAGCGTCAGAATGATGGATGGGTGCCGCTCGCGCGGATTGCAGGTGCGATTCCTGTCATGCCCAGCGCAGCCCCGTGGCCCACGCTGGTGGCCAATGGTGCTGTGAATGAGCTGTACTTGACCGATCCGGTGGCTCGCCAGTTGGTCATGTTGGACAGCAGCACAGGCGCCGTGAAGGCGCGCCGCAACCTCGGGTATGTGCCGTCCACCGCGGCCTGGCTGGGCATCACCCGCTGAACTAGTGTCCTGCCGGACTTGGGAATCGTCGGCTGCATGCCAATGGTCAATGGCCAATGGTCCGCAGCGGTCCATTGTTCACCGTCTTGGGGCCCCATAGCCCCGCTATGGGGCTGCAAACACGGCGAAAACGGTCCTCGCTGGGGCTCATGTTCGCTTTCGACGCCCCAAGTCCGACAGGCTCCTGGGCCAGTGAGGTCGTGCGCAGCGCAGACAGCGCTTGCGCAAGCTTCCCAGGCGCATCGTCGGCCAGGTTACGGGCGACGAGTGGCTGTGACGCCAGGGGCTCTCGTTCCACAGCCGCTCGCCCCGGCCGCTCACGCGGCAGGCGGCACAGCCTGGCAACGAAAGTGTTGGACAATAACGGGTTTGTCGCCACGCTACGCCTGGGCGGCAGATCCGCACGGCCCTCTTACATGCTCCCCTGAGCCAGTCCATGCAAGACGTTCAACACTCCAAGGTCTCTGTCGAAAAGATCGGCGGCACTTCCATGACCGCCTTTGGTGATGTGCTGCGCCACATCATGCTGTACGACCCCCAGCGCATCAACGGCCGCATTTACGTGGTGTCGGCCTACTCGGGCGTGACAAACCAGCTGCTGGAGCACAAAAAAACTGGCGAGCGTGGCATTTACGCGCTGTTTGCAGAAGGCAAGGGCTACCAAGAGGCCTTGAATCAGTTGGCGGTCAGCCTCAAAAAGATCAACGCCAGCTACGCGGACCTGGGATTGCCCCTGGATGTGGCCGACGCCTTCATCGATCAGCGCATTGGCCAGGCGCGTGAATATCTGAACGCCATGCAGCACGTGCTGGCCAGCGGCTACCTGAGCCGCAAAGATGTGCTGCTGGCGGCGCGCGAGGTGCTGGCCTCGATTGGCGAATCCCACAGCGCGTTCAATTCGGTCGAGATCCTCAAGGCCAACGGCGTGAACGCCGTGCTGATGGACCTGGCCGGCTTTGACGACAACGAGGCCTGGACGATTGACGAGCGCATCGCGCAAAGCTTCCGCGGGCTGGAGCTGACCGACAAGGTGGTCGTGGCCACGGGTTATACCAAGGGCATTGAAGGCATCATGCGCGAGTTTGACCGCGGCTACTCCGAGGTCACGTTCAGCAAGATTGCCGTGGAAGTGCGCCCGGCCGAGGCTGTGATCCACAAGGAATTCCACCTCTCGTCGGCCGACCCCAACCTGGTGGGCCTGGAAAACGCCATCGTGGTGGGCGCCACCAACTACGACGTGGCCGATCAACTGGCCGACGTGGGCATGGAGGCCATCCATCCCAAGGCTGCCAAGCCCATGGAACTGGCGGGTATCCCGATCCGCCTGAAAAACACCTTCGAGCCGGACCACCCGGGCACGCTGATCACCAAGGACTTCGTGGGCGAGCGCGCGCGGGTGGAGATCGTCACTGGCACCGACAAGGTCACGCTGATCGAGATCCACGACCCTAGCATGGTGGGCACGGTGGGCTTCGACGCAGGCCTGATGAACGTCTTCTGCAAGCACAACGTAAGCTATATCCTCAAGGCCACCAACGCCAATTCCATCGCCCATCTGGTGTGGGACAACCAGGTGACGCCCGCGTTGGTGGCCGAACTGCAAGAGGCCTACCAAGTGGTCACCGTCAAGCCCAGTGCGATCGTGTGTGCCATCGGCTCGAACATCGGCATTCCGGGCGTGCTGGCCAAGGCCGCGCAGGCGCTGGCCGATGCGCAGGTCAATGTGAATTGCGTGTCGCAGACGCTGCGCCAGGTGAACATGCAGTTCGTGATCGAGCGCGAGGACTACAAGACCGCGATCAAGGCGCTCAATTTGGCGCTGTGCGTCAATTCGGGCGCTCCGGTGCCGCGCGTCTGAGATCGCCATCCTGCTCCGTACCCCCAACCCGTCTTGAGCGGGCTTGGGGGTGCGGCTTTGGCGTGCCGTTCTCGGCTGTCTGCCGCATGGGGAAAACCCGGTTCGCACCGCAGATGGCAGCCGCCTGCTGCATGCGCTCAAGGCAGCGCGCAGCTCAGGCAAGCCCGGGCTCGCACTGGGCTCAGGGGCGATGCAGCGTCAGCGGCGTGCCAATGCGCTCGCGCGCAATGTCTTCGGCGTGGAAGGGCAAGGCGGGCCACTGCTTGCGCGAGAACAGGCGCATCTGGTCGTTCGCGTGCGGCGAGGACGGGTCGGTGGACTGGCCGTAGGTCAGCAGCCCATACGCCACGGGGCCGCGCGCATCAAAGCTCACCGTCTGCACATAGCTCGTGCCGTAGTCGATGCGCAGGCCGCGTGCGTTGATGGGCGCGGCTTCCTGCCGCCCGATGTTGTTGAGCACGCCCTCGAACTCATCGCCGCCATGCAGCGCAATGGCTTCTTCGGTGATCGCGGGTCGCTGCACAGTGCCCAGCGCAGCGTCCAGCGCAAAACCTGCGGCGCGCACGGCCTTCACGGCGTTGGTCAGCGATTCCCATACCTTGGCGGCTGTGGCGGCGTCGTCCATCTTCAAGCCGGCCGGTGTTGCCACTGGTTGCTTGGGATCGAACGGAATGCGGTGAACGCCAGGAATATTGCGCGCCGTGCGCCAGAACTCGCGGAACAGGTGGGCGCCGCGGGATTCGACGTGGTTGTGGCGGTCCCAGGCCCGCAGCACGCCACAGGCGTCGCGGGCCTCGGCCGTGGGGGCGTTGACGCAGGCCGCCAGCAAGTCGGGCATCACCACCTGGGCCATGAAGTTGCGGTTCTGGTAGAGCTGGTCTTGCATGCCGACCAGCGTGACCTTGCCGCGACCGAGCATTTCCGGAATCTCGGTCAGGCCGGCGCGGGTGCGCGGCCGGGTCAGGCTGGCGTCGCCCACCAGGGGCGAGATGCCATCGAACGTCTGTGCCGGGTGGGTGTAGAAGAAGCTGTCGTTGCTGTTGTGCACCCAGTCGGTGCGCACGGCCACGGGCATGCGCTGCGGCGGAATCAGCCCCGGCACGGGCGAGGCGCTGTCTTGCCGCCAGGCGCAGTCGGCCCGCGCGCCGTTGAGCACCACCAGGCCTGCGGCGCGGCGCAGAGCAGCGGCCGGGGCGCTGGGGGCGCAGCGTTCCAGCTGGGCGGCGTCCACGTCGGGCACCACACTGGTGTCGGTGTAGAGCACGCGGCCGCTGCGGTCGGCCCCCAAGGTGTTGACCCAGGGCAGGCCCAGTCCTGCGTGGGCGCGGTGCAGCTCTTCCACATTGCGGGCGCGGGCCAGGGCCAGCGCGGCGTCTACCGTGCGGGCGTTGCCAGCGTTGGCGTCGCGCAGGGCATAGGCGGTGCGGGTGTTCCAGTTCAGGCCGGCACGCGGCACCACCACCACTGGGCCCCAGCGGGTGCTGTAGACCGTGTGCTCGCGCTGCTGCAGGCGGCCGTCGTCGCCGCGCACGGGCACGCGCACGGTGCGAGCGGTCATTTTTTCGGGTTTGCCGTCTACCAGGTAGCTCAACGGGTCGCCGGGCACCAGCGCCAGCTCGTACAGCGTAAAACGCTTGCCAGTCGAGACGGTGTGTGACCAGGCCACGTCGCGATTGAAGCCGATGGACACCACGGGGTAGATGCCCAGGCCTGCGCCCATCACGTCCATCTGCCCGGGCACGCGCAGGTGCAGTTGGTAGAAGCGGTTCGGACCGCTCCAGGGAAAGTGCGGGTTGCCCAGCAGCATGCCGCTGCCATTGGCCGTGGTGTCTTTGCCAAAGGCCCAGGCGTTGGAGCCCAGCGGCGAATCGAGCACTCCGGCCTCGCGCAGGGCGTCGGCCGCGTCGGCCAGATCCAGCGCAGAGGCGTCGGCTGCCCCCTGTGCGGTGCCCGGGGCGGGCGGGCGTGCGCCCACCATGCCGTCGGCCAGCGCGGCAATGCCGGCCTGCACAGCCGTGATTTCGGCCAGTCGCCGGTACTCTTGCAACGTCATGGGCTGCACCCAGTCTTGGGCTGCGCAGGCGGCGGGCAACTGGCCCTTGTGGTCGGCCAGGTAGCGGTTGTAGCCCGCCACATAGCCACGCAGCATGCTCTGCGCTTCGGCACTGGCCTTGCTCCACTGGCGCGCGAGGGCTGCGTCGTCCATGTGGGCGGCCATGAAAAGATCGATCTGCTCGTTGGGCAGGTAGCGCCGGCCCAGCAGGCCGATGGTACGCGGCCCGAAGGTGGCGCTGCGCAGACCGCGCGCTGTGACCAGCAGGTCGGCCACCATGCACACGTTGTCCTGCGCGTAGGCATAAGCCACACCGTAGGCCAGCGATTCCATGTCGTGCGCTGTGACGTGCGCCACGCCGTGCGTGGTGCGCTCAATCGTCACCTGGCCCCGCGTCCCGCTGGCGTGAGGGCTGGCACAGCCGGCCAGCACCCCCAGGCCCAGTACGCTGGCCACCAAGGCCCGTGCAGGGCGGCGGCGCGGTGCAATGCGGGCGTGGGGCTGAGGCGAACGTCGCGCGTCTGCCCAGGAAGAAAAGGATGGCATGGGCTTGTCTCCATTCAGGTTGAGCTGGGGAAGACCCCGCTGCAGGGGGAAGCGGAGCCCATGCTAGGCGGTGGCAGGCCATCCAACCAAGCCAGAAACGCCAACTGTCGAGCGATTAACGCCAACTGCGCTGCCAGCAGTGGCCTTGGGGTCAGCGCAGCAGGGTGGGGCAGCAGTGGCGGCATCGGCGGCCGCCCGGGCATGGCGATGGAGTACGGCGCCGTATGCCAGACTCCTAGGAGTCTGTCGGACTTGGGGCGTCGAAAGCGAAAATGAGCCCCAGCGAGGACCGTTTTCGCCGTGTTTGCAGCCCCATAGTGGGGCTATGGGGCCAAAAGACGGTGAAAAATGGACCGCTGCGGCCCATTTGCAGCCGACGATTCCCAAGTCCGACAGGCTCCTAGCCGCGATGTGCGGCCCTTGGCGCAAGATTGGCGGTCAGCCGGGCTGATCGGCCAGTTGCAGCACGGTCGCCCATTCGGCCGCGTCCACCGGCGTGATCGACAGCCGGTTGCCACGCTGCAGGATGCGCATATGGGCCAGGGCGGGCGTGCGTCGCAGTTCGTCCAGTCCTATCAACCGGGTTTTGCGCAGCGCCTGCACATCCAGCAAGCACCATCGGGGCTGGTCTGGTGCTGACTTGGGATCATAGTAGGGGGAACTGGGGTCGAACTGCGTGGGGTCTGGGCGTACCCCAGAGGCCACGCGTGCGATGCCTGCAATGCCGGGCTGTGGGCAACTGGAGTGATAGAACAGCACACCGTCACCGATCTGCATCTGGTCCCGCATGAAGTTGCGGGCCTGGTAGTTGCGCACCCCAGTCCAGGCTACGGTGGCGTTCGGCGCCGCGAGGGCGTCGTCGATCGAACATTCGTCGGGCTCAGATTTCATGAGCCAGTAGCGCAGAGGCGGAGGAGTGCAGACCATGGCGCGCATTGTGTCAAAGCCAAGCTGCTACCCCAAGCCGAAGCGGGCAGGCGTGTCGGATGAGCGCGGGCAATGAGCGCGGGGAGTGCCGCGCCAATATGCGGTGCCGATCCGTCAAGCGCCAGGCCCAGTCCCCAAGCCCGGCCTGCCGCCGCACGCCGCAGCCCGCCAAAGGGGGACAGACCACTGCCCGCCTGAGCGGAGAGCGCGACTGTTGCGCGGCGGTTTTGGCATGTGACAGCGCCTGCGCCACGTGCTCCATGGTGAGGGCCGCCTTTTTCTACCCGTTCCACGCTGGCGGTGAGCAGACTCTTGATGGCCTTGGCCGCCCCGGCGCTGCGCCAGTTTGTGCACCTCAGCCAGGGCACTGCCTATAGCCAAAATGCTTGCTTGTGCTTTTCTAGAAAGGATTTAAAGCTATCAAAAACAGAGCAATGGTACTCCTTGATCTGCTGTAGACACTCGGGCATTGGGCTTCAACCTGGAAACCGCAGTGGACCGCTTGTGCACACTGCAAAGTTCTGATGTCCGTTGAACCTAGAAACCGCAGTTGACCGCTTGTTCGCACTGAAAAGTTCTGATGTCCGTTGAAGTTGCGCCTCGTGGGCACGCTCACCTTCTGGGTGAGAGCGCTATGCGCCCGCCAGCACCATGCTAGCCGCGCCATGCGGCGTTGTGCCTCCTTGCGCACAGGAGTGCGCCGCGTCGTCTGGCCTTGCCTGGCGCGCCGATCACGCCACTGGCGGGCGCATCCCACTGCGGTTTTTTGGAGCCTGTCGGACTGGGGGCGTCGAAAGCGAACATGAGCCCCAGCGAGGACCGTTTTCGCTGTGTTTGCAGCCCCATAGCGGGGCTATGGGGCCAAAAGTATGCGGCTGTAGCGTCAAACAACTGCGCGCTGATGGTGCATCTGCGGGAACCAGCCTGGCGCCGCAAGGCCATAGCGTGGCGCAGCAGGCGCAAGCGGCCTGCACTGGGTCAAGAACGTGGGCTGGGCACCATCTCAGCGTTTGCGCTGTCTGCCGCAGGCGGCAGCAGGGCTACAGCCTTGGCCACGCGCACGCAGTCGCACAGGTGCTGCTCGCCCAGCCATCGCAAAGTGGCATAACCCAGCGTGGCCGCCACCGCTTGGCCGGCCAGCGGCACGTACTTGGCAGCCTGTCGGGCCGACAGCCGCACACCCACAGCCTGGGCGGTGCGTAGCACCAGCTCCTTGGTGATGAATTTGCCGATCAGGCTTGATCCGACCAAAGCCACAGCCTTTTGCACCTGCTCGCGCCGCTGAGGGTCCAGGCGATCGATTTGTTCCGGGCTCAGGCCAAACTCGGCGTTGATGTGGGGAATCAATCGGGACAGCAGGGCCGCGTCGACCGCCCAGTCGAGGCCCGGCACTGGCACGGTGCTGGCGGCCGCCGCCACCAGGGCGCGGCGGTGCAGCAGCCGGCGTGCGCGGCGAATGGCCGCAACCAGATCGGGGTCGCCTTCGGCGTAATCAAGGGCGGTGCGCATGCGGCCATGGTAGGCCGTGCCAATCAATCCGTCCCCGGCACACGCCATTGCCGTTTCGGCTCGCGACCCATTAGAGACCAGGGCTGAGCTGTGGCTTTATGGCGTGGTTGGGGCGGGCGATCCAGCCTCGGCCGTCACGCGGCGCGCACCGTCAAAGCGGCGCTGCCAGTAGGGCGTGCGCATGTCTTCGACGCGCACTTCGCCGCCGCTGCGGGGCGAGTGGATGAATTTGTGGTCGCCCACGTAGATGCCCACATGAGAGAAGGCACGGCGCATGGTGTTGAAGAACACCAGATCGCCCGGTTGCAATTCCTTGCGATCGATCACTTGGGTAGAGGCTGCCTGTTGATCGGCCCGGCGCGGCAGCACGAGGCCCACCGTCTGTTCGTAAATGGCGCGCACAAAACCGCTGCAGTCAAAGCCCGTTTCCACGCTGTTGCCGCCGCGGCGGTAAGGCACTCCGAGGAAGCCCATCGCATGCACCACAAGGTCCGACGCCTGCTGGGCCACGTTGGCGGCCCGGTCGGTCACGCTGTTGCGCATGTCCTGAAGCTGCGAGATCACGCCCTTGTCGGCCAGCAATTTTTCCATGTCGTCACCGGTGCCCGAAGCCGGGGCGGCTTGCGCCACAGAGGCGGCAGCCAAGAGGAGGGCGATGAACCAACGAGACATGGGGGCGGAGCGTACCACGGTTATCGGGGGCGTCGGTAACATCGACCCCCAGCGCAAACCCAGGTCATGGGGCCCGGCCAATGCCTGCCCTCGCGCAGCACTGCATGCCTGCAGTGAATGGTCAACCCGGTTTTCTGAAGCGCCGCCTGCTCACCGCGCCCCGTTGGCGCCTGGCCGCTGCCCTGCTGGGCGCCTATGGTGCGCTGCGGCTCAGGGGCAGGAGCGCGCCGCCTCTGGCGGTGCCCCTCGTGTGCTGTCCCGGAAATCGTTGCATGCATGGAAACCGATGGAGTCGCACTCAGGGCAAGGCGCAAACCGCAGCGATAGCAGTGCTATTGCAAGGATTTGCAACGCGGCCATGGGCGCGAAGGCGCGGTGTCATAGGCGCGTTATTTCCGGGGCGGCACATGAGGTGCCTGCAGAGGTGCCTGCAGGCCGTGGAGCAGGGCTGGAACACCCGTGGTTTTCTGGCGGGTCTTGGGCGAGCGTTGCCAGTGCCGCGACAACGCCCAGCGCCCGGGCAGCCACTGCAGCACGATCGTCCGCATCGCGCCCGAGGGCTGGGCGTACCTGCTGACCGACAGCCCACAGGGCAAGTTGCAGCGGCTGGTAAGAGATGAAGACTCTTGATGGAGGTCAAGCCCTCGCGCCATGGTTTGGGTGTACCGTGGCTACCATGCCCGAACGGACCGAACCATCCCTATCGAGGGCGGCTGTGCCGCCTGCATCGGCTGATGCCCTGGCCACAACCCCACCGCATCGCCTGCGCGTGCGGCGGGTGGCCATCGACACCTGGCGCGAAAACGTGGCCTACCTGCACCGCGACTGCGCTGTCTACCGGGCCGAGGGCTTTCAGGCGCTGTCCAAGGTGGAGGTGCGCGCCAACGGCAACCGGGTGCTGGCCACGGTGAACGTCGTGGACGACACCGCCATCGTGGGCTGCGACGAACTGGGCCTGTCGGAGCAGGCCTTTGCGCTGCTGGGGGTGGAAGACGGCTACCACGTGGCCGTGTCGCAGGCCGAGCCGCCCGCTTCGATGCAGGCGCTGTTTCGCAAGCTGGCGGGAGAGCGGCTGGGGCAGGACGACTTCCTTGCCATCATCCGCGACGTGGCGGGACACCGCTATTCCAAGATCGAGCTGACCGCCTTTGTGGTCGCCTGCCACCGCGAGGAGCTGGACCGCGAGGAGGTGTTCTTTCTGTCCGATGCCATGGTCAAGACCGGTCAGCGCTTGAACTGGCACGAGCCGCTGGTGGTGGACAAGCACTGCATCGGCGGGATTCCGGGCAACCGCACGACCATGCTGGTGGTGCCCATCGTGGCCGCGCATGGCCTGTTGTGCCCCAAAACCTCCTCGCGCGCCATCACCTCGCCCGCCGGCACGGCCGACACCATGGAGGTGCTGGCGAATGTGGAGCTTCCGCTGGATCGCCTGTCGGAGATCGTGCGCGAGCACCGCGCCTGTCTGGCCTGGGGCGGCACGGCCGCGTTGTCGCCGGCCGACGACGTGCTCATTTCGGTGGAGCGGCCGCTCGCGCTCGATTCGCCGGGGCAGATGGTGGCGTCCATCCTGTCCAAGAAGGTGGCGGCCGGGGCCACGCACCTGGT
Organism: Burkholderiaceae bacterium; assembly: GCA_046289925.1. GTDB lineage: Bacteria > Pseudomonadota > Gammaproteobacteria > Burkholderiales > Burkholderiaceae_C > Acidovorax_G. The sequence continues at coordinate 22,881 of JBKBUN010000003.1, read as the reverse complement.
GCTTGATATTCCCATCGGCCCCACGGCCAAGGTGCGCTCCATGCCAGACGCCCAGCGCCTGCGCCGCTTGTTTGAATATGTGGCGCGCCGCATGGGCCTGTCGCTGGACGTGGTGATCACCGATGGCCGACAGCCCATCGGCCGGGGCGTGGGCCCGGTGCTGGAGGCGCGCGACGTGATGCAGGTGCTGGAAAACGCCCCCGACGCGCCGCAAGACCTGCGCCAGAAAGCGCTGCGCCTGGCGGGCCGCCTGCTGGAATGCCACCCCGACGTGCGCGGCGGCGATGGTTATGCGATTGCGCGCGACATCCTGGACTCCGGCCGCGCGCTGGCCAGCATGAACGCCCTGATTGCAGCCCAGGGTGCGCGGGGCTTTGACCACCGCGCACCCAAGCTCGGGCGGCTGGTGCTGGACGTACGGGCTCCGGCGGCGGGCACGGTAGTGGCCATCGACAACTACCAGATCGCACGCATCGCCCGGCTGGCTGGTGCGCCCAAGGTGCAGGGCGCAGGCGTGGACCTGTGCAGAAGATTGGGTGACGCCGTGGCTGCAGGCGACCTGCTGTACCGCGTGTACGCGGAATATCCTGCCGACCTCGAATTTGCCCGGCAGGCCTGTGCGCGCGACAACGCCTATCGCCTGGGCGCAGCTGCCGACGTGCCGCAGGTGTTTGTGGAGTTCTGAGCATGGCCGCAGCAACCCCCTGGCTGTTGTACTTTGACGACGAGGCCGCACCCGCGCAGCGGTTGGCCCAGGCGACCGGGCTCACGGCCCGGACCATCGAGCGCCACCGCTTTCCTGACGGCGAATGGCGCATCCGGCTACCGCTGGATGCCGCGGGCCGTCTGCCCACCCGCGCCGTGCTGCTGCGCAGCCTGCACGCCCCCAACGAAAAGCTCATCGAGCTGCTGCTGGCCGCACGCACCGCACGCAGCCTGGGCGTGCAGCACATCACGCTGGTAGCGCCGTACCTGGCCTACATGCGGCAGGATATGGCCTTTGAACCTGGCCAGGCCGTCAGCCAGCGCATTGTGGGCGCCTGGCTGGCCGAGCTGTTTGACGCTGCCATCACCGTCGATCCGCACCTGCACCGCGTGGCCACGCTGGGCGAGGCCTTGCCGCTGGCCCAGCCGGTGGTGGTCAGCGCCGCGCCCGCGCTGGGCCGGTTGGCCGCGGCCCAGCGCCCGGGCTGTGTGCTGGTGGGGCCCGATGGTGAATCGGCCCAGTGGGTGGCGCAGGCTGCGGCAGCGGCGGGGCTGGCACACGCCGTGTGCACCAAAGAGCGTCTGGGCGACCGTGAGGTGCACATCGCACTGCCGCCCGGCGTGGCCGTGCAGGGCCGCGCGGTGGTGCTGCTGGACGACATGGCCAGCACCGGCCGCACGCTGGCGCTGGCCGCACAGCTGCTGCGGCGTGCCGGCGCCATCTCGGTGGATGTGGCTGTGACGCATGCGCTGATGGGGGGCGACGCCTGGGCGCAGCTGCAAAGGGCAGGCATTGGCACCCTGTGGAGCACCGACTGCGTGCCGCACGCGAGCAACGCCGTGAACATGGCCCCCGACCTTGCCGCCGCGCTGCGCTCCATCGGCGTGGCCTGAGCGACTGCCATGGCCGGCCCTGCGACAATCGCTGGCTTTGAACGAACGCTTTTGCCGGATCTGCCATGCTGCTGGACGCCTCTGAATCTCAACTCGTGCTGGTCGATTACCAGGAACGCCTGATGCCGGTCATCCAGGGCGGGGCCGAGGTGCTGGCCAACGCGCGCAAGCTGGCTGCGGGGGCCCAGTGGGTCGACGTGCCGGTGTGGGGCACCGAACAGAACCCCTCGCGCCTCGGGCCTAACGACGCCGCGGTGCGCGCCGCCTGCCGCAAGACCCTGGCCAAAATGCATTTCAGCGCGGTGGAAGAAGGGCTGGCCGAATGGTTGCGCCCACCAGCCAAGCCCCAGGGGGGCAACGCCCGCAGTCTGCCACGGCATCTGCAAAAGCCTGCCCAGCCGCAGCACGAGCGCGGTGCCATCGTCATCGCAGGCTGCGAAGCCCATGTGTGCCTGCTGCAGACGGCCCTCGACTTGCTGGAAGACGAGTTCGAGGTTTGGGTCGTGACCGACGCTTGCGGATCGCGCACCGAACGCAACCGGGACGCCGCCTTCGACCGCTTGGCCGGCGCGGGCGCGGAACTGGTCACCACCGAGATGGTGCTGTTCGAGTGGATGCGCTCCTGCGAGCACCCGGCTTTCAAGGACATGCTGACGCTCATCAAGTGAGCGCAGAGCGGCCCGAAATTGGCCGCTGTTGCGCTGTTGGAGCTCAAACCGGGCATTCTGCGCCCCCCGAGATCACATCGGACGCCTGTGTTCATGCGCACTCAGGGGATTGCGCAGGGGCGAGCACCGGCCGTCAGCTTGCAGCAAGCCCGTGATGAATAATTATGAATTCTGAAGGGCCTGGCCGACCGACAGGCTGCGAGAGAGATCCGAGGAGACACCCATGAGCGATTACGCCGAGTTCTACCGCCGCTCCATCGAAAAGCGCGACGCCTTCTGGGATGAGCAGGCCCGTCTGATCGACTGGCACACGCCGCCCCAGCAAATCTGCGACTACAGCAACCCGCCGTTTGCCAAATGGTTTGTGGGCGGTACCACCAACCTGTGCCACAACGCGGTAGACCGCCACGTGGCCGTGCGGGGCGATCAGCCTGCGCTGGTGGCCATCTCGACCGAAACCGAGACCGAGCGCAGCTACAGCTTTGCCGAGTTGCACACCGAAGTGCAGCGCATGGCTGCGGTGCTACAGGGCTTGGGCGTGAAAAAGGGCGACCGGGTGCTGATCTACATGCCCATGATTGCCGAGGCGGCCTTTGCCATGCTGGCTTGCACACGCATCGGAGCGCTGCACTCGGTGGTGTTTGGCGGTTTTGCCTCGGGCTCGCTGGCCTCGCGCATCGAAGACGCCGAACCTGTACTGGTGGTCAGCGCCGATGCGGGCTCGCGCGGCGGCAAGGTGGTGGCCTACAAGCCGCTGCTGGATGAGGCCATCGAACTGTCCCGCCACAAGCCGCAGGCAGTGCTGCTGGTCAACCGCGGGCTGGCCCCCATGCACCTGCACGCCGGACGTGACCACGACTGGGCGGCGCTGCGCGAGCAGCATCTGGCGGCCCGAGTGCCCTGCGAGTGGGTCGACGCCACCCACCCGAGCTACACGCTCTATACCAGCGGCACCACCGGCAAACCCAAGGGCGTACAGCGCGACACCGGAGGCTACGCCGTGGCGCTGGCCGCCAGCATGCGCCACATCTTCGATGCACAGGCGGGCCAGACCTTTTTTGCCACCAGCGACATCGGCTGGGTGGTGGGCCACAGCTACATCGTCTACGGTCCCCTGATCGCGGGCATGACCACCATCATGTACGAGGGCCTGCCCATCCGGCCAGATGCGGGCATCTGGTGGAGCATCGTCGAGAAGTACCGCGTCACGCATATGTTTTCGGCCCCTACGGCGGTGCGTGTGCTGAAAAAACAGGACCCGGCCTACCTTGCCAAGTACAACGTAAAAAGCCTCAAAGCCCTGTGGCTGGCTGGCGAGCCGCTGGACGAGCCCACCGCGCAATGGATCAGCAATGCGCTGCAGGTGCCGATCATCGACAACTACTGGCAGACCGAAACTGGCTGGCCTATCCTCACGCTGGCCAATGGCGTTGAAAAGCAGGCGAGCCGCTTTGGCAGCCCGGGCAAGGCCATGTACGGCTACCAGGTCAAGCTGATCGACGAGGCCACGGGCGAGGAACTGACCGGCGCCCACCAGAAGGGCGTGGTGGCCATCGAAGGGCCGCTGCCCCCAGGCTGCATGCAGACCGTGTGGCGCGACGATGCGCGCTTTGTGAACACCTATTGGAAGAGCGTGCCGGGTCGGCTGATCTACAGCACGTTTGACTGGGGCATCCGCGACGCAGACGGCTATCACTTCATCCTGGGCCGTACCGACGATGTGATCAACGTGGCCGGCCACCGCCTGGGCACGCGCGAAATCGAGGAGAGCATCGCCTCGCACCCCAATGTGGCGGAAGTGGCCGTCGTGGGCGTGGCTGACAGCCTCAAAGGTCAGGTGGCCATGGCCTTTGCCGTGGCCAAGGACCCCTCGGGCCTCACCGACGAAGCCGCGCGCCTCAAGCTCGAAGGCGAGATCATGCGGCTGGTGGATGCGCAACTGGGCGCGGTGGCCCGCCCCTCGCGTGTGTTCTTCGTGACGGTGCTGCCCAAGACGCGCAGCGGCAAGCTGCTGCGCCGTGCCCTGCAGGCCGTGGCCGAAAAGCGCGACCCTGGCGACCTCACCACCATGGAAGACCCGGCCGCGCTGCAGCAGGTGCGCGATCTGGTGGGCGGCTGAACCTAGGCTAAGAGGGAAATCGGCCTGAAACGACCCGTGGACAAGCACAACCAGCTATTAATTCAATAGCATCTGAGCACTTGTTCGCATGCATGAGTCCGCCTCCGCAGGTTTGCACGGGCGCAGCGGTGCGCTTCAGCCCGGCCGCTGGCGCTGCCAGTCGGGCGGCGGGGCCCAAGACGCTGTCCAGCGCACGAAATCTTCCAGCGGCATGGGCCGGGCTATGCAATAGCCCTGCGCATGGCTGCAGCCCAGTTGCAGCAGCATCTGGCCCTGCTCCACGGTTTCCACGCCTTCGGCGATCACGCGGTAGCCGAACGAGCGCGCCAGGCCGATGACCCCTTGCACGATGGCCAGATCGCCAGGGTCGCTCATCATGCCGTGCACAAAGCTCTGGTCGATTTTCAGCACGTCCATGGGCAGACGGCGCAGGTAGGTGAGCGACGAGTAGCCGGTGCCGAAGTCGTCGAGCGAGATCGACATGCCCAGTGCGCGCAGGTCGGTCAGCGCACTGGAGGCGGTCTGCAGGTCGTACAGTGCGGCGCTCTCGGTGATCTCCAACTCCATGAGCGAGGCCGAGACCGTCGGGTGATGGGCCATGCGCTGCGCCATCCAGTCGGCAAAGCCGCATTGCTGCAGATGCTGCGCGGCGATGTTGATGCTCAGCGGCAACTGCAGCCCATGGGCGCTCAAGGCCTCGTGCATCTGCAGTGCGGCTTCGAGCACCCATTCGCCGAAGGTGATTTCGAGCTCCGTGCCCTCGAGCAGCGGCAGGAACTCGCCGGGCGACACCAACCCGCGCTCGGGGTGCTGCCATCGCGAGAGCAATTCGGCCCCGACCAGCGCGCCGCTGCGCATGTCCACCTTGGGCTGCAGGTACAGCACGAACTGCGACCCGGCCAACCCCCCGCGCACTTGCAGGCCCTGTTCGCGCATCTGCTGCTGCGCGCGCTCCTGCTCGGCGTCAAACTGGTGGTAGCGGTTGCGCCCGGCCTGTTTGGCTGCGTACATGGCCTGGTCGGCATGGCGCAGCAGGGTGTCGGCGTCGGCCTCGTCGAGCGGGAACATGGTGTAGCCGATGCTGGCCGTGACCACCACGCGTTCGCTTTCAATCTCGTAGGGCATGGCAATCTGGTCCATCACATGCCTCAGCGTGTTTTCGAAGTCGGCGATGGAGTTCAGCCCCGGCAGCAGCAGCACGAACTCGTCGCCCCCGAGCCGCGCAACGCAATCGACCGCGCGCAGCGCCCGCGTGATGCGTGCGGCCACCATCACCAGCAGTCGGTCGCCTGTGCCGTGGCCAAAGCGGTCGTTCACCGGCTTGAAGCCGTCCAGATCGAGGTAGGCCACGCCCAACTGGGTGCCTTGTTCGCGGGCTTGGGCCATGCTGTCTTGCAGCCTGCGGGCGAGCATCACGCGGTTGGGCAGGCCGGTCAGCGCATCGAAATGAGCAAGCTTTTGCAGCAGCACTTCCTGCTCGCGCTGTGGGGTCACGTCCATGGCCACACCGAGCATGCGCAGCGGCTGGCCATTGTCGTCGTAGCGCACGATCTTGCCCAGGTTGCGAATCCAGCGGGCCGGCTCTCCGGGTGCCTGGGTGCGCCAAGTCGCATCGAAGGGCGTGCCCGGATGCCGCATGTGCCGGGCCAGTTCATTGGAAATGCGCTCGATGTCTTCTGCGGCCACATGGGTGGCCCAGGGCACGGGCGCATCGCTTGCAGTGCCGCGCCCGGTGGGCAGTGCGCGCAGGTGGTGCCAGCGGGTGTCGCCCGAAATCTGCCCGGCGGGCAGGTCCCAGTCCCAGCAGCCCAGGGATGCGGCCGACAGCGTGAGCGAGAGCAGTGCCTCGCGCTCGCGCACTTGTTCCTCGTTGCGCTTGCGGTCGGTGATGTCGTGCACCGAGAACAGCCAGTGCGGCTCGCCCTCCAACTCGGTGCGCCGCATGGACTGCAGCACCGTCAGCGGCCCGCGCGTGCGCGAGTGCAGCGTGATCTCATAGCCGTTGAGCTGCCCGTCTTTTTCTGCCAAATCGAGCAGACGTTGCCGTTGGTCGGCCGTGTAGATGCCCAGCTCGATAGCGGTACGGCCCAGGGCCTCTGCGCGAGAGATGCCCAGCATCTGCTCCCAGGCGGGGTTGATGTCGGTGTAGCAACCGTCGCTGCAGCGCGAGAGCCCCATGGGGTAGGGCATCATGTGAAAGATACGCGAGAAACGGTCTTCCGATTGGCGCAGGCGCTGCTCGGCGCGCTTGGCTTCGTCGATGTCCTGCATCACGCCGCGCACCCGGGCCACCCGCCCCCCCTCGATCACGGGCTCGCCACGGGCACGCACCCAGCGGCGCTGGCCATCGTCAGCGCGCAGCACTTCGATCTCGATGCTCCATTCTTCGCGGTGCAGGATGCTCGCGCGCAGGCAGTTGCGCAGTGTCTCCCGGTATTCCGGGGCGACATGCTGATCGATGTAGTTGGCAGGCGGCGGCGCACCCAAGGGCAGGCCGTGGATGTCCCAGCACACGTCGGACCAATAGACCAGGCCCTGGCCCCGGACGTCTTCCCAGGCCCCCAAGCGCGCGAGTCGGCCGGCCTGCTGCAGCAGGCCGTTGACGGCACGCAACTCCTCGCTGGTGCGGTGGGCCTCGGTCATATCGTGGAACACGAACACAAAGCACGGTTCGCCCTCGATGAGCACGGAGCGTGCAGACATCAAGCCGGGCATACGCACGCCATGTCGCTGGGCGGTCACCGGGAGGCGATCGACCTTGCCGTCCCGTTCAAACGCCCGCACAAACCGTTCGCGTTCTTGCTCGCTGGCCCAGATCTTCAACTCGGTGGACGTGCGGCCCACGATGTCTGTATGGACCCTGTCGAACAGTTCGCAGAACGCAGGGTTCACATCCAGGTACAAACCGTCGCGAATGCGGGAGATGCCGGCTGCATCCGGCAATGTGCGGAAAAAGGTCGTGTACTTGGCTTCCGATACCTGCAACGCCGCTTCCACCTCCCGGTGTGCGGTGATGTCGATGTCCATGCCAATGAGCCGCTGCGGTTTGCCTGTCGCGTCACGCGCGGCCACCGTGCCACGCGTCAGCACCCAGCGCCACCGCCCCTCCAGGTCGAGCACACGGAACTCGGCCTCGTAGAAATCTTCCTCGCCGTTCATGGCCCGGGCCAGCCGGGCGGCGTTGCGCGCGGCATCCTCCGGGTGTCGGCGCGCGTACCAGCGTTGCCACAGGTCGGGGGCATCGCCTTCCTCGATGCCGAAGGCTTGGTAGAAGCTGCCATGACAGCGAAAGCTGCGCGTGGGAACCTCCCACTCCCAGCGCCCGCCGGCCAGAGAATTCAGCGCCAAGCTCAACTGCTGCTCGCGCTCTTGCAGACATGTGTTGGCCATCAACAGCGCCTGCATGGTCTGGGCCCGGCTCACCAGCACCATGCGCCCGATTCCCAGCATCAGCAAACCGGCACCGTGATGCCACGGCAAGCCGAGCATGACATCCTGCAAGTTCTGGGGTGGCAGCGCATGTCCCGACATCACCAGCGCGGCCAGGGTGGCAAGGGGCAGCACCAGCGCAAGGCCCACGAGCGGACGCCAGCTGTCGATGGGCGCGATGGGGCGCGCGGCGCGAAAGCCAGCGCCAGCGCCCCAGGCGACCAACAGCACGCACAGCGCAGGCCAGAATCTCTGCACATCAAGCCACGCAACGCCGGCAAGCGCCAAAGCCGCTGTGATGGCCGTCGCACCAGCGCCAAAGTACAGCGCCATGAACGCGGTGGCGGTGGGATACACGACGACGCCGAGATCGGGAGCACTGCGCTGCAGCACCGCCAGCACCAGCACCGACACCAGCCCCCCCACCAGCCCCAGCTGGTATCGCACACGCCGGCCTGGAGCGAGCAGGTCTGCAGGCGAGAGCTGCGTCATCACCAGCACGATCAGCATGAGCAAGCTGCCTGCCAGCAGTGCGTTATGGCCCATGCGGTCTCCAGGCGCGCTGCGCGCGCAGGCCCTGTGTCCGGGCAGCCTGCACCCACCCGTCTGCCGCCGGCAGGGGCACAGGCGCAACGGTGGCAGGAATGGACAGGCCCTCAACGCGGCGCATATCCCGAGTGTAGGACGACTCAGACACGCCTCAGGGCGGTGACTGCTTCCTGATTAGCCCGCTTGACAAGGCGGTGCTGGCCACCATTGGCGCGGCGCAGTTCACCATCCACCGTGTGGGGTGCTCTGCCAAAACCGGCAGCACGAACGCGGCCACCCAGGCGGGCGGCTCATGTCGTCGCCCCGGCCAGCGGCGACTTGAACGGCGACTCGAGCGACGGCAGTGCGCCTTCCCCCTCCAACTGCAGCAGCGCCTGCTTGCGCTCCAGCCCTGCGGCATAGCCCGTGAGCGCACCGCCTGCGCCCACCACCCGGTGGCAGGGCACCACCACGCACAGCGGATTGCGGCCCACGGCAGCGCCCAGCGCCCGCACGGCCCGGGGCTGGCCCAACTGGCGGGCGAGTTCGCCGTAGGCGACGGTGCCGCCGTATGGCACTTTGCACAACGCACGCCAGACGGCCTGCTGAAACGGGGTTCCAGCCGACAGGTCGAGCGGCAGATCGAAGGCCCGGACCTGACCGCGCCAGTAAGCCTGCAACTGCGCCGCCACCGCCTGCAGCAGAGGATGGACGTCGTCGCGCGGCCAGGCAATCGGTTGGGCCGCCAGTGCTGGGGGCCGGTGGCGCTGGCCGTCAAACCAGACACCGGCCAGGCCTGCTGCCGATGCCGCCAGCGTCAGCCGGCCCAAGGGCGAGGACACGACGGTGTAGGTGAGGGATGCAAAGGCCACCATGGCAGATTCCTTGAGGGTCGAATTGGCTGCTTGTGCTTATGAATAAAGCACGAGCAGCTACTAAAAATATAGCAAATCCTATAGGGCCGTGTCGGCTGCCTGCGGCGCGGCATCGCCATCCGCCAGCGCTCCTGGGGCTGAGGGCGGCCGATAGTGCCCGGCCCAGGCGCGCAGCAGGGCGTAGCCGCGCCAGGGACGCCAGGGCTCGGCCAGCGCCGTGGCTGCGCGCGCTGCGCCGCTGCCGCGGGCCAGGCCCAGTGCCTGGTGCAAGGCCAGGTCGGTGGCCGCAAACGCATCGGGCCAGCGCAGGGCGCGCAGCGCAATGTAGTCGGCCGTCCAGGCCCCAATACCGGGCAGGCTGCACAGGCGGGCCCGCGTGGCCTCCACATCGGCTTGAGGGCTCAGGTCGAGCAGGCCCGCATCCACCTGCTGTGCCAGCGCCAACAGGGCCTGCTGCCGCTGCCGCACGATGCCCAGAGCGCCCAGCGCCTCGGCTGGTACGCGCGCCAGCACGGCGGCAGACGGAAACGCCCGGTGCAGCGCTGGCCAGGGTGTTGACACGGGCTCGCCCCAGGCGTCAAGCACGCGGCCCGCCAAGGTTCGCGCTGCAGCCACGCTGACCTGCTGGCCCAGCACGGCGCGCACGGCCAGCTCAAAACCATCGGTGGTGCCTGGCACCCGCAGGCCCTCGGCCGCTGGAAAGTCCCGTCCCAGCACCGCATGGATGGCGGCCGGGTCTGCGTCCAGGTCCAGCCAGTGGCGCACGCGGGCCAGCCAGGCGGGCAACTCGGGCAGCAGGCTGTCGGACAGCCGCACGCACACCACCGGGCGCAAGGGGTCGAATGCGGCCTCGATCCAGCCTGCAGCGCAGGGGCCATGTGGGCCATGGGCACGCACCACCCGTCGCATGGTGCGTTCGGCCATGTCCACCTGTTCCAGCCCGGGCAGTTGCCGCTGCGCCCCAAATGTCAGCAGCGCATCGGCGTCAAGCGGCGGTCGGTAGCCCAGTCGCACGGGCCGCAGCGCGGGCTGCAGCGCATGGCCCGCGCGCTGTGACGGACGCCGCAAGGCCGAGGGTTCCAGACCGTACTGCGCGGCGAACGCAGCCTGCAGCCGCCGCGCGCTGCCAAAGCCGCTGGCGGCGGCCACCGCGTGCACGGGCAGCGCCGTATCGGTGAGCAACTGCTTGGCGGCCAACAGCCGCCGCGTCTGCCACACCTGCTGCGGCGTGACGCCCAGTTGCTGCCGGAACACGCGGCGCAGGTGTCGGTCGGTCACGCCCAACTGCCGCGCCAGCGTCTGCACGACGGCGCTGCCGTCGGTGCCGCGGGCTTGCGGCTGCAGGCGGCGCAGGGCCTCGCGCACCAGCACGCTGGCTGCGTCGGTCGCCGACCACCATTGCGCGGCCGGAGCCAGTTCGGGCCGGCAGCGCAGGCAGGGCCTAAACCCGGCCTGTTCTGCCTGCGCTGCGGTCGCATAAAAGCAGCAGTTTTCGCGCCGGGGGGTGCGTACGGCGCACACAGGCCGGCAATACACGCCGGTGCTCGTCACCCCGGTGAAAAAGCGGCCGTCAAAGCGCGCGTCGCGGCTGCTGAGCGCGCGCCAGCACTGCTCGTGCCAGCGGGCGGCTTCAGCGCTGGAGGCTTGCGGTACAAGGGGTGCTGAAGGACGGGAGGGCATGCGGACCATCATAGGCCGACGGTGCGCTGGATATGCGACGTTTGCGGACCTGCGTCTGCGGCCGTGTCTCGCCCCGCTGCGGCGTTTGCTGCCAAACGGGGCTTCTACAATCGCAGGCTTCGCTTCCGACAGCCTTCACTGTTCCGAAAGGGCTCTTCGTGCACGCAGCACCCGCCATCTTCAAGGCCTACGACATCCGCGGCATCGTGCCCGACACCCTGAACGAGACCGTGGCGCGCAACCTGGGCCGGGCCTTTGGCATGGCGGCGCTGGCCGAGGGTGAAACCACTGTCGCCGTCGGGCGCGATGGGAGGCTCTCAGGCTCCGCGCTGGCGGGTGCGCTGATGGCCGGGCTGCAGGATGTGGGCCTGTCGGTCATCGACATCGGCATGGCCACCACGCCCATGCTGTACTTTGCGGCGTCCACCCTGTGCACCAGTGGTATCCAGGTCACGGGCAGTCACAACCCGCGCGACTACAACGGCTTCAAGATGGTGCTGGCGGGCCGCGCGATTTTTGGCGATGAGATCCAGGCCTTGCGCCGTGCGATGGAGGCTGAGGCCTGGATGCTGCAGGGCGGCGGGCAGTGCCGTACGCACGACGTGCTGCCGGCCTACCGCGAGCGCATCGTGGGCGACATCCGCCTGGCGCGTCCGATGAAGATCGTGGTGGACTGCGGCAACGGTGTGGCCGGCGCGTCCGCCCCCGACATCTTCCGTGCGCTGGGCTGCGAGGTGCAGGCCCTGTACGCTGAGGTGGACGGGAATTTTCCGAACCACCACCCCGACCCGAGCAAGCCCGAGAACCTGCAAGACCTGGTGCGTGCGCTGCAGGCGTCCGACGCCGATCTGGGTCTGGCCTTCGATGGTGACGGCGACCGGCTGGGCATCGTCACGCGGTCGGGTCAGACCATCTACCCCGACCGGCAGATGATGCTGTTTGCGCAGGACGTGCTCACGCGCGTGCCAGGGGCGCCGATTCTGTTCGACGTGAAGTGCACCCAGCGCCTGGCCCCGGCCATCGAGGCTGCGGGCGGACAGCCGGTGATGTACAAGACCGGCCATTCGCTCATCAAAGCCCGCATGAAGGCGCTGCAGGCGCCGCTGGGCGGCGAGATGAGCGGACACATCTTCTTCCAGGATCGCTGGTACGGCTTTGACGACGGCACCTACGCAGGCGGTCGTTTGCTGGAAATCCTGAGCCGCCATGCGGACCCGGGAGCGGTACTCGAAGCCCTGCCCAGCAGCCATTCGACCCCCGAGCTCAACGTGGCCTGTGCAGAGGGCGAGCCGCACCGCCTGACGGCCGAACTGCAGGCACTGGCGCCCACGCAGTTCGACCCGCCCGCGCAGATCAGCACCATCGACGGCCTGCGCGTGGACTGGCCCGACGGCTTTGGCCTGATCCGGGCAAGCAACACCACGCCTGTGCTGGTGCTGCGCTTTGAGGGGCATACGTCCGAAGCGCTGGCGCGCATCGAAGCCGACATGCTGGCCTTGCTGCACCGCGTAAAACCCGGCGCGCAGCCCAGCAGCGCCGCGCATTGACGCCTCGCAGATCTGTCAGAGCCTGCGCCATGCCCGATCTTGTCCGCGCCGCCTATTCGGCCTTGATGTGGCTTGCGCAGCCGCTGCTGCTGCGCAAGTTGCGCCGCCGCGGGCGCGACGAGCCTGGCTACCTTGCGGCCATACCCGAGCGATTGGGCCGCTATCCCCGTCCCATCGACAGCCTGGTGCCCTACAGCACCATGGACCCGCTGGGCCAGTTCGTGTGGGTGCACGCGGTGTCGCTGGGCGAAACGCGTGCCGCCGCCACGCTGCTGGCCCGGCTGCGGGCACGGCTGCCGGGCATGCGGCTGTTGCTCACCCACAGCACGGCCACCGGCCGCGCCGAGGGCGAAAAGCTGCTCATGCCGGGCGACGTGCAGGTCTGGCTGCCGTGGGACACGCCGTGGGCTGTCTCGCGTTTTCTGCAGCAGTTTCGGCCTGCAGTGGGCGTGCTCATGGAAACCGAGGTGTGGCCCAACCTGGTGCACATTTGCCGTGCGCGCGGTGTACCGCTGGTGCTGGCCAACGCACGGCTCAATGCGCGCTCCCTGCAACGCGCGTTGCGGCTGGCCCCACTGGCGCGCCCCGCCTATGCTGGACTGGCTGCCGTCTACGCGCAGACAGAGGCAGATGCCAAGCGCCTACGCGTGCTGGGTGCGCCGGTGGTGGCCGTGCTTGGCAACCTCAAGTTCGACGCCACACCGGATGCCGAGCTGCTGGCCCAGGGCCGCGCATGGCGTGCCGCAGTAGGCCGCCCGGTAGTGCTTTTGGCCAGCAGCCGCGAAGGCGAGGAGGCGCGTTGGATCCAGGCACTGCAGGACCTGCGAGGGCGCACTGGCGGTGCAGCCGCGCTGGCTGGTGTGCAATGGCTGGTGGTGCCGCGGCATCCGCAGCGTTTTGACGAGGTGGCGGCGGGGCTGCGGGGCGGCGGGCGCACGGTGTCGCGGCGTAGTACTTGGGCCGCTGCGCCCGAGCCGGCGCAGGTATGGCTGGGCGACAGCCTCGGGGAGATGCCACGCTACTACGGCATGGCCGATGTCGTGCTGCTGGGGGGCAGTTTTGGCGAATTCGGCGGACAAAACCTGATCGAAGCCGCGGCTTGCGGATGCCCGGTGCTGCTGGGCCCGCACACTTTCAACTTTGCAGAGGCCGCCGAGCAGGCCTGCGAAGCGCAGGCGGCGCAGCGTGTGGCCGATATGAGCGAAGCGCTGCGCGAGGCCCTGGCATGGTTGGCCGATGACGCTGCATTGGCGCAGCGGCGTGCCCGCGCGCTGGAGTTTGCTGCAGCCCACCGCGGCGCCGCAGAGGCCACCGCCGGTGCCATCGCTGCGCTGCTGTTGCAGGGGCGAAACCCTGCTGCAGCGGTCAGGGCGTTGCGGGCGCCAGCAGGCGGTTGATGGCCGCCACGTCGTCCAGTGTCAGGGTGCCGGCCGCCTGGCGCAGCTTGAGTGTGCCTAGCAGCACGCTGTAGCGCGCCTGGGCCAGGTCGCGCTTGGTTTGGAAAAGCTGGCTTTGCGCGTTGAGCACGTCGATGTTGATACGCACGCCGACCTGGTAGCCCAGGCGGTTGGCATCCAATGCGCTCTGGCTGGAGAGTTCGGCCGCTTCCAGCGCACGCACTTGGGCCTGGCCGGACTGCACGCCGAAAAACGCAGCCCGCGTGGCTTGCGCCGCATTGCGGCGCACGGTTTCCAGGTCGGCCTGGGCTTTTTCTTCCAGGGCCAGGGTCTCGCGCACGCGGTTCTGCACGGCATAGCCCGCAAAGAGCGGCAGATTCAGTGCCACCCCCAGGCTGGCGTTGTTGGTGCGACTGCTGACGCCGGGCAGCGTTGCCGTACCGTTGGGGTTGCGTGTGATGTTGTAGCCGGCCTGCAGGTCCACTGTGGGCAGGTGGCCGGTTTCGGCGCGGCGCGTTTCCAGTCGCGCCACCTCCAGCGCCAAGGCCGCTTGGCGCACGCCCGGCTGTTGGTGACGCGAGGTTTCCACCCACTGGTTGACATCGTCGGGCGTCACGGCTGGCAGTTGCACCGGCTGCGCCAGGGGCACAGGCTTGGTGCCGGTCACGCCGACCAACTGGTCGAGCGCCAGACGCTTGACGCGCAGATCGTTTTCGGCGGCGATTTCCTGGGCCACCACCAAATCGAAGCGGGCCTGGGCCTCGCGTTGGTCCGTGACGGTGGCGGTGCCCACCTCGAAGTTGCGCTTGGCAGAGGCCAACTGTTCTGCGACAGCAGTCTTTTGCGCTTGGACAAACGAGAGGGTGTCTTGCGCCGCCAGCACATCAAAGTAGGCCTGGCTCACGCGCACCAGCAAATCCTGCGTGGCCGCATCGAGCTGGGCCCGTGCGATCTCCACGCCGCGCTCCCCTTGCTGGAGTGCGATGCGGTTGGCCGGGCGGTACAGCGGCTGCGAGGCGTTCACGCCCAAGCTCTGGGTGGTGGCGCTGCGGTCCACCGGCGGGCGCGTCACATCGGTCTGCGCACGGGTGACACTGGCCGACAGCGCAGCGCTGGGCAGCAGGCCGGCGCGGGCCTGGTCGGCGCGGCGCTCCGCAGATTCCAGTTGCGCGCGGGCCCCCTGCCAGGCGCTGTCGTACTTTTGCGCCGATTCGACCAGTTCCAGCAGGCTTTGCGCCTGCACCGGAAGGGCCAGGCACAGGCCCAGGGCAAATGTCAGGGGAAGAAGCCGCGGCAGTGTCATGGAAAGTCCTCAAAAAACGGCCCTGGTCGGGCAGGGCAGGTTCAGTAGCGGGGCAGGGAAGGGTCCAGCTCCTGCGCCCAGGCTTCGATGCCGCCGGTGATGTTGGCGACAGCACCAAACCCTTGTTGTTGCAAGAACATTGCCACCCGCAGGCTGCGCGCACCGTGATGGCACAGGCAGGCCACGGGGCGCGCGGGGTCGATGTCCGCCAGGCGCGATGGAATGTTGCCCATGGGAATGCGCACCAGTTCGAAGCCTTCGGCTTTGACACTGGAGGTCTGCCACTCCCAGGGCTCGCGCACGTCCAGCACCACCGGGGTGGCCCCGCCGGGTGCCACGGCGGCAAACCAGTCGCGCAGTTCAGAAGGTCGAACGTGGTCCATGACTGGCTTTCTGGGTCAGAACGAGAAGCCCGAAGGCTCAGGGAAATGCTGCAGGCGCGGTGCTGTGGTGTCCCAGGGGGCGGTGCTTTCGTAGCGGTCTCCCGTGCGGCGCACGATCGTGAAACGCATCACCGGGTCGTGGCCCACGATGGCGCCCAGACGCCCGCCGTCGCGCAACTGGCCAAGCAGGGCCGAGGGCAACTCGGCCACCGAACCGCTGAGCACGATCACGTCGAACGGACCCTCCACCGGCAGCTCTTGTGCGCCGTCGGCCACGTGCACGCTCACGTTCGTCAGTCCGGCGTTCTGCAGGTTCTGGCGCGCCATGTCTGCCAGTGCGGGGTCGATCTCCAGCGTGGTGACGCTTTGCGCGCAGTGACCCAGCAAAGCAGCCATGTAGCCCGATCCTGTGCCGATTTCGAGCACCCGGTCGGTGGGGCGCACCTGGAGGTCTTGCAGCATGCGCGCCTCCACGCGGGGCGCCAGCATGCAGCGGCCGTCGCGCAGCGCCTGCTCAGGCTCGCCGGCCAGTGGCACCTCCATGTCCATGAAGGCCATGCTGCGGTAGGCTGCGGGTACAAAGTCCTCGCGGTGCACCACGGCCAGCAGGTCGAGCACTTGGTGGTCCAGCACGTTCCAGGGCCGGATCTGCTGCTCGATCATGTTGTAGCGGGCATTCGCAATCGGGTCGGCCGGGTTCGCAGAGGTGTTGAGCGGCAGGTTCATGGATGGTCTCCAGCAGGGGGCGGTCAGGACAAACCCTCGATTTTAGGCGCCGCGCCTGTGGTTTCGGCGGCGGCTGCGCCAAAGCGGCGGCGCATCCAGCGCGCCAGGTCGTCCATGTAGCAGTACACCACCGGCACCACCACCAGCGTGAGCAGCGACGAGGTGATGACCCCGCCGATCACGGCTTGGCCCATGGGGGCGCGCTGCTCCGAGCCCTCGGACAGTGCAAACGCCAACGGCACCATGCCAAAAATCATGGCCAGGGTGGTCATAAGAATGGGGCGCAGGCGCACCCGGGCAGCCAGCAGCAGGGCTTCTTCGCGGGGCAGGCCAGCCACGGGGCTTCGCCAGCATCATTGGTGTGCGGTGCGCGTGCCCGGATGGCGAAGTCCACCAGCAGGATGGCGTTCTTGGTCACCAGGCCCATGAGCATCACCACCCCGATGATGGAGAACATGGACAGGGTGGAGCGGAACATGAGCAGCGCCAACACCACCCCAATCAGGGTCAGCGGCAGGCTGGTCATCAGCGCCAGGGGCTGCAGGAAGCTCTTGAACTGGCTCGCCAGGATCATGTAGATGAACACAATGGCCAGCACCAGGGCCGAAATGGCGTAGCCGAACGATTCCGCCATGTTCTTGGTGGAGCCGCCAAACTGGTAGCGATAGCCAGGTGGAAACGTGACCTGCTCCAGCGCGCGGCGAATGTCGTCCGAGACTTCGCCGGCCGAGCGCTGCGACACGTTGGCATTCACTGCCACTTCGCGGGTCAGGTCGCGGCGGTTGATTTGGTTCGCGCCGGTCGATTCACTGACCTGCGCCACTTGGCCCAGGCGCACCAGCCGCTGTGTGCCGTCGGGCGCCGTCACGGTGAAGGACAGGCGCTGCAGGTCTTCGGGTGTGGTGCGAGCCTCGGGCGCAAGGCGCACATTCACGTCGTAGGTCTGGTCATCGGGGGCGCGCCAGTTGCCCACCGTCTGGCCGGCCACCAGGGTGCGCAGACTGCTGGCCATTTGCGCCACGCCCAGGCCCAGGTCGGACGCCGCGTCGCGCCGTACCTCGACGGCGATTACGGGTTTGTCTGGCTTGAGGCTGGTGTCCAGGTCCACAAGGCCCGGAATGCCGCGGATTTGTTCGGTCACGGCCCGGGTCAGGCGTTCGAGCTCTTTCAGATCCGGTCCCTGCAGCGAAAACTCGATCTGCTTTTGTCCACCCACCGGGTCGAGCAGGCCAACGTGTGTGACAGTGATGCCCGCAATCCGCGACAACTGCTCGCGCAGCACCGTAGACATCTGGTCCACGCTGCGCTCGCGCTGGTGGCGATCTACCAGGCGCACATAGACGCTGGCGTACATCTTGCCCTGGGCATTGCCGGTATTGATGGTGGTCAGCGTGTAGCGCACTTCGGGCAGGCTGCGCAGCACCTGTTCCACCTGGCGCGCCTTGGCTTCGGTGGCTTCCAAGGACGAACCGACCGGGGTGTAGAAGTTGACCGAGGTTTCCGAAAAGTCGGCCTTGGGTACGAATTCGGTGCCAAGCAGCGGAACCATCACGATGCTGACCACGAATACGGCCACAGCCAGGGCCAGCGTAGTGAGCTTGTGCACCAGCGACCAGCGCAGGATGTGCTGATACCCTTCGGCGATGGCTTCGGTGGCGCGGTCAAAGGCATGTGTTAGGCGTCCCAGGGTCTTGTCGTACAGCGTGCGGGGGGCACCGGGGTTGCTCCCGTGCACGTGGATGCTGGGGTCGTGCCAGACCGAAGACAGCATGGGATCGAGCGTGAAGCTCACGAACATCGAGATCAGCACCGCTGCCACGATGGTGATGCCGAATTCGTGGAAGAACTTGCCGATGATGCCGCCCATGAAACCAATGGGCAGAAACACCGCGACGATGGACAGCGTGGTGGCCAGCACGGCCAGTCCAATCTCCTGTGTGCCGTCCAGCGAGGCCGCATAGGCCGACTTGCCCATCTGCACGTGGCGCACGATGTTCTCGCGCACCACGATGGCATCGTCAATCAACAGGCCTACGCACAGCGACAGCGCCATCAGCGTGATCATGTTGATGGTGAAGCCGAACCAATACATGAACAGGAATGTGCCAATCAGTGCGATTGGCAGCGTGAGGCCCGTGATGACCGTGGAGCGCCACGAATGGAGGAATAGGAACACGATCAGCACCGTGAGCACCGCGCCTTCGATGAGCGTCTGGCGCACGTTGTTCACCGCCACGCGGATGGGGCGCGAGGTGTCACTGATGGGTTCGAGCCGCACGCCCGCAGGCAGGTCGCGCCGCAGCTCGGTCACGGCGGCGTTGAGGCCGTCCACCACTTCGATGGTGTTTTCGCCCTGCGACTTCTGCACTGTCAGCAGCAGCGTGCGTTCACCGTTGTAGAGGGCCAGGCTTTCGACCTCCTGCGCGCCGTCCTGTACGCGCGCCACCTGCGACAGGCGCACCGGCACCCCGTTGCGGCGCGCGACGATGATCTGGCCAAAATCCTCCGGGCGCTCCATACGCGCGTCGATTTGCACCACACGCTCCTGGCTGACGGTCTTGATCGTGCCCACCGGCAGGTCCTGGTTCTCGCCGCGCACGGCTGTGACCACCTGCTCGGGCGTGACGCCATAGGCTTCCAGGGCCTGCGGGTTCAGGTAGAGGTTGATTTCGCGCCGAGTGGCTCCCACCAGGTTTACAGCCCCCACGCCGCGCACGTTCTCAAGGCGCTTCTTGAGGGTCTGTTCGGCCCAGGTGGTGAGTTCCACCGCGCTCGGTGCAGACGCTGTCGCGTTGTCTGGCAGCACTGCAAGCGACCACACGGCACGGCTGGCCGGGTCAAAGCGCAGCACGCGCGGCTCCTTGACCTCAGTGCGCAGGCTGGGGCGCACGGCGGCCACCTTCTCGCGCACGTCTTCAGCGGCTTTGCGCCCGTCGATGTGCAGTTGGAACTCGATGATGACCACCGCCGTGCCTTCGTAGCTGCGCGAGGTGAGCGCGTTGATGCCCGCGATGGAGTTGACGCCTTCCTCAATCTTTTTGGTGACCTCGCTCTCCACGATTTCGGGCGATGCGCCGGGATAGTCCACCGTGACCACCACCACCGGGAAGTCGATGTTGGGGAACTGGTCGACCTTCAGGCGCTGCAGGGAGAACGCCCCGAGCACCACGAAGGCGAGCATGACCATCGTCGCGAAGACGGGGTTCTGAAGGCTGACGCGGGTGAACCACATGGCAAATCAGCGCACGGCACCCGACGAGGCGGTGGACGCGGCGCTTGCGGCCGTCGGCGCAGCGGCGACCTGCACACGAGTGCCTTCGCGCAAGGCACCCAGACGGCCGGCCAGCACGCGCTGCCCTGCATCAAGCCCCTCCACCGCCACCCAGGTAGTGCCACCCTCTGAAGAGCGCGGCCCCAGACGTACGGGCAGGTGCACGACGCGGTCGTTGCGCACGGCCTGCACATAGGGCGCGGGCTGATCGGTGCGCACGGCGTCCAGCGGCAGTACGGTCGCCTCCTGTGTGCCGGTGGCGATGCGTCCCGTCAAAAACAGGCCAGGGCGCAGCGTGGCCGTACCAGGCGACGCAGCGTCAAGGCGCAGGTACACCAGTACATTGCGATTGCCGGTCTGGGCACTGGGACCGATGCGCACCACGCGCGCCTGTACCGGCAGGCCGGTGCCCTCGACCTGCAGCAGCGCCGTCTGTCCAACGCGCAGCGCGACCGAATCGCCCGGTGCGACCATGCCTTCCACCTCCAGACGCGACAGGTCCACCACCTCCAGCACGCGCCCGTCCACAGACAGGCGCTCGCCGGGCTGGGCAAAGCGTTGCGACACCTGCCCGGTGATGGGGCTGCGCAGTTGTGTGTCTTGTAGCGCCTTGCGGGCCACATCGGCGGCTGCGGCCGCGGCTTCGTAACTGGCGCGCGCGGCGTCCAGATTCGCCTGCGATGTGGCAAGCGCCGTGGAAGAGATGAAGCCTTGCGACATCAGCGCACGGTTGTTGTCGTACAGCCTTTGCTGAATGTCGACCTGCGCGCGCGCTGCGTCGGCCTGTTGGGTGGCTTGCCGCAGGCGCGCCTGCGATTCGGTTGGATCGATGCGTGCGAGCACTTGGCCCGCGCTGACGGTGTCGCCCTCGCGCACGGTCAGGCCCTGCAGTTCTCCGGCCACGCGTGCTTTGACCAGCGCGGTATCAACGGCCCGCACGGTGCCCGAGACCGCTGCCTCTAGCGTGAGGATGCGTCGTTCGGCCTGCAGCCATTCGGATGCCTGCACCAGCAAGGCTGGCGCTTCGCGCTGCGTGGCCTGGGCCGTGGCCTGCTGCTGCGCTTGCCGCGCGGCCAGTGCGCGGGCCACACCCACTGCCATCAGTGCCGCAACCAGCGCGGCCAGTGTCCAGGGAATCCAGCGTTTCATCAGCATGGGCGTGGTGGAGTGTGCTCGACCTAAGCGGTCGGCCCGGCGTTGCCAGGACGGGTGGCCAGGCCGTGTGCAATGACGTCGGCTTGGGTGGCGAGAAAACGGTCGGGGTCGATGTCGAGTGCGCCCTGCGCGCAGGCCCCTATGGAGTGCTTCCACATCATGAGGAACATCATCGGGGCCAGCACCACATAAATGGCGTCGTCCAGCGGTACCGCGCGAAACTCGCCTCGGTCGATGCCGCGCTGCAAAATGCGGCGAATGAGTTGCTGCCCCGGCAGGATGACTTCCTGCTGATAGAACTGTGTGATCTCCGGGAAGTTCTGCGCCTCACTGAGCATCAGCTTGGTGATGCCCGAGGCCTTGGTGCTGCCCACACGTTCCCACCAGACGCGATAGCAGTAGTGCAGCAGCTCCGCGGTGCTGCCCGCAAAGGTCTCCACTTCGCTGTTCCATTCGATGAAGAGACCGGCGATGTTTTCGCGCACCACGGCCTTGAACAGATCTGCCTTGCTGAGAAAGTAGAGGAACAGCGTGCCCTTGGACACCCCGGCACGCGCCGCGACCTCGTCCACCCGCGTCGCCGCAAAGCCCTTTTCAACGAACAGGTCCAGCGCAGCTTCCAGCAACTCGCCAGGACGCGCTTCTTTGCGTCTTTCGCGTTTGGTTGGAGAGGAACTGGGCGTCGGCGACATGCGGGAGCAGAGGAGAGGATATTACTGACTGACTGGTTAGTAATATAGCAATCCGCCCGCAGAGCGTCAATCGCCGAGTTTGTGCAGCGTACGCGCCGCCTGCCAGGTCGACATCGATTGGCGGCAAACCATTGCGTATTTGCTGCGCAGCATGGTGGTATGGCGGCGACATCGGTTCCTCGCGTGCGGCGGACCGGTGCTGGGCGCCAGACCTCTGATAGAACGTTGTTCTTCGAAGTGTGCGAAATGTGGGCCGCCAGGACGGTCAGCGGCCTTGCGCGGCCGCGAGAATGCGCTGCAC
The DNA here is from genome assembly GCA_046289925.1 of Burkholderiaceae bacterium. Taxonomy (GTDB): domain Bacteria; phylum Pseudomonadota; class Gammaproteobacteria; order Burkholderiales; family Burkholderiaceae_C; genus Acidovorax_G. Next base: position 1,208 of record JBKBUN010000003.1, on the reverse strand, counting down.
CAGCGGATGGTGCAGTCCGCGCCGCGAGCGAATGGCAAAGATCTCCTCGCGCAGATCATCGCTCGCGCCCAACAGACGCAGGCCGCGCATGGCGGCTACGTCGGCGCTGCCCATGGCCGACACCGGAAACACCCCCAGGCCCTGTGCCGCAAACAGGCTCAGCAGCGCGCTGTCTTCAAACTCGCCCACCACGCGCGGCACGATGCGGTGCGCTTCGAACCAGCGGTCAATGCGCCCGCGCAGGGCCGCATGGGCAGTGGGCAGCAGGAGGGGCAGTTGGCCCAGGCAGCGCGGGAAATCGTCAATCCGCTCGGCCTGCACCAGAGCTTCAGGGCCATACCAATGGATGGGCGATTCTGCGATGCGCTCACTGCTCAGGCGCAGGCTGGAGTTCTGCGGCGGCGCCTGGCATGCCAGTACCAGGTCCAGCCGGTGCAGCGCCAGCTCGGCCAGCAGGTCTTCGACCTCGCCCTCATGGCACAGCAGCTTGAGCGAGGGGGTGTCCAGCACCGGGCTCAGCAGCGCATGGGCTGCGAGCTTCGACAGACCGTCCGACATGCCCACGGCCAGCCGCGCCATCTGGCCTGTGGCTGCCGCCTGGGCTTCCTCGGGGATCAGTTCCCCGAGTTGGAAGATTTCTTCAGCCCGGCGCAGCACCGCCTGACCGGCCTCCGTCACGGTCACGCCGCGGCCTGCGGGCTTGAGCAATTGCAGGCCCAGGTGCTGCTCCAGCGCCCGCACCTGCACGCTGACGGTCTGGATGGCCATGTCCAGCCGCTCGGCCGCGCGGGCAAAGCCGCCTTCCTTGGCAACAACCCAGAAGTAGTAAAGGTGGCGGTAGTTGAGTGTGGACATCGAACAAAAACCTTTCTGTGAGGCCGACTTCGGTGCCATCGAAGCCGCGCTCCTGCCCCGCTTCGGCCGGGCCCTGATCTGCTTGTGGCATCACCACGCATCATGGAGCTCCGCCATACATTCTGGCCGGGCATGCCCGCCTGGGTCTGGCCTGGGTAGTGGTTCTACTGCGTGCGCCCGATCCATTCATCGTGTGCACCGGCAACATCTTGCGCGCTGGATGCTGAACCGCGCGCGCAATGCCCGCAAACCGCTTGCAGGTGTTGCGGCGGTGATAGTCTCAGGTCCGGGTTGCGGCCACGGGCTGCATCCCGGCCCGTTGTCTCAGGCCGTTGCGCAGCTTCGGCCGATTC